>NZ_WBJY01000001.1:1200000-1519112 GCF_008831085.1 Pseudoclavibacter endophyticus
GTGCTGCAGGACCCCGCCGGCTCGCTCAATCCGCGAAAGACCGTTGGGCGGGCCATCGGCGAGATCATCCAACTGCACCGCATGGCCTCGACCAGGGCGGAGGTGCGCGAGAAGATCGAAGAAGTTCTGGAACTCGTGCGGCTGACGCCGGCAAGTGCATACCTCGACCGCTACCCGAGCGAGCTCTCGGGAGGGCAGCGGCAACGCGTGCTGATCGCCCGTGCGATCGCGCTCGACCCGCGCATCATCGTGGCCGACGAGTGCGTGTCGGCGCTCGACGCGTCCGTGAAGGCGGGCGTATTGCGCCTGCTTCGCGGACTCACCGAGCGCATCGGCGTCGGATACGTCTTCATCACCCACGACTTGCCCGTCGTGAAGAAGGTCGCCGACGAGGTGCACGTCATGCGCCACGGCGAGATCGTCGAATCGGGCACGACGGAGCAGATCTTCAACGCCCCCGCGCATCCCTACACCAAGAGCCTGCTCGAATCGGAGCTCACGCTCGACGCCATCGCCTGATCGACGCGGCCCGCCCGACGACCCCGAAAGGTACCCCCCCCGTGATTCCCCTAAGAAAGACCAGAGTCGCCGTCGTGGCCGCCGGCGCGGCCACGCTCATGGCGTTGACGGCCTGCGCCGGAGGCGGTCCGGATGCCGCGGGGGCCGAGCGCGTGTACGTGCAGGCCATCGCGACCGATCCCGAGAGCCTCAACCCGCAGCTCACGAACGGCGCGTCGGTTTCAATGCTCGGCGCGCCCATCCTTGAACCGCTCATCGGCCAGACCGGCGAGTTCGAGCGATTCCCGATGCTCGCCGAGTCGTGGGAGTTCAGCGACGATGGACTCGAGTTCACGATGGACGTGCGGCAGGGGGTGACGTGGCACGACGGTGAGCCGTTCACGGCCGAGGATGTGAAGTTCAACTTCGACGAGATCATGCCGCTCAATACCTATGGTCCGGCGATGACCGACAAGATCACCGAGACCGAGATCGTCGATGAGAGCACCGTCACGCTGCACTTCAGCGAACAGTACGGCCCGCTGCTGCAGACGCTGTCGCTCATGGTGCTGCTGCCGAAGCACATCTACGAGGGAACCGACTACATCACCAACCCGGCCAACATGGCGCCGATCGGCACGGGGCCGATGGTCTTCGAGTCGTACTCGTCCGGCCGCGAGCTCGTGTATGTGAAGAACGAGAACTACTGGGGCGGCGACGTGCCGGTCGATCGAGCCATCTACCCGATGATGCCCGACCCGAACACGCGCACGCTCGCGCTCGTCGCCGGCGAGATCGACTCGGCCGAGGTCGACGCGTCACAGATGCACCAGATCGCCGAGAATCCCAATCTCGTGCACCTCGAGACGGGCAACGTGCCGCAGTCGGTCGTGCTCGAGATGAACGCGCAGAACGAGTACCTCTCGACACCCGAAGTGCGCGCCGCCGTCTATGCCGCAATCGACCGTCAGGAGATCACGGATGTCGCGATCGGCGGGCTTGGCGAGCCGGCAACAGGCTTTCTGCCGCCGTCACTTGAATGGGCCCTGAGCCCGGACGTCGACTTCGAGCGCGACTTCCCGCGTGACATCGACGCGATCAACACCGCGCTCGATGAGGCCGGCTACCCGGTCGGCCCCGACGGCACGCGTTTCACGCTGAACCTCAAGTACATCGTGTCGCTTGCCGACACGGCGCTCGCTGCCGAGCAGCTCGTCTCCATGCTGGGGGACGTCAGCATTGGCGTGAACCTCGAATCGGTCGAGTCTGCAGTGTTCACCGACCAGGTGTATACGCAGAGCAGCTTCGACATCGCGCTGCTGCGCACGACGGTGTCGGCCGACCCGAGCCTCGGCGTCTCGCGCTGGTACACGTGCAACCCCGACAAGATGGCGGCGCGCAACCCGTCCGGCATTTGCGACCCCGAGATCGACGCGGCCGCAGCGGGTGCGCTGTCGACGATCGACGAGGCCGAGCGCAGTGAGCACCTGCAGGCCATGCAGGTGCGCGCGAAGGAACTGATCTTCTTCGCGCCGCTCGCGTGGACGCACGCGGGATTCCCCACGGTGAGCACCGAGCGCTGGGACGGGCTCGACACGTTCAGCGACACGACCCGATCGACAACCCTCGACTGGATGGGCCTGGAATGGAAGGGCTAGCACTCACCAGGCCCGCACACCCAACGCACGTCACGAGCAACGCCGCTCGTCGACACGGAAAGGCACAACACCTATGTTGAAACGAAAGCACTCGATATTCTCCGCCATCGCCGCAGGGGCAGCCGCGGTCATGGCGCTCACCGCCTGCGCGGGAGGAGCCGGCAACGCGGCGGGCGGCGAGCGCGTCTACGTGCAGGCCATCTCCGCCGACCCGGAGAGCCTCAACCCGCAGCTCACGAACGGCGCGGCAGTGACTGCGCTGGCGGCCCCGATACTCGAGCCGCTCGTCGGTCAGACGGGCGACTTCGAGATCGTGCCGCTGCTCGCCGACTCGTGGGAGTTCAGCGATGACGGGCTCGATCTCACGCTTCACCTCCACGAGGGGGTGACGTGGCACGACGGTGAGCCGTTCACGGCCGAGGATGTGAAGTTCAACTTCGACGAGATCATGCCGCTCAACACCTATGGCCCGGCGATGACCGACAAGATCACCGAGACCGAGGTCGTCGACGAGCACACGGTCGTCGTGCATATGAGCGAACAGTACGGGCCGATGATGCAGACGCTGTCGCTCATGGTGCTGCTGCCGGAACACGTCTACGAGGGCACCGACTACATCACGAACCCGGCCAACACCGAGCCCATCGGCACCGGCCCCCTCGTGTTCGAGTCGTTCCAGTCGGGCCGTGAGCTCGTGTACGTCAAGAACGAGAACTACTGGGGCGGCGAGGTCCAGGTCGACCGCGCCATCTTCCCGATCATGCCCGACCCGAACACGCGCACCCTCGCGCTCATCTCCGGCGAGATCGACTCGGCCGAGGTCGACGCGTCGCAGATGGACCAGATCGAACAGAATCCGAATCTCGTGCACCTGGAAGACGGATTCGTGCCACAGTCGATGGTGCTCGAGATGAACGCGCAGAACGAGTACCTCTCGACGCCCGAGGTGCGAAGCGCCCTCTTCGCAGCAATCGACCGCCAGCAGATCTCCGATGTAGCGATCGGTGGGCTCGGCGAGCCCACAGAAGGATTCCTGCCGGATTCGCTGTCGTGGGCCGTCAGCCCAGAGGTGAACTTCTCGGAGGATTTCCCGCGTGACATCGACGCGATCAACACCGCGCTCGACGAGGCCGGCTACCCGGTCGGCCCCGACGGCACGCGTTTCACGCTGAACCTCACGTACATCACCGAGCTCGCCGACACGGCGCTCGCGGCGGAGCAGCTCGTCTCGATGCTCGGTGAGGTTGGCATCGGCGTGAGCCTGCAGTCGGTCACGTCCCCCGTGTTCACCGACCAGGTCTACACGCAGAGCGATTTCGATATCGCGCTGCTGCGCACGACGGTGTCGGCCGACCCGAGCCTCGGCGTCGCACGGTGGTACACGTGCAACCCCGACAAGATGGCGGCGCGCAACCCGTCCGGTATCTGCGACCCCGAGATCGACGCGGCCGCAGCGGGTGCGCTTTCGACGATCGACGAGGCCGAGCGAGGCCAGCACCTGCAGACCATGCAGGTGCGGGCGAAGGAACTCATGTTCTTCGCGCCGCTCGCGTGGACGCACGCGGGCTTCCCGACGGTCAACACCGAGCGCTGGTCGGGTCTCGAAGATCGACCGAAGGGCAGCGTGGTCGACTTCACGCAGATCGAGTGGGTCGGCTAGTCGTCCAGCGCGGCGAACAGTCCGCAGTCGTGCCCGGTGTGATGCGTCACGCCGGGCACGACTGCGTGCACGTCCTCGCGGGAGCGTGACGCCCCGGGAATGGTGCAGCCTCCGCCGCCTACGCGGCCTCGGCCGCGCCCCGACGGGCGATGGCCCTCGAGATCTGGCTCGCGGCGTGGCAGACGATCGGCACAAGGCTCTCCGCGGCCGTCTTGCCGTCGAATTCGTACGAGAGCGACACGGCGGCCACGACCTCGCCGGCGCGCGAGCGTACGGGCGCGGCCACGCTCACGTGCTTGTGGTCGACCTGACGGTCGGTGATCGCATAGCCGGCCGTGCGGATGCGGTCGAGCTCTCGGAGCAGCTCATCGGGGGCGGTCGTTGTGCGCGGCGTCAACTCGTCGAGATTGCCCGCCATGACGAAGCCGCGGATGTCGTCCGGCGCGTGGGCGAGGAGGACGAGGCCGATGGCGGTCGGATGCATCGGGTACCTGTTGCCCGTGCGCGGCCGGGCCGTTGGGCGCCGCGGGTTCTGGATCCGGTCGATCGAAACGCACTCCGCGCCCTCGCGCACGGCGAGGTGGGCCGCGCATCCCGTCGCCTCATAGAGCGCGAGCAGATGCGGGCGCGCGATGCGCTGCAACCCGACCGACCGTGGCGCGAGCGAGGCGATCTCCCACAGGCGCAGGCCGATGCGATAGTGATTGTCCTCGTCGCGCTCGAGCGCGCCCCAGTTCACGAGGCGGAGCACGATGCGATAGCACGTTGCGATGGGCAGACTGCAGCGGCGACTGATGTCGCTGAGCGAGAGCGGCCGATCGGTGCCGTGGAAGGCGGCCAGGATGCTCAAGGCGCGGTCGACGACCGATCGCGGCCCGAGATCGTGGGTCGCGTGCCCCACAGCTTCTTCCCTCAAAGGCACAGGCATGGTTTCTCCTTCGAAACACTGCTGGTGAGCGCCGACGGACGGCGCGTCTCCCCTCAAGGATACGCCTCCACGTGCCAAATTGCACCACTCTGCGTACAAGTGCACGATATGCGGTGCGTACATAAGACGGTTCCATTCCCCGCCCCACCCCCTGATCGGCGGGCACTAGACCGATACGATGACAGAACCTGGACGCTCTGCGTCCACGACGGACGGATGACACATGGCCGAGACCAACGGGCGAGACCGCATTCAGAGCATCGAGCGCGGTGTCGCCGTACTCCGCGCCTTCTCGGGACACGAGATTTCGCTGACGGTCGCCGACATCGCCTCGCGGGTCGGTCTCGCACGTCCGGTCGTGCGGCGTATCCTCATCACGTTCGAGCACCTCGGGTACGCGATCGTCGCCAACGGGGCCTGGCGGCTCACGCCGAAGGTGCTCGAGATCGGTTCGGGGTACTTCTCGGCATCGTCCTTGCCCGAGATCTCGTACGGCTACATGTCGTCGCTGGCCGACGCGACCGGAGCGACCTGCAGCGTCGGCGTGCTCGACGGTTTCGAGGTCATCCACGTCGCCCGCATCGAGGCGCAGCGGCCGCTGCCCGATGCCGTGCGCATCGGCCAGCACCTGCCCTCGCACGCGACGGCGACGGGGCACGTGCTGCTCGCCGGGCAGACGCCGGAGGCGGTCGACGCGCTGATCCGAGAGGCCGGCGACCTGGAGGCGTTCACGCCGCAGACGATCGTCGACGGTGACGCGCTCAGGGCGCGCGTCGACGAGGTGCGGTCACGCGGGTTCGACGTCTCGAACGAGGAGTACCTGCCCGGGCAGGTCGCTGCGGCCGTGCCCATCGCGGTAGGCGACGAAGTCGTCGGCGCCCTGACGCTGTCGTCGACGACCGTGCGGCAGACAGAGCGTTCGCTCACCGAGGAGGCGGTCCCACGGATGCTCGAGAGTGCCGCCGGCATCGCGAGCGCCTACCGCAACGCCAACCCGCACCTGTTCAGACGCTAGTGGCGACGGGCGCCTCGATGCCCGCCGGCAGGGTGCGGCCGAGGTACGCGCCCGCCGCTTCCAGGCGGCGCTGCAGCTCGGGCACGTCGACGCCGCGGCCCGTGCCGTCGCCCTCGAGTGCGATTGCCGCCGCCGTTCCGGCGGCCTGGCCCATGGCCCAGCACGGACCCGTCACACGGCCAGAGGACTGACCGCCCTGCGTCATCGAGGCGCACCGCCCCGCCACAAGCAGGTTGCGCACCCGCTTGGGCACGAGCATCCGGTAGGGAAGCTGGTTGTACCCGCGCGACTCGACTGGCGCGAAGCGGAACACGACATCGCCCTCGACGTGCGCCTCGACCGGCCAGCCGTTGACCCCGATCGTGTCGTCGAAGTCGGCGCACCCGAGCACGTCGTCTTCCGAGAGCTGGTACTCGCCGACGATGCGACGCGTCTCGCGGATGCCGACCGACGGTGCGATGTCGACGATGTACGAATCCTGGAATCCCGGTGTGCGCTCCTTGATGAACGCGAAGACGTCCTTCACCTGCTGCCGGCCCTGCAGCTCCCCGCGCGTGAGCTGGGCGGCGTCGGTGCCGTCGACGGGGGAGCCGTCTTCGTTCGACAGCTGAGTGAGGTTGGAACGCCACTCGAGCGGATTGCGCTGCGGCCGCACGATCGGCTTCTTCCGGGGGAAGGAGTGCGTTCCCGCTGCTTCGGCCGCTTCCATGAGCTGCCGGACGGTCTTCCATGCGGGCCCCGCTTCGTCCGGGTGCACGCCGTTGATGCGGAACATGAGCGATGGGTACATGAGCCGTTCGCTGCGCTCGTACGGCGCGCCGGACCATGCCGCCACGTCGCCGTCACCGGAGCCGTCGATGAAGAACCGGCCGCGCACAGCGCCGCGACCCGACTTCGACTCGACGACGACGGCGTCGATCGTCGCGTCGTCGAGCATCGTGACGGCGACCACCGACGTGTGGAAGAGCACCTCGGCGCCTGCGCCGAGCACGAGCTCGTCGGCGGCGATCTTGAGGGCGGAGATGTCGTACGAGAGTGCCTGGATGCGGTTGTCAACGGACAGGTGCGGCTCGTTGAGCCCCTCCATCTCGACCATGCGCTCGAGCAGCTCGTCGGCGTAGCCGTGCACCGACTGCACGTCGACGCCCCAGACTCGTGCGTGCATGCCGCAGAACGTCGCGAGACCCCCCATCGTGCCGGCCCCGCCGAGGAAGCCGTACTTCTCGATCAGGAGTGTCGAGCGTCCCTCGCGTGCGGCCGCCGTCGCGGCCATGATGCCGGCCGGACCGCCGCCGATGACGACGACGTCGTACTCGCCGATGACCGGGGTGTCGCGGGCGGGTTCATGAATGGATGCGGTGGTCACGCGGTCTCCTTCGATGCGGCGGCGCACGGGCGCGCGCAGAGCACGGCGCCGCAACTCAGCGGCTGCACGAGCTGCTCGTACTGGGTCAGGTAGCCGGCGCTGTCGCGGTCGGCCGGCGGTTGGTAGTCGGGGCGGAGGTCGAGCTCCGCAGGATCGACGAGGAGGTCGACGGTGCCGCGCTCGATGTCGATTTCGATGGGGTCGCCGTCAAGGACGCGGCCGAGGGGGGAGCCCGGCTCGGCCGCCTCCGGCGACACTTCGCCGACCGTGAACCCTTGATTGACGAGCCCGCTGAACTGGCCGTCGGTGACGAGGGCGACCGAGTCGGCGAGTCCTCGCGCGTGCAGGGCGAAGATGAACGCCGAGGTGAGCCCGAGCCCGGGCGCGCCCGTGACGCCGATGCCGCGGATCACCGCCACGTCGCCCTCGCGCAGCCTGCCGCTTGCGATGCCCTCGATGGCCTCGTCGCGGGTGCCGAAGACGCACGCGGGCCCGCGGAAGACGTAGGGTCCCGGGTCGGGTACCGGCCGCTTCGCCACGGCGCCGCCGGGAGAGAGACTGCCCTTCAGCACTGTGACGGCAGGCCCCATGCCGAACGGGTCGTCGACGGGTCGGATGACGTCGCCGTCCGCCGCCGGCGCGTCTGCCGCGTTCTCGGCGACCGTGCGCCCGCTGGCGGTGATGGCGTCGCCATCGAGCAACGGGAGCAGCTCTCGCAGGACCGTCGCGGCGCCGCCCGCATCCTCGAACTCCTCCGTGAGCCGCGGGCCGTTGGGGCGTACCGAGCACAGCAGGGGCGTCGATCGGCCGAGTGCGTGGAAGAGGCCCCACACGTCGATGTCGAGCTCCGACTCGATGGCGATGGCCTGCAGGTGCTTGATCGTGTTCATCGAGCCGCCGACCGCGAGCATGGTTCGCACGCCATTGCGCACAGCGCCCGCCGTGATGATGTCGCGCGGGCGTACGTCGCGCTCGATGAGGTCGGCGAGGGCCGTCGCTGCGGCGCGCACGTCCTCCCACATCTTGTCGCTGAGGGCGCGCACGGGAGCCGCGCCCGGCACGGTCATGCCGATCGCCTCGGCGAGCATGTGCATCGAGTTCGCGGTCGCGAGGCCGGCGCAGACGCCGGGCCCGAGGATCGCGTCTTCCGCCAGCGGCAAGAGGTGGTCGGTCGGCTCGCCCGAGACCGCCGCCTTCGACGCGAGCATGAAGATCTCTTCGATGTCGGCCTCACGGCCCTCCGCGAGCCCGGAGTGCTGGTAGCCACACGGCACGATGATCGTCGGGATGTTGAGCCGCCCCGCCGCCATGAGGTGTGCCGGTGTCGTTTTGTCGCACGAGCTCAGGCAGATCATCGCGTCGAGCTTCGCGCCCTCGACCGCCGCCTCGATGTCGTTCACGATGAGGTCGCGGCTCGGGAGGATGTACCGTCCGGCCCTGCCCGCGCTCGTCACGAAGTCCGACGGCGCCGTGGTGCGGATCTCGAACGGCAAGAGGCCGACTTCGCGGAGGTGCTTTTTGAGCCTCGCCGAGATCTCGTCGAGGTGCGAGTAGCAGGCGGCGAGCTCTGAGGAGGTGTTGACGATGGCGACCTTCGGCTTGTCCCAGTCCTGTCGAGGGATGCCAAGGGCGGTGTAGTGCGCGCGTCGCGCGAGGGCGAGCGCCGAGGTGGGTGGGAGTTGGCTGCGCAGCTCAGGCATCCGACCGTCGTCCTTCCATGCGGGCGCGCGGCGTCGTCGCCGCGCGCACCAATCGTACGCATTGTGTGCGGATGCACGCAATGCGTCACCGACGGGGTTTCCAGAGCGTGGAAGGCGAGGGTGCCGAGCGGCGCTGGACCGCTGGAAATGAGAAGCCAGGCGTCACGAGGGTGCGGGCTGTCGCCCTCGTGACGCCTGGCGACCGAGCTGTCGCGGGCGCGATGCCTCAGCCGCGCGTGACGCCGAAGCTGGCGAGCGGGCTCTCATCGCACGCCGCGGCCGCGGGGCCGGGCCCGGCCCCGCCGGGTTTGCCGCGCTTGATCGTGACCCGTACCGGGCCGAGGCCCGATCGGGGCCGCGGGGGAGACGTGAGGTGCGAGTGATCGCCGCTCGGCTTCGGCACGGCCCCGTCGATCGCCTTCCGTGCCTCGAGTGCCTGCTCGCCGAACCCCTGCACGCACTCGGGGTCTGGCCCATCGAGCGGCAGCCCGGTGAAGAACTTCGCCGCCATGCAGCCGCCCTTGCACGTGTCGTAGAACTGGCACGAGGTGCACGCACCGCCGGACTGCGGAGCGCGAAGGCGGGCGAACAGCTCCGACTCGCGCCAGACGCCCTCGAAACCGCCAGGGGTGCGGACCGAGCCGGCCAGGAACTCGTCGTGAATCGCGAACGGGCACGCGTACACATCGCCGACCGGGTCGATGAGGCAGACGACGCGCCCTGCGCCGCACAGATTGAGCCCTGGAAGCGCCTCGCCGAACGCCGAGAGGTGGAAGAACGAGTCACCCGTGAGCACGTTCTCGCCATGCGCGACGAGCCAGTCATACAGCTCGCGCTGCTGTGACTGCGTCGGATGCAGCTCGTCCCACACGTCGGCCGCGCGCCCCGAGGGGCGGAGTCGCGTCAGCCTCAGCTGTGCTCCGTAGCGGTCCGCAATGGCTTTGAACTCGTCGAGCTGGCCGATATTCTGACGCGTGCACACGACCGAGATCTTGAAGTTCTTCATCCCGGCGTCGCGCAGATTCTCGAGTGCCGTCATTGCGAGTGCGTACGAGCGGGGGCCGCGAATGTAGTCGTTGACATCGGCCGTCGCCCCGTCAAGCGAGATCTGTACATCGACATAGTCGTTCGCGGCCAGCTGTTTCGCGACTTCCGGCGTGATCTTGACGCCGTTCGTCGAAAACTTCACGCCGACCTGGTGCGCCGTCGCATAGTCGAGCAGTTCCCAGAAGTCACTCCGCACAGTTGGCTCGCCGCCACCGATATTCACGTAGAACACCTGCATGCGCTCGAGCTCGTCGATGATCGCCTTGCACTCGTCGGTCGAGAGCTCGTTCGGGTCGCGGCGGCCCGAGCTCGAGAGGCAGTGCACGCACGAGAGATTGCACGCGTAGGTGAGCTCCCACGTGAGGCAGATCGGGGCGTCGAGCCCGCGCTCGAAGTGATCGACGAGACGAGCCGGCTTCGTGCCTGTCACAGCGGGCGGTGGTGTGTCGATAAGCGTCATGCGGCTCGCTCCCGGATCATGTTGGACGCGGCGAGGCCGCTCAGTGCGGCCAGGTACTTACCCTGCTCGGGCGGGGCGATGCCCGCCGCGACGACGGCTTCGCGCATGCTCGCATGGCTGTCGAGCGAGTCGACGATGCTGAGAAGCGCGCGCTCCTTCAAGAACGAGAGCTTTCTCGTTTCGAAGTGATACAGCAGTGCGCCGAATCGTTCAGGGCGTATTGCGACGCGCGGATGCACTTGCCACGGTCGATCTGCATCGAACTCAGACATGAGGGTCGCCGCTCTCGATCAGTAGACGCCGCACATGCCGTCGATGGAAACCTCTTCGACGAGACTTTCGGTCTCCACCGGTGATTCTGCGGCGGATGCTGAGGCATTCTCGGCGGAGGACGAGGCGGTTTCGGTCGCGATTGGGGAATTCATGATTGCACTCCTCAGAACCCCAACGTCTGCACTGACGAAGAGGAATTTCTTGGTCGCCGACTCTGGCGATTTCCGTTCGGTGCGATCATACTAATGGCACTCAGTGCCGAATGGAAGGGGGTGTCGATGAAGACCACCGCCGACTCTGACCGGGCGACCGGCGGGGGTGCAGCGCGCCCACGTACGGGACGGGCGAAGGCCACGACCGCGGCTGAGCTCGAGCGCATAGGCCTCGACCTGTTCGTCGCGAGGGGCTTCGACGCCGTCACCGTCGACGACATCGCTTCGGCCGCCGGGATCGGCCGCCGCACCTTCTTCCGGTACTACGCCTCCAAGAACGACCTGCCGTGGGGCGACTTCGATGGCTTGCTGCGCGGCATGCGCGAGAACCTCGACGCTATCCCCGAGGACGTTCCGCTCGCGGCCGCCCTCCGACAGGCGATCATCGACTTCAACGCGTTCCCCGCCAGCGACATGGCGCACCACCGGCGCCGCATGCGCGTGCTGCTCGAGAGCCAGACGCTCGTTGCGCACTCGGCGCTGCGATACGCCGACTGGCGGCGCGTGGTCTCCGATTTTTCGGCGAGTCGACTGGCCCTTCATCCCGACCACGTGTTGCCGAACGTGATCGGCCGGGTGTGCCTCGCGATCTCGCTCGCGTCATACGAGCAGTGGCTCCACGACGAGAAGGCCGACCTCCCAACCCTCATCGCGGCGGGCTTCAAAGGTCTCGGCGCGATCTTCGCCGCGCACGACGAGGAGGTGACGCGGGCCCATGAAGACGCATGACGTGATCGTCGTCGGCGCGGGGTCGTCGGGCTCGCCGCTCGCCGCTCGCCTGAGTGAAGAGCGTGACTGCTCGGTGCTGCTGCTCGAGGCCGGGCCCGATTCGTCGTCAAAGACACTGCCGAACGACCTCTCCGGCGCGTTGCCCGGCAGCCCCCTCGCGTGGACCTACCGTGCAGACCTCGGTGACGGGCGCCGCTACGAGGTCGCGCGAGGGCGCGTGCTCGGCGGCTCGAGCGCCGTCAACGGCGGCCTGTTCCTGCGCGCGCGACCTGCCGATTTCGACGCGTGGGCTGCCGCGTGCGGCGACGACGGCTGGTCGTACGAGACAGCGCTGCCAATTCTGCGAGAACTCGAGACGGACCTCGATTTCGGCGCGAGCGAGCTCCACGGCGCCGATGGTCCGATGCCCGTTGCGCGCGCCGGCCAGGCGCACGCGGCCTCCCGTGCCTTTGCCGCGGCGGCCCGCGAGCTCGGTCACGTCGACGAACCCGACAAAAACGCCGGGAGCCGGGCGGGCGTCGGCCCCCTACCGCGCAACATCATCGCCGGCGAGCGGCGAAGTACGGCGCACCAGTATCTCGACCCCGCGCGCAGCCGGCGCAATCTCGAGATCCGCACCGGCACGGTCGTCGACGCCATCACCACGCGGGGCGGGGCCGCGACCGGCGTCGAAGTCGGCGGTGAGCACCTTGCGGCCGGCCAAGTCGTGCTGTGCGGCGGCGCCGTAGAGACGCCGCGCCTGCTTCAGGCGTCCGGCATCGGCGCGGCCGACACGCTCGCCTCAGCGGGCATCACGCCGCTCGTCGACCTGCCCGGCGTCGGGCAGGGGTCGAGCGACCACCCCAACCTCATGCTCGGCTGGCTCATGCTCGGCCAGACGGGGCGCGGCGATGACGCCCGCGGCGAGAGCTTCACGTCCGCGCTGCACCTGGAAGCCTCGCGCGGCGACGAGCTCGAGCTCCTGCTCAGCCTCCGCCCGCTCGCCGCGCTCTTCGGGGGCACCGGACTGCCCGGCGAGCGCCTGTTCGTGGCCAGCGCGGGTGTGACCGATGCCCGCGGCCGCGTGACCATCGACGGCCCCGGCGCGCGCCCGCTGCTCGCGTACCGCTATCTCGCGACCGATCGTGACCGGCATCGGATGCGCGAGGTCGTGCGCGCGGCCGCCGCGCTCGCGGCGACGGACGCGATGTCCGACGTCTTCGGCGGCTTCGTCGACCTCGACGCACCGACGCTCGAGGACGACACGGCGCTGGATGCGTGGGTGCGACGCCACCTCAGCACCGCACTCCACCTCAGCGGCACGGCGCGCATGGGCCGTGACCACGACCCCGACGCAGTCGTCGACGCCAGCGGCCGGGTGCGCGGCATCGACCGGCTTCGCGTCGCCGACACGTCAATACTGCCGACCGCCCCGACCCGCGGCACCGCCGCCACGGCGATCTTCATCGGCGAGCTCCTCGCCGACCGATTGCAGGCCGGGTACTAGCGCACCGGACGCGACATCGCCCCACCGCGCGCATCCGCAACGAATCCCGCAGTCAGCCACCACCCCGACATGAACCACAGCACACAACACGGAACGGAATCACCCAACACGAGCAGACGCGCCACGAGGCGCGTCCCCACGCGAAGCAGCCACACGACACATCACTCGGAGCCAACGATGACCTCGACAGATACCTTCGCCCCCACCACCGACGCCCGCGCGGCCAACGCGCCCGCCACCATACGCCCGGCCGTTCGCGGCACCGGCGCATCCGCCCCCAACCCCGCCCTGGGCGCCGCCCCGATCGACGACCTCGCCGACTCGGCGACCGAGCGCATGACGGCCTGCGGCCGTGTGCTCGCCGTGCTCGAGGTCTTCGACGAGGACCACATCACCCTCACCCTCAGCGAGATCAGTCGCAGGGCCGGGCTGAGCCTTTCGACGACGCACCGACTCGTCGGCGAACTGCACCGGTGGGGAGCGCTCGAGCGCGGCTCCGACGGCCGATACGCCGTCGGGATGCGCGTGCTCGAGCTCGGCGCGCTCGAGCCGCAGGGTCTCCGGCTGCGCGAGGCGGCGAAGCCGTATCTCGGCGACCTGCACGCCGCGACGGGCGCCGACGTGAACCTCTCGGTGCGCGACGGCACCGACGTCGTGTACATCGACTCCATCCGGGCGCGCGGGGGAGCCCCCGTTCTCACCCGACTCGGCGGTCGCTGGCCGATGCACGCGACCGCCACCGGCCATGTGCTCCTCGCGTGGGCGGCACCCGCGTTCCGAGAGCGCGTGCTCGCGGGCCAGCTCAAGCGGTTCACGAGCACGACGATCACCGATCCGGACGAACTGCGGCGCGCCCTCGCTCGAGTGCGCCAGGCCGGCGCAGCCATCGTCGAGAACACCATCACGCACGGCGCGCTCGCCATAGCCGTCCCGGTGCGCGGCACCCAGGATCGCCCGATCGCCGCCGTCGGCGTCACCGTCCCCTCGGGTTCGGTGTTGCCGCACGTGCTGCTGCCGACGTTGCTCGCCGCCGCCAACGAGATCTCGCGTGCGCTCACGGGCGGCCGTCGCCAGCAACGCTCGGCGTAGTCAATGCCCGCACCCTTCTTCCACGCGGTAGTGCCGCGGCGGAAGACCACCGGCGTCAATAGCATTGCCAGAGCGGCAACGACGCCCGAAAGGAACCGAAACGCATGACAAACCCCTGGTTCGAGACGGTCGCTGAGGCACAGCGCCGAGCCAAGCGCCGCCTTCCGCCCTCGGTCTACGGGGCGCTCGTGGCCGGCAGCGAACGCGGCCGCACCATCCGAGACAACGGCGCGGCGTTCGCCGATTTGGGGTTGGCTCCCCACGTCGCCGGTCACCACGCCGAACGCGATCTGTCGACGACGGTGTTCGGCATCCCCGTCGCTCTTCCCGTGCTCATCTCGCCGACCGGCGTGCAGGCCGTGCATCCCGACGGCGAGGTCGCCGTCGCCCGGGCCGCCGCCAACCGCGGCACCATCATGGGGCTGAGCTCGTTCGCCTCGAAGCCGGTCGAAGAGGTCGTCGCGGCCAATCCCAACACGATGTTCCAGGTTTACTGGTCGGGCGATCGAGACGTGATGGCGCAGCGCATCGAGCGCGCCAAGGCGGCCGGGGCGAAGGGGCTCATCGCGACGCTCGACTGGTCGTTCTCCCACGGCCGCGACTGGGGCAGCCCGTGGATCCCCGAGCGCCTCACCTTGAAGGCCGCGGCGAAGTTCGCCCCGCAGGCGTTGCGCCGCCCGCGCTGGCTCGCCTCGTACGTCCGCTCGGGCCGCGTCCCCGACCTCACGGCTCCCAATCTGCAGCCGCCGGGCGGCGAGGCCCCGCCGTTCTTCGGCGCGTACGGCGAGTGGATGTCGACCCCGCCGCCGACCTGGAGCGATGTCGCGTGGCTCCGTGGACTCTGGCCGGATGCGCCGTTCATGCTGAAGGGCGTCACGCGAATTGACGATGCGAAGCGCGCCGTCGACGCCGGGGTCACCGCGATCAGCGTGTCAAACCACGGCGGCAACAACCTCGATACGACTCCCGCGACCATTCGTGTGCTCGGCGGGATCGCCGATGCCGTCGGCGCGGACATCGAAGTACTCCTCGACGGCGGCGTGCGCCGGGGCGGCGACGTCGCGAAGGCGCTCGCATTCGGCGCGAAGGCGGTCATGATCGGTCGCGCCTACCTGTGGGGACTCGCGGCGAACGGCCAAGGCGGCGTCGAGAACGTGCTCGACATCCTCCGCGCCGGCCTCGACTCGGCCGTGCTCGGGCTCGGCAAGCGGTCGATCCACGAGCTGTGCCCGGAAGACCTCGTGGTTCCGCGGGACTTCCAGCTGCGCCTGGGTGCCGACGACGACGCCATGCCGGAGGTCGATTCGCCGATCTTCGTGGAGGCGGAAGCCCTCGCCCGCCGCCACGACGTGGCGCCGACGCCGGGATAAGGGTCGCGGTGCCGAACGACGCAGGCGAGACCGGTCCCGCCGCCTCGCGGCGACCCGCGGCGCTCGCTGACCGGGTGTCCCGCGAGGCGCACGGCGCGATCCTCGTGGTCCCGCTCGGATCGACCGAGCAACACGGCCCGCACCTTCCCCTCGATACCGACACCGTGATCGCCACGGCCGTCGCCGAGCGTCTCGTCGAGCGGTTTCGCGCTTCGGGCGACGATGCCGTCCTCGCGCCGGCCATCGCGTTCGCCGCGAGCGGCGAGCACGCCGCCTTCGCCGGCACCGTGTCGATCGGGGCCGAGGCGCTCGCCGTCGTGCTCATCGAGCTCGCCCGTTCGGCCTCGGCGTGGGCCGGCCGGATCATCATCGTCAACGCGCACGGCGGCAACGTACCGACGCTGCGGCGGATCATGCCGACGCTCGAGGACGAGTCGCGACGAGTCACATGGGTCGCGTGCGAACCGCCGCCCGCGAGCGCGCCCGCCGTGGTGGGGGAGCGGGCCGGGCGGGTCGCGAGCGATCTGCACGCCGGCCGCACCGAGACCTCGCTCATGCTGCACCTCGCGCCGGCACGCGTGCGTCTTGACGCAGCCGAGGCCGGCGTCACGGCACCCCTCGGCGAGCTGCTGCCCGCCATGCTGCGGGGCGGCGTCGCGATGGTCTCGCCCAACGGCGTGATCGGCGACCCCCGTGGGGCGAGCGCCGACGAGGGCCGGATGCTGTTCGAGGCGATGGTCGACGAGGTGCACGAGCGTGCCCGGGCCGACATTCCTGTGGCGACGGAGCTACCCGCGTGATGCCGGCCGTGCGGCGCGCATTCGCGCGACCGGCCGTCCCGCCCGTCGTCCCCCTCCCCGCCGCTCCGGGCGCGGGGGAGCTCCCCGTCGGGGCTCGCGTGCGACTCGCGAATGCGACGCGCGTGCTCGATGGCGGCGCGGTCCTCGCCGGAGGCACGCCGTCGCGCGTCACGAGGCTCCGCGAGGCGGCGACCGGACGCATCCGCGACCGCGAACTCGCCGTGGCCGATCGTGCTTCGGCCGCGCTCGCGGGCTACCTCATCGATGCCGGCATGGCCGACCCGGAACCCGCATCGCTGCCGGTCGTCGAAACGGGCTCGCTCACCGTCGTGATCCCGGCCTATCGGCGGTCGCAACCGCTCGAACGGCTGCTGGCGAGCATCCGGAACGATCTCCGCGACGTGCGCATCATCGTGGTCGACGACGCGACGCCCGCAGACGAGGCCGAGCCGCTTGCCCGGGCGGCCGCGGACCACGGCGCCGAGCTCGTGCGGGCAGAACGCAACGCGGGCCCGGCGGCCGCCCGCAACCTCGGGCTCGCGCGTGCGTCGACCGAGTTCGTGCTGTTCATCGATACCGACGCGGTGCTCGGCCCGGGCGCAGCGCAGCTGCTGCTCCGGCACTTCGTCGACCCGAAGTTGGGCGCCGCCGCTCCCCGGATCGCCGCGCTGCCGCGGCGGGACGAGAACTGGGTGCTTCGATACGAATCGGCCCGGTCGTCGCTCGACCACGGCGAGACCGGAGGGCTCGTGCGACCTCTCTCCCCGCTGTCGTGGGTCTCGAGCACGTGCCTCCTGGTGCGGCGCGCGGCAGTCGCAAGCGGCTTCGAGGCCGGGATGCGGGTGGGCGAGGACGTCGACCTCGTGTGGCGACTGCACGCGGCCGGCTGGCGTGTGCGGTACGAGCCGCGAGCCGTCGTGCAGCACGAGCATCGCCGCGATGTCCGCGAGTGGCTCGAGCGCAAGTTCGTCTACGGCACCGGGGCGGACGCGCTCGCGACGCGACACCCGGGGCTCGTCGCGCCGGCCGTGCTCGCGCCCTGGGCGGTCGGCGGCCTCGTCGTCCTCGCGGCGCAGCGGTGGTGGTCGCTGCCGGTCGTCGGGGTACTGGTGGCCGTGACGGCGGCGCGGGTCTCGCGCAGCCTGCCAGGAATCGACCGGCCGCGGGCCGAGGCGACGAGGCTCACGCTCACGGGGTTCGGCTGGGCGCTCACGCAAGGTGCCGCGCTACTGCTGCGGCACTGGTGGCCGATCGCCGTCGCGGCCGCGGGCGTGTCCCGGCGCGCCAGGCTGGCGCTCGTCGTCGCGGCCGTCGCGGATGCCGCGTGGGAGTACCGCCGGCTGCGCCCGACGGGCGGTTTGCTGCGCTTCGCGATCGCCAGGCGCCTCGACGACCTCGCTTACGGGGCGGGCGTGTGGGTGAGCGCCGTGCGCGGTCGCACCACGGCGCCACTGCTCCCGCTCATCCGCCGCCGCAATCGATGAAGACCGGTGGCCTCACGAGGGGCGTCCCGACTCGGGCCTACGACGCGGGAACCGCGCCGTACCTCGGTGACGGCAGCTGCGCATCCGGTGCGTAGACGTCCGACGAGAGCAGGAACGGGATCGCCGCCTTGCGCTCGTCGTCGATGGGCTCGTCGGGGAACGCGCGCTCGATGGCGCGGTGCCGGTCGCGCACCCCCTCCGCGAACTCGTTGTGCGTGAGGATGAACATGTCGCCGCGCCGCACGCCGTGGAGCACGCGCTCGCCGGCCTCCTCGGCGCTCATGTAGGGCTGTTGGCGCGCCTTCTCGACGAACGCGGCGGGAGCCGGCGTGTACCCCGACTCGCCGTACCGCTCGGGGCGCCTCGCGGTGCCGGTCGCGATGTTGCTGTGGACGGGCCCGGGCAGGTATGCCGAGACGGCGATGCCTTCGCCGCGCAGCTCGATGTGCAGCGCCTCCGAAAGCGCGACGACGGCGGCCTTCGTCATCGAGTACAGGCCCGCGACGATCGGCATGATGGCCGCCATCGATGCGGTGTTCACGATGTGCCCACCGCGGCCAGACCTGCGAATGATCGGCAGGAACGCCTGGATGCCGTTGCCGACGCCGCCGATGTTGACGTCGACCACCCATTTCCAGTCGTCGGGCGTCGCGTCGGCGACGGGCCCCGTCAGGCCGATGCCGGCATTGTTGACGAGCACATCAACGCCGCCGTGGCGCGCCGCGATCTCGTCGGCGGCTGCGCGCATGGCGCCGAGGTCGGTGACGTCGACCTGCATGGGATCGACCGTGAGCCCCTCATCCGCGAACACCGCCGCGGTCTCTTCGAGGTGGGACTCGCTGCGACCCGTGACGACGACCGTCATGCCCGCACGCGCGAACGCGAGCGCGATTCCCCTGCCGATACCGCTTGAGCCGCCGGTGATGACGGCGACCTTGCCTGAGACATCCTGCATGCGCACATCGTGACTGTTCCGGCACGCGACGAGGGAGGTCGTTTCCGCCGAGCGGCAGGCGGATGCCGCCGGACGGGGCCGGTCCGGAGCCGACCGCGAATCTCTTCCACGGCATAGAAGCCGCGTGGCCAGCCACCCGCCCGGTCGCGACTCTTGACGGGTAGCGACGGAGCTGCCGCGGGCGAGGACGCCCGCCTCGTCCGGGCCCACCGCGGCCAGGGACGCTCCGATGGAATCGCGGAAACGAGGACTCATGAGTATCACCGCGGAAGCCGCGACCGGAACAGTGACCTCCGAGGCGCGACGCATCACCACGAAGTCCGTGGTGTGCCGCGCGCCCGGGACCCCCTGGGAAGTCGCCCACCTCGAACTCGACCCGCCGAAGGCCAATGAGGTCCGCATCAAGTTCATTGCCGCGGGCATGTGCCACTCCGACGACCACATCCAGAAGGGCGACGCGCCCATGCGGATGCCGGTCGTCGGCGGCCACGAGGGGGCCGGCATCATCGACGCCATCGGCCCCGGCGTCACGAGGGTCAAGGTCGGCGACCACGTGGTCTGCTCGTTCATCCCCGCGTGCGGCAAGTGCCGCTACTGCTCGACGGGGCGGCAAAACCTCTGCGACGAGGGCAAGAACGCGGGTACCGGCATCTTCGCCGATGGCACCTTCCGGTTCCACGAGGGCGACACCGACTTCGGCGGGCTGTGCGTGCTCGGCACCTTCTCGCAGTACTCGGTCGTCTCGGAGTACTCGGTCGTGCCGATTCCCGACGACATTCCGTTCGAGGTGGCGGCCCTCGTGGGCTGCGGCGTGCCGACCGGCTGGGGCTCCGCCGTGCACGCGGCCGGCGTTCGCGCCGGTCAGACCGTCGTCATCTACGGTGCGGGCGGCGTCGGCAGCAACGCCGTCCAGGGCGCGGCCTATGCGGGGGCGCAGCGCGTCGTCGTAGTCGATCCCGTCGAGTTCAAGCGGCAGATGGCCCTCGAGCACTTCGGCGCGACCCACGCCTTCGCGACGGCCGAAGAAGCGCACGAGTTCGTCGTCGACGCGACCTGGGGACGACTGGCCGATCACGCCATCATCACCGTCGGCATCCTGCACGACGAGGTCATCCACGACGCGATCAACGTGGTCGGCAAGACCGGGCAGGTCACCATCACCGCCGTCGGCAAGGGCATGATCCAGGAGAACCCCGGCATGCTCATCGGCTTCCAGCGGCGCGTGCAGGGCGCCATCTTCGGCGCATGCAACCCGCTGTTCGACATCCCCCGGCTCCTGAGCCTCTACAAGACCGGCCACATCAAGCTCGACGAGCTCGTGACCCGCACCTACACCCTCGATCAGATCAACGAGGGGTACCAAGACATGCTCGACGGCCGCAACATCCGCGGCGTCGTGCTCATCGACCACGACGACCAGGGGAAGAACGCATGACCCTCACCCACGACTCGGAGACAAGCACCGCGAGCGACCTCGTCGCCGACAACCAGCAGCTCATCGGCGGCGACTGGGGCCCGTCGGTCACGGGCCGGACCATCGACGTCATCAACCCGGCCAACCGCGAGCGCATCGCCACCGTCCCGCGCAGCGATGAGCGCGATGTCGACGCCGCCATCCGCGCCGCCCAGCAGGCGTTCCCGGCCTGGCGTGATCTTGACGCGACCTCGCGCGCCCGGCTCATCTTCAAGTGGGCGGACCTCATCGACGAGCGAGGCGCGCAGCTCGACCGCCTCGAGTCGACCGAGGTCGGCCGACCAAGCTGGGGCCCGCCGCCCATGGCGTCGCAGCTGCGGTTCATCGCGGGGCAGGCCGACAAGGTGCACGGCACTTCGCTTCCGACGCGCGCCTCCACATCGCTCGGCCTCACGCTGCGCGAGCCGTACGGGGTCGTCGGCGGCGTGATCCCGTGGAACGCGCCTGGGCCGATGTTCGTGACCGAGGTGGGTGCCGCGATCGCCGCCGGCAACACCATGGTCATGAAGCCGGCAGAGGATGCGCCGCTGACGCCGCTCGCGCTCGCCCGGCTCGCGCTCGAGGCGGGCATCCCGCCAGGCGTCATCAACGTCGTCACCGGCTATGGGCACGAGGCCGGCGCCGCGATCCCCGCCGATCCGCGCATCCGGCGCATGGGGTTCACGGGCTCGCCCGCGACGGGGCGTCTCATCATGGAGGCCTGCGCCAGGAACCTCACCCCGCTCCACCTCGAGCTCGGCGGGAAGTCGCCGCAGATCGTGTTCCCCGACGCCGATCTCGACGCGGCGGTCGCGGGCATGGCGCGCGGCATAACCCTGAACACGGGGCAGGTGTGCGCCGCAGGCACGCGAGTAGTCGTGCACCGCAGCGTGCACGACGAGGTCGTCGACAAGCTCGCGGCCGCCATGCAGGAGGTCACGATCGGTCCCGGTCATCAGCAGGTCGTCATGGGGCCGCTCATCAATGAGAAGCAGCACGATCGCGTGCTCGGCTACATCGAGCTCGGTCGCGAGCAGGGGGCCGAGCTCATCACCGGCGGCGGCGTGCCGACGGGCGAAGACTTCGGCAACGGGTTCTTCGTCGAGCCGACGCTGTTCGACGGCGTCACGCCCGACATGCGGATCGCGCAGGAGGAGATCTTCGGCCCCGTCCTGTCGGTGCTCACGTTCGACGACGAGGCGCAGGCCATCGAGATCGCGAACGGCGTCGACTACGGCCTCGTCGCCTCGGTGTGGACGAACGACCTCGGCACCGCCGTGCGCATGACCCGCTCGATCGAGGCCGGACAGGTTGGCCTCAACACGCCAATCGGTGCCGGCACGGTCATCGGCGGGCCCTTCGGCGGCTACAAGAACAGCGGCTTCGGCCGCACGATGGGCGCCGATGCGGTGCTCGAGTGGACCCAGGTCAAGACGGTCTCGCTGCAGAGCGCGGCGCGGGCCTGAGGAGGGAACGAAGCATGGCAACCATCACCACGCGCGCCGCGATCGCGCGCGAACCCCACCTCGGGTGGCAGATCACCGATCTCGAGCTCGAAGACCCGCGGGAGCACGAGGTGCGGGTGAAGTTCGCGGCCTCCGGCCTCTGCCACTCGGACAACCACATCACCGCGGGCGACGCGATGGTGCGCTTCCCGATGGTCGGCGGCCATGAGGGCGCCGGCGTCGTGGAATCGGTCGGGCCGAACGTCACGCGCGTGAAGGCGGGCGATCGCGTCGTGTGCTCGTACATCCCCGCGTGCGGCGCGTGCCGCCCGTGCTCGACCGGGCACCAGAACATGTGCGAGAAAGGCCTCAACGCCGGCAGCGGGATGTTCCTCGACGGCTCGTTCCGCTTCCACAAGGACGGTGAGGACATCGGCGGGTTCTGCTCGCTCGGCACGTTCTCGGAGTACGCCGTCGTGTCGGAGTGGGCGGTCGTTCCACTGCACGACGACATCCCGTTCGACATCGCCTCCCTCATCGGCTGCGGCGTGCCGACGGGGTGGGGCTCTGCCGTGTATGCGGCCGGCGTGCGCGCCGGTGACACGGTCGTGGTCTTCGGCGCGGGCGGCGTCGGCAGCAACGCGGTGCAGGGCGCGCGCTTCGCCGGTGCCAGGTACGTCGTCGTCGTCGACCCGGTCGAGTTCAAGCGCGACACCGCCGTCAACGTCTTCGGGGCCACGCACGCGTTCGCGACGGCCGAGGAGGCGCGCGATTTCGTCGTCGACGCGACCTGGGGTCAACTGGCCGACCACTGCATCCTCACCCCGCACGTCGTGACGCAGGAGATCGTGCAGGCCGCGGTGCTGATGACGGGCAAGGGCGGCAAGACCACCATCACCTCGGTCGGACATGCGAACGAGAAGGCGGTCACTCTGCCGGGCGGGTTCCTCATCAGCTTCCAGCGCCAGGTGCGAGGGGCGCTGTTCGGCGACTGCAACCCCATGTACGACATCCCCAAGCTCATGGGGCTGTACCGCTCGGGCGACCTGAAGCTCAACGAGTTGATCACCCGCACCTACTCGCTCGACCAGGTCAACGACGCCTACCAGGACCTCGTCGACGGAAAGAACATCCGCGGCGTCATCGTGCATGACAGCTGACGGACCGCGCGCAGAAACGCTGCGAGGGGCACCGAGCCCCCCGCAGCGTTTCCGTGCGTGTGCGGGCGGGACGCGTCACCGCGGCGCGCGCCCGCAACCCCGCGCTCCACGCCCACTCGCGGGACGGCCCTTCGGCCGGGGCCACTGAATCACTGAGGAGAACCCCAATGACCACAATGGTGCGAGCGGCGGTGCAGACGGCGCCGCGCATGATCGAGATGCGCGAGTTCCCCCGTCCCACGACGGGAGCAGAGGACGGCCTCCTGCGCGTCGAGGCCAACGGCATCTGCGGCAGCGACGTCGAGATCTTCCGAGGCGCCATGGCCGAGGGGAGGCGACCCGCGTTCATCCCCGGACACGAGCCCGTCGGCATCATCGAGGAGATCGGTGACACGGCGGCCGAGCGGTGGGGCGTCGAGGTCGGCGACCGGGTCGCGCTCGAGGTGATCGTGCCCTGTCGCGCCTGCAACGACTGTCTCACCGGCCGATACCAGGCATGCACGTTCCGCAAATACGGGCACGGGGTCACGGGCATCGACGCTGAGCCGTCGCTCTGGGGCGGGTTCGCCGAGCACATGTACCTTTCGCCGACCTCCGTCGTGCACAAGATCGACAAGTCGCTGCCGATCGAGGTCGCATCGCTGTACAACGCCATGGGTGCGGGCGTGCGTTGGGCCGTCGACCTCGGCGAGGTCGGCCTCGGCGACACGCTGCTCGTGCTCGGCGCCGGCCAGCGCGGCATCGCCGCCGTCGTCGCGGCGAAGGCCGCCGGCGCGCGCAGGGTCATCATCACGGGCCTCGCGCGCGACCGGCACAAGCTCGCGCTCGCCGAAGAACTCGGCGCCGACCACACGATCGTCGTCGATGGCGACGAGGGACGCGATGTCGTCGAAGCCGTCACCGAGTTCACCGACGGCGCGCTCGCCGACGTGGCCCTCGAGGTGACGCCAATGGCGAAGCAGCCCATCACTGATGCCCTGAACGCCGTGCGCTTCGGCGGGCGCGTCGTGCTCGCGGGGCTCAAGGGCGGCGCCGAGGTGCCGCTCGTGACCGATCGCATCATTCAGCGCAGCCTCACGGTGCGCGGGGCGTTCGGTGTCGACTCGGCCGGGCAGCAGAAGGCGATCTCGCTCATCGAGTCGGGGCGCTTCCCCCTCGAGAAGATGCACACGCACACGTTCGGGCTCGACGAGGTCGCGCTCGCCATCGACACCCTTAGTGGCGACGCGGGCGACGGCCGAGCGATCGGCGTCTCCGTCAACCCCAACGCGGCGTGACCGCCCACCGCACCGATTCCGCCTCATGCAAGGAGAGCATCCGATGATCATCGACGCCCACGCCCACTTCCTCCCCGGCGGTTACCCAGAGGGCAGCCCCGAGTGCTTCCCATCGATGGAGCCGATCGACGGCAGTACAAACCGTCTCCTCGTGTTCGGCGCGACGAAGTTCCCCGCCAAAGAGGTCTTCTTCGAAGCCGAACGACGCATCGAGGCGCAGGACGCGTCCGGCGTCGACAGCGAGGTCATCAGCCCCATGCCGCCGCTGCTGAAGTACGACCTTCCCGCGGCCGACGGGCTCGCCCTCGCGCAGCACGTCAACGACGTCGCGGCCGAGCTGAGCGCGCACGACCCCGAGCGGCTCATCGGGCTCGGCATGGTCCCGATGCAAGACCCGGATGCCGCGGCGACCGAGCTCGCAGCAGTCAAGCAGCGGGGACTCGCCGGCGTCGAGATCGCCTCGAACATCCTGGGGTCGTCGATCGGCGACCCGAAGTTCCTGCCGTTCTTCCAGGAGGCCGAACGGCTGGGGTTGTCGATCTTCGTGCACGCCATGCCGGCGCCGATCGACCGGCTGCCGAACTCGGCGATGGGAACCTACGTCGTCGGCATCGAGGGCATGTATTCGGCCGCGTCCCTCATGCTCGGGGGCACCGCGGCCGCGTGCCCCGACCTGCGCATTTCGTTCAGCCACGCCGCGGGCGGGCTGGCCATGATGCTGCCGCGCGCGAACTACTTCTGGGGCGGCTCGTGGAACGAGGAGCCCGTCAACCTGGAGCGCGCCGTCATGCCCGACGACGGGCCGTCGCCGCTCGAGCTCGCGCGGCGCTTCTACTACGACTCGATGGTCTTCGACGCGCGCGCCATCCGCTACCTCGTCGACCTCCTCGGGGCCGACCGCCTGCTTGTCGGCAGCGACTTCCCGGCCATGCTCCGGGAGGAACCGATCGCGCGCACGGCGAGGTCGCTCGAGCTCGAACCTGAGCAGTGGGAGGACCTCAGCCACCGCAACGCGATGCGCTGGCTCGGTCGCGTTCCCGCGGAGGTCGCTGCCGTGTAGGGCGCACGAGTCGCGGGGGCTCGCGGCCGGGTTCGTGGCGCGCGCCGCGCGGGATCCGCACGAGTGAGCCGGGCCGGCGACCGAAGCCCGGGAGAGGGCCGGATGCTCGACGACGACGAGCATCCGGCCCTCCGCGCGTTTCGTTCGCCTTCCCCGGAAACCCGATTCGGGGCCCGCGATCCGCACCGCTGTGCGGGCTACGCGGATTGCTCCCGCACCGCGGAAACGGCCTGGTGAGCCGATGCGCCCCGCGATGAGACTCGTGTCGAATCGGGTCGCAGAACGATCTGCGCCCGATCTTCGACGGCGCCGTTCGACGACGTCACTCACACGGTCATTCAGCTCAACGAGGAGCGAACTATGAGCAGAACCGCGAAACACACGACGACGACGGGGCGGGTGATGCGCGCCGCAGCGATGGCCGCAGGCCTGCTCCTCGCGGTCACCGCCTGCGCGGGAGGCGGGGCAGCGGGCGAGGGCCCGGGAGAAGCCGGCGATCCCGTCGCCGGCGGCGACCTCACCGTGCTGCTCGACGCCGGGTTCTCGGGCGACTGGCCCACCGGTTTCGACCCCGCGACGAGCAACGGGGTCGGCGCCAACCTCGGACAGAACGCGGCGATCTTCGGTGGCCTGTTCACCCTCGAGACGAACGACGCCGGCGAGGGCGAGATCGTGCCCAACCAGGCCGAGAGCTACGAGTTCTCCGACGACGGCCTCGTGTTGACGATCAAGCTGCGCGAGGGCATCGAGTTCAGCGACGGCACCCCGCTCAACGCCGAGGCGGTCGTGTGGAACTGGGTACGCATCTTCTCGTGGGGATCGACGAGCGCGCCGACGATCAGGCTTGACGACACGCGGCCGGCGCCCGAGTACTCGCCCGAGTTCATGGAGAGCCTCACGAACGCGCTCCCGGACGACATCACCGAAGAAGAGGTGAACTCGCGGCTCAGCTCGATCCAGGCGGTTGACGAATACACGGTCGACATCGCCCTGACCGTCGTGAACGGCGCGTTCGTAAACACGTTCCCGACGTCGCCGCTCAACAACATCGCGTCGCCGGCGGCCTACGCCGAGCAGGGGCACGAGCAGTTCAAACTCACGCCGGTCGGCGCAGGGCCGTTCACGGTCGTCAACAACACGCTGAGCGACCGGCTCGATCTCACCAGGAACGATGCCTACTTCAAGGAGGGGCTGCCCTATCTGGACAACCTGTCGTTCCAGGCGGTCGCTGGCGGCCAGGTCGGATTCCAGGCGCTGCAAGCAGGCCAGGGCGACGTCTTCGAGGGCTTGAGCGACACGACCCTCATCGAGCAGGCCGGCAACACGCCTGGCTTCCAGGCCGTGCCCGGGCCGGCGACCTCGCCCTACGTGATCCAGCTCAATACGCGCCAGGCGCCGTTCGACGACAAGCGAGCACGCGAGGCGATCTACTACGCCACGAACTTCGAGGCCATCAACGAAGGCCTCTTCGGGGGCCAGGCCGAGATGAGCCAGTCGTTCACGGCATCGGGCGGTCTGTTCCACATGCCGGAGATCGAGGGGTATCGCACCTACGACCTCGAGAAGGCGAAGGCGCTCGTCGAAGAGCTCGGCGGCTTGACCGTCGAGCTCGGGACGACCGACATCACGACGGCGCGATCGGTCACGACGGCGCTGCAGACCCAGTGGCAGGAAGCCGGCATCGATGTCACGATCGACGCGAAGCCGCTCGGCGACGTGATCACGAAGTTCACGACCGGCGACTGGGAGTCCATGCTCCAGACCGCCGGGGCGTGGGACCCGTCGGCCGGCATCGGCGTGCAGGTCCGCTTCGGCTCGAGCTCGCCGTTCAGCGGGGCACCACTGCCGGAGGGCGCTTCCTCGGGTGAGGAGGCCGTGCAGCTCGGCCTCACGAGCGAGCTCGACGACCTGCTCGCCGCCTCGGTCGCCACAATCGACCCCGAGGAGCGCGCGGCGGCGTACGAGGCGATCGCCACGTACATCTCAGACGAGGCGTACGCCCCCTTCGGGACCGCCTTCACGCCCTCGCAGATCGTCCGTGACGGCGTGCACGGTCCAGGTCTCGATGAGCCGATTCCGGCCCTGTCGGTGAACCAGGGCGTGCTGTACGACCGCGTGTGGAGGGCGCAGTGACCTCATCAGTCACCAACGCACCGGCGGCGGTGGACGGCGCGGAGCACGCGACACTGCTCCAGCGTCTCACCACCGCCCCGGTGCTGCGCATCATCGTCAAGCGGCTACTGATTGCGATCCCGCTGCTGTTCGTCGTCAGCGTGCTCGTGTTCATGCTGCTCGAGGCGATGCCCGGCGACCCGGCGCAGAACGCCGCCGGCATGGATGCGTCGCCCGAGCAGGTCGAGGCGCTTCGCGCGCAGATGGGACTCGACCGCCCGGCGCCCGAGCGGTACTTCTCGTGGCTGTTCGGCTTCTTCACGGGTGACCTCGGCACGTCGATCGTCAGCGGGCAGACCGTCTCCTCGATGCTCGTCACGCGACTGCCCGTGACGCTCGAGATCGTCTTCCTGGCGTTCGTCGTCTCGATCGGCATCGCGATCCCCGCGGCGCTGCTCGCCGCCCGCAAGCCCGGCGGCGTCTTCGACCGCGTCATCTCGTTCCTGGCGATGACGCTGCTCGCCGTGCCGAATTACGTCATGGCGCTGCTGCTGGTGCTTGTCTTCTCGGTCGGGCTGCGGATGCTGCCCGCCATCGGGTACGTGCCATTCATGACGAACCCCATCGGCAACCTCGCCTCGGTGACGCTCCCCGTGCTCGCGCTCGGCTTGCCGCTCGCGTGCTTCTACGCGAGGTTCCTGCGCGGCGATCTCGTCGAGCAGGTAACGCGGACCGACTACATCGACACGGCGCGCGCCAAGGGGGTCGGCCCGTGGCGGGCCCTGTGGATGCACGCTTTCCGGAATTCGTCGTTCGGGCTCCTGACGCTCGTCGGGCTCAACGTCGGCACGCTCATCGGCGGCACGGTCATCATCGAGCAGATCTTCCAGATGCCGGGGCTCGGCATGATGATGCTGCAGGGAGCCATGTCGCTCGACCTCGCCGTCGTCCAGATGTGCGTGTTCATCTTCGCGGCCACCGCCGTCATCGCCAACCTGGTGGTCGACGTGCTGTACGCCGTGCTCGACCCGAGGATCCGCTATGGCAACCACTGATACGTCGACCGCCGCGCTCCTGCGCCCGGCCGCCACCCCGACGCCCGCCGAGTCGCGGCGCTCGGCGCGCATGGCGGAGATGCGCCGCAAGGCGCTCGTCTGGGTGCCGGCCGGCTTCGTCATCCTGTTGTTCGCCCTGTGCTTCCTCGGCCCGTACGTGCTGCCGATCCCGAGCCCGGTGGGCGGCGACGTGCTCTCGAGCCGACTGCCGGCCGGCTCGCCGGGGCACCCGCTCGGCACCGACATCAATGGCAACGACGTGCTTTCCCGCATCATCTACGGTGGCCGCACCTCGCTCATCATCGCGGTGAGCGTGAACGTCATCGGCATCGTGCTCGGGGGCATCATCGGCTCGCTGTCGGCCTATCTCGGCGGTATCGCCGACTCGATCATCATGCGCATCCTCGACGTGCCGATCGCGTTCCCGTCGCTCGTGCTGGTGATCGCCATCGCGCAGGCGCTCGGGCCGAGCGTGCCCAACACGATCCTCGCCATGTGTGCCTTCAGCATCCCGTCGATCGCCCGTATCGCTCGGTCGGCCACCTTGAAGGTGGTCAGCATGCCGTACGTGCGCGCCGCCGAACTCAGCGGCAGCCCGTCGTGGCGCATCCTGTTCCGGCACGTGGCGCCGGGCATCGTGCCGCAATTGCTCAACTTCGCATTGCTCGGCATGGGCATCATCATCGTGACCGAGGGCGCCCTGAGCTTCCTCGGCCTCGGGATTCCGGCGCCCGACCCGAGCTGGGGGAACATGATCTACGACGCCCAACAGACCCTTTCGGCGACGCCGATGCTCGTGCTGTGGCCGAGCCTCGCGCTGCTCTTCACCGTGCTCGCGTTCAACATCCTCGGCGAGAACACCCGCGACGAGATGAGCCGCCGATGAGCGCGACAGAGACCGCCGCAGGAACGCCGACCGTCGCGCGCGCGGCAGCGCCCTCGGGCGGGGGCGAGCCCGAGACGGTGCTCAAGGTTGACGAACTGCACGTGACGTTCTCGCGCGCCGGCAGGAAGATCCACGCCGTCAACGGGCTTTCGTACCGCCTGCAGGCCGGGCGGATGCTCGCGATCATCGGCGAGTCGGGGTCGGGGAAGTCGGTGAGCGTTCGCGCTCTCATGGGCCTGCTGCCGCCGTCGGCGAGCGTCTCCGGCAGCGCCGTCCTCGGCGACAACGAGCTCATCGGCCTCGATGAACGATCGATGCGGGCGTTGCGCGGCAGCGAGATCGCCATGGTCTTCCAGGACCCCGCTCGATCGCTCAACCCGACCATGACGGTCGGGGCGCAGGTCAGCGAGGCCATCCGGATGCACTCGGAGGTGTCGAAGAAGGAGGCGCAGAAGCTCGCGATCGAGAAGCTCAGGCTCGTTCGACTGCCGGCGGCGGAACGGCGCTATCACGAGTACCCGCACCAGCTGTCCGGCGGCATGCGGCAGCGAGTCGTGATCGCGATCGCGCTCGCCGCCGATCCGAGGGTGCTCATCGCCGACGAGGCGACGACGGCGCTCGACGTCACGACCCAGGCGCAGATCATGGAACTCGTGCTCGACCTGCAGCACCGGCTCGGCACGGCCGTGATCATGATCAGTCACGATCTCGGCCTGGCGGCGTGCTACGCCGACGACGTGCTCGTGATGTATGCGGGCCGCGCCGTCGAGCACGCCCGCACGGCCCAGCTGTTCAGCAACGTGCGCATGCCGTATACGAAGGCCCTGCTCGGCGCGATCCCACAGGTGGGCGCGGCGCCGCACTCGAGGCTCAACGTCATCGGCGGCCATCCGCCCGACCTTGGCGCGCTCCCGGAGGGCTGCTCGTTCCGCGATCGGTGTCCGCGCGCCACCGAGCAGTGCGTCGAGCGTCCGCCCCTCGACGAGCACGAGCCCGGCCATCGTTTTGCCTGCTGGCATCCCGTCGACTCGAAGGAGGAGCTGCAATGACGGTCTCGACGCCCTCGGCGGACACGGCCGATACCCCGAGGAAGGCGGCCGCGGGGGAGCCGCTTCTTCGCGTGCGGAACCTCGTGCAGGAGTACCGCTCGAGCGGGGCAGGTGGCGTCAAGGTCGGTGTGGTCCACGCCCTCAGCGACGTGTCGTTCGACCTCGCCGTCGGCGAGACCCTCGGCATCGTCGGCGAGACCGGCTCGGGGAAGTCGACCCTCGCTCGCGCGATCATCCAGGTCGAACGAGCGAAGTCGGGCTCGGTCGAGTTCGAGGGACAGGAGCTCACGACGCTGCGGGGGCGTGCCCTCAAGCGGGTGCACTCGCGCATGCAGATGGTGTACCAGGATCCGTTCGGCTCGCTCAACCCGAGGTGGACCATCGACGAGGTCGTGGCGGAGCCGCTGCGGGGGCACACGCGCATGGGAAAGGCCGAGCGGCACCGCAAGGTCGGCGAGCTGCTCGAACTCGTCGGGCTCAAGCCGGACGCCTATCGCAAGCGCCGGCCGATCGAGCTCTCGGGTGGCCAGGCGCAGCGCGTGGCGATCGCGAGGGCGATCGCGCTGAACCCGGCGGTCATCATCTGCGACGAGGCGATCTCGTCGCTCGACGTGCTGATCCAGGCGCAGGTGCTCAACCTGTTCGAAGAGCTGCGGGAAGAGCTCGGGCTCTCGTACGTCTTCATCGCGCACGACCTGGCGACGGTCAAGCAGGTGTCCGACCGCGTCGCGGTTATGCACCTCGGCCAGCTCGCCGAGGTCGGTCCGGCAGATGAGATCTACGCCGCGCCCCAGCACCCGTACACGAAGGCGCTCCTCGAGTCGATCCCGGTGCTCAATCCGGCGACCGGAGAGACCAGGCGTCCGGTGCCGATGACCGGTGAGCCGCCGTCGCCGCTCCACCCGCCGAGCGGATGCCGCTTCCGCACCAGGTGCCCGAAGGCGCAGGACCTCTGTGCCGAGGTGGAGCCGAGGCCGGCCGATCCCTCGGCCGACCATCTCGTGGCCTGCCACTTCCCGCTCGAGGCGCCGTCGGTGTCGGCCGATGCGCTGCGAGCGTCAGTGCCGCCGCGCCAGACCGTCGCGACGGGGCAGTAGGTCTCGAGCTCGCGCCCCTCGTGACGCCTCCTTCGTCGCCTCCCGGGAGCCGGGAGCCGACGGGTCCGTCACGAGGGGCGCTCGCCTATGCTCCCAGGCCGTCGATGATGCGGTTGAACGTCGCCGACGGCCGCATGACCGCTGACGCCTTCGCGGCATCCGGCCGATAGTAGCCGCCGAGGTCCACGGGCGTTCCCTGGGCGTCGAGCAGCTCGCGCTCGATGGTCTCGGCGTGCTCGGTGAGCGCGGCGGCGATAGGGGCGAACGCCTCCGCGAGCTGCTCGTCGTCGCCCTGCGCGGCGACGGACGTCGCCCACTCGGTCGCGAGGAAGGCATGACTTCCGCGGTTGTCGAGCTCGCCAACCTTGCGCTTGGGCGACTTGTCGGCGCTCAGCAGCGCCTCCGTCGCGGCGTCGAGGGCGGCTGCGAGCACGCCGGCGCGGGCGTTGCCCGTCGACGCGGCCAGGTGGCGCAGGCTCTCGGCGAGCGCCAGGAACTCGCCGAGCGAGTCCCACCGCAGGTGGTTCTCCTCCATGAGCTGCTGCACGTGCTTCGGCGCCGAGCCGCCGGCGCCGGTCTCGAACAGCCCCCCGCCGTTCATGAGGGGAACGACCGAGAGCATCTTGGCGCTCGTGCCGACCTCGAGGATCGGGAAGAGATCGGTGAGATAGTCGCGAAGCACGTTGCCGGTCACCGAGATCGTGTCGAGACCCTGGCGGATGCGGTCGACCGAGAACTGCGTCGCCTCCACGGGTGACATGATGCGGATGTCGAGCCCCTCCGTGTCGTGGTCCTGCAGGTACCGCTCGATCTTGGCGACGAGGTTCCTGTCGTGCGCGCGCTCCGGATCGAGCCAGAACACGGCGGGGCTCTCGGAGGCACGGGCCCGCGTCACCGCGAGCTTCACCCAGTCGCGGATGGGAGCATCTTTGGTCTGGCAGGCGCGCCAGATGTCGCCGGGCTCGACGTCGTGCGACATCAGGACCTCGTCCGCCGCGTTGACGACGCGCACCGTGCCGGCGGTCGAGATCTCGAAGGTCTTGTCGTGACTGCCGTACTCCTCGGCCTTCTGCGCCATGAGCCCGACGTTGGGCACCGAGCCCATCGTGCGCGGGTCGAAGGCGCCGTTCCGGCGGCAGTCGTCGAGGACGACCTGGTAGATGCCGGCGTAGCTCGAGTCGGGCAGCACGGCGAGCGTGTCGGCCTCTTCGCCGTCCGGGCCCCACATATGCCCCGACGTGCGGATCATGGCGGGCATCGAGGCGTCGACGATGACGTCGCTCGGCACGTGGAGGTTCGTGATGCCCTTGTCGGAGTTGACCATCGCGAGGCGCGGTCCGGCGGCGAGGTCGGCGTCGATCGCGGCCTTCACGGCGTCGCGGGTGGCGGCATCGAGCTCCTCGAGTCCGGAGAGGATCGACGCGAGCCCGTTGTCCGGCGTCAGGCCCGCCGCCGCCAGCGCGTCGCCGTGCTCGGCGAATACGGTCGGCAGGAATGCGCGCACGACGTGTCCGAAGATGATCGGATCGCTGACCTTCATCATCGTGGCCTTGAGGTGCGCCGAGAACAGCACGTCGTCGGCCTTGGCCCTGGCGATCTGTTCGTCGAGGAAGGCGTCGAGTGCGGCCGCGCGCATGACCGTCGCGTCGACGACCTCGCCCTCGAGCACGGGCAGCGATGCCTTGAGGGCGGTGACCGAGCCGTCAGCCGCGACGTGCTCGATACGCAGCACGTCGTCGGCCGGGAGCACGACCGACTGCTCGTTCGACCGGAAGTCGCCGTCCTGCATCGTCGCCACGTTGGTCTTCGACTCGGGCGACCAGGCGCCCATCGAGTGGGGGTGCGACCGGGCGAAGTTCTTGACCGCAGCCGGCGCACGGCGATCAGAGTTCCCTTCGCGCAGCACCGGATTGACCGCCGAGCCTTTGACGCGGTCGTATCGCGCCCTCGTCTCGAGCTCGGCCTCCGTGGTGGCCTCGTCGGGGTAGTCGGGCAGGTCGTAACCGAGCGCCTGAAGCTCGGCGATCGCCGCCTTCACCTGCGGGATCGACGCCGAGATGTTCGGCAGCTTGATGATGTTGGCCTCGGGCGACTTCGCGAGCTCGCCGAGCTCGGAGAGATCGTCACCGATTCGCTGCTCATCGGTGAGCGCCTCGGGGAACATGGCGATGATCCGGCCGGCGAGGGAGATGTCGCGCGTCTCGAGATCGACCCCCGCGGTCGAGGCGAAGGCCTGCACGATGGGCAGAAACGAGTAGGTGGCGAGCAGCGGCGCCTCGTCGGTGTGCGTGTAGATGATCTTGCCCATGTGGCGAAGCTCTCCCTCGGGTCGGTGGCAGCGGGCGCGCGTCGGCGCGCCGGACGCGCCCACCAGCCTACCGACGAGTCGTGGCAGGGCCTGACCCGTCGGATAGATGCGCGGAAGCGTCGGTTCTGAGCAAGCCACGAAGGTCGGTGACTACCATTTCGAGCCATGGATCCCGTGTGGCTGTTTCTCGTGTTGGCCCTTGTCGTCGTCATCGCCGTTGCGCTCGTCGCCGTCGTGGTCTCGGCGCGCAAGACCGTTCGGCGCCAGCAGGAGAGGCTCGACGCCGCCTGGACCGCGATCACGGGCCAGATCTCGGCGCGAAGCGAGACGCTCGCGGAGCTGCGAAGTCGCGTCGAGACGGTCGCGGGTCATGAGCGCTCGAGGCTCACGGACCTCAACGCGGCCGTCGCCGACCTCGAGACCGCCGATGACGCGCAGGACGCATCGCGGGCGGAAGACCGGGTTCAGGGGGGCATCCGGGAGCTGCTTCACGTCGCCGAGGGATACCCCGACCTGCAGCGCGACAAGGACTTCCTCCGCCTGCAGGGCGAGCTCGCTCGCGAGGGCGGCGAGATCCAGACCGCACGCCGCCAGTACAACGGCACGGTTCGCGAGTACAACACGAAGATCCGCACGTTTCCCGGCGCCCTCGTCGCCCGCAGTCTCGGCGCATCCCCTCGTCCCTACTTCGAGGTGGCGGACCGCGCGGCGATCTCCGCTCCGCCGAAGGTGCAGTTCTGAACACCTGCGCGGCACGGCTCGCGGCCACGTGGCCGGATGTCGGGCCTCAGCGGCCGTAGGATCACCGTCATGAGCGAGGAATCGCAGGAATCTCCGCCGGCCTCACCGGCCGAGCCGCAGGAACCCGGGTCGCAGGACGCCGGGCGTCGCGGTTCGACCAGGGTGGCACGGCAGGAGCAGGCGAGCCGGCTCGTGCCCGAGGCGGAACTGGTGCCGAAGGGCATGCGCATCGCGGGCGCCTGGTCGTGGCGCATCGTCGCGATCGTGCTCGCGCTGATCCCGCTCGGCTGGCTCATCTCGCAGGCGACGCTCATCGTCGTTCCCGTGCTCGTGGCGGCGCTGCTCGCGTCCCTGCTCATGCCGGTCATGAACGTGCTCATGATCCGCGCCCGATTCCCGAAGTGGGCGGCGCTGATCGTCTCCCTGCTCGTGCTGTTCGCCGCCATCGCGTTCCTCGTCTGGCTCGTCGTGAACGCCTTCGCCGACGGCTTCGACATCGACTGGTCGCGCCTCGAAGACCAGTGGGCCAATTTCGTCGTCTACCTCCGCGAGTCGCCCCTGCACGTGACCGACGAGCAGATCTCGGCCGCGATCGGCCAGATGATCGAGTGGGTCGAGTCGAACGTCTCGAACCTGCTCAGCCAGGCCGTCTCGGTGGGGTCGACGGCGTTCGCGTTCCTCACCGGCACGCTCGTGACGCTGTTCGCCCTGATCTTCTACCTGCTCGACGGCGGGGCCATCTGGCGCTTCATCGTCTCGCTGTTTCCCCGCGAGGCCAGGGCGGCCATCGACGGTGCGGGGCGCCGCGGCTGGGTCACGATCGGCCACTACGTCCGCGTGCAGATCTTCGTGGCGTTCATCGACGCTCTGGGCATCGGCGTCGGTGCCGCCATCCTCGGCGTGCCGTTCGCGGTGCCGCTCGCCATCATCGTGTTCCTCGCCTCGTTCGTGCCGTTCGTGGGTGCGATCGCTTCCGGGGCGCTCGCCGTGCTGGTCGCGCTCGTCTACCTCGGCTTCTGGCCCGCCGTCATCATGCTCGCCATCGTCATCGGCGTGCAGCAGATCGAGTCGCACGTGCTCCAGCCCCTCATCATGGGCCAGGCAGTCAAGGTGCACCCGCTCGGCGTCGTGCTCTCCGTGAGTGCGGGCACCCTCTTCGGCGGGATCGCCGGGGCGGTGTTCGCCGTGCCGCTCGTCGCGAGCGCCAAGGTCATGGTCGAGTACATCGCGTCGGGCGACTGGCGCGGGCTCCCCGATCCGACGCGGGCTCCTCGGCGGCCGCAACAACGGCGCGGACGATTCGTACGCCATCCAACCATCGAGAAAGCGAACGACGAGTGACGTTGACCGAACCACCGACCGCCGCCCTGCCGACCCTCGCAACGCTCGAAGCCGCCCGCGAGATCGTCCGAAAGGTCATTACTCCGACGCCCGTCGACTCGGCCCGCTTCCTCGAGGCGCGGTTGGGGGCGCCCGTCATGCTGAAGTGCGAGAACATGCAGCGCACGGGGTCGTACAAGATCCGCGGCGCCACGTACCGGCTGTCGCAGCTGACGGAGGCGCAGCGGGCGAACGGGGTGGTGGCGGCCTCGGCGGGCAACCACGCCCAGGGCGTCGCGTACGCCGCGCGGGAGCTCGGCATCGCCGCCCGCATCTTCATGCCCGTGACGGTGCCGCTGCCGAAGCTCGAAGCAACTCAGAACTACGGCGCCGAGATCGAACTCATCGGCGACAACGTCGCGGACGCGCTCGAGGCGGCGACCGCGTACGCCGCCGAGATGGGTGCGGAGCTGATCCACCCCTACGACCACCCCGACATCATCACGGGTCAGGCGACGCTCGGCCTCGACGTGCTCGATCAGGTGCCGGATGCCGACCTCATCGTCGTGCCCATCGGTGGCGGCGGCCTCATCTCGGGCGTTGCGGCCGCCGTGCGGGCCCGCCGGGAGGAGGGCGGTGGACGCGACGTGCGCGTCATCGGGGTGCAGGCCGAGCACTCTGCGCCGTTCCCCCCGTCTCTGAGCGCTGGGCGACGCATCCCCGTCAACGCGCGCCCGACGATCGCGGACGGTATCGCCGTGGCGACCCCGGGTGAGCTGACCTTCGAGTACGTGCGCGAACTCGTCGACGACGTCGTGACCGTCACGGAAGACGACATCGCGCGGGCCATCCTGTTGCTGATCGAGCGCGCCAAGCTCGTGGTCGAGCCCGCCGGAGCGACCCCGGTCGCGGCGATCCTCGCGGGCAAGATCCCGACGATCGGCACGACGGTGCCCGTGCTCACGGGCGGCAACATCGACCCCCTCATGCTCGAGAAGGTCATCGCATACGGCCTCACGGCCTCTGATCGCTATCTCAAGATGGTGATCAGCCTCACCGACGTGCCCGGCGAGCTGGCGCGCATCTCCGGCATCCTCGCCGAGGTGAACGCCAACGTCATCGAGGTGCTGCACACGCGGCACAACAAGGGGCTGCAGATCACGCACGTTGAGCTCGAGATGTCGGTCGAAACGCGCGGCAGCGAGCACGTGCAGCGGGTGCTCGAGGCGCTTCGGCGCGCTGGATACCGGCCCCGCGTGCGGCGCGACGAGGTGTTCACGCCCTGACGGCCGCGCGCGGGTGCCGGAACCCGCCTACGGGGTGAACGTCTCGACGTCGAGGATGGCGACCTCAACCTGCTTGCCGCTCGGCGCTTCGTAGGTCGTGCGCTCACCGACCTTGAGGCCCGCGATCGCGGCGCCGAGGGGCGACTCGACCGAGTACACGCGCAGGTCGGTCTGCGAGGCGACCTCGCGCGAGGCGAGCAGGAACTTCTGCTCGCGTCCGCCGACGGTCGCGAGCACGACGGTGCCGTTCTCGACGATGCCGCTCGCCTGAGGTGCCTCCGCCACATTTGCGACCTTCAGCATCTGCTCGAGCTCGCGGATGCGCGCTTCGATCTTGCCCTGTTCGTCTTTCGCGGCGTGATACCCGGTGTTCTCCTTGAGGTCGCCGTCTTCTCTGGCCTCTTCGATGCGCCTGGCGATCTCTTCGCGCCCCTTCGTCGAGAGCTCTTCCAGCTCAGCCTGAAGGCGGTCGAAGGTTTCCTGGGTGAGCCAAGTTGCGCCTGCGGTATCGGTCATGATGATGCTCCTCGAAGATGGGCGGGAGGTGCCGGAAGCTCGGTCACCCCCGTCGGCGCGCCGTGCGCCGATGAACGTCGGGCGCGGTCGCGCCCCGACAGAACAGAGCAGCCCCGACCAGGTCGGAGCTGTAGCTGAGTACCTTACGGAATCCAGCAGCGGTTGACAAGGACGGTATCGGCCGGCTGCGTCGTGCGGACCTGAACGGTCACGGGCCGCGTCCGCTGTTCGCTGGCGTCGAGCTCGATGATCCGCCACCCGACGATGAGGTGCTGCGGGTTCTGCACCTCGATCGCGCAGGCGAGGTCGTATCCCGTCTGTACCGAGATACTGAGATCGGCTTCTGCGAGGTTGTCGGCGGGCACCCGGAACGCGGTGACCCGTGTCTCGATGGTGCTGTCAGCGCCCTGCTGCGCCTGGCCCAGCCCCCAGAACGCGACCGTGGCCGCCGTAAGAACGGCAACGACGGCGACACTCACGATCGGCCATTGCCGGCGCGCACGATCCGGCGCCCTCCGCGGGCCCCGGCCATACCTGGCGACCAGCAACGCCCGCTCGGGGGTGACCGCGTCGTCCGGCTCGCCTTCGTCGCCGTCTCGTCCGAACCGGTCGGGGCGTTCGTCGACAGCGGACGTCACGGGGCTCCTTCCGGACCGGGGGATGGCGTTCGAGCGTTAGGCTCCTGAACAAGGTTAACGGGTCTGGCGATCCGAAGGAGCATAGTGACACTTCGACTCATGGCGGTCCACGCCCATCCCGATGACGAATCGAGCAAGGGGGCCGGCACGTACTCGGCGTACGCCTCCCGAGGCGTCGAGGTCATGGTCGTCAGCTGTACCGGCGGCGAGGCCGGCGACATCCTCAACGGCGGTCTCGAGTCGATCGAGCACGCGAAACGCGACCTCTCGGGTCTTCGGCGCGTCGAGATGGCGCACGCGCAAGAGATCCTCGGCGTGCAGCACCGCTGGCTCGGCTACCTCGATTCGGGCATGGCGAGAGAAGACGGCTCGCTCGCGCCGGGCACCTTCGCGGCGATCCCGCTCGAGATCACGGCGCGCCCGCTCATCCGCCTTGTGCGCGAGTTCAGGCCGCACGTCATGATCACCTACGACGAGCAGGGCGGATATCCGCATCCCGACCACATCCGGTGCCATGAGGTCTCATTGCGCGCATGGCGCGAGTCGGGCACTGAGTCGTCGCCGGAGCTCGGTGACCCGTGGCGCATCTCGAAGCTGTACTACGACCGCACCATGAATCCCGAGCGCTTCGAGTCGGTCTTCGAGTCGCTCAAGCGAACGTCTCCCGGCTCCCACCTCGTGGAGCGCATGGAGGAGATGCTGGGTTGGATGCGCAAGCGACCGGTCGTGACGGCGACGACCACGCAGGTCGACGTCTCCGACTTCTTCGACCGTCGCGACAGCGCGCTCCGCGCCCACGCGAGCCAGGTCGCTCCGGACGGCTTCTTCCTCGGCCTTCCCGAGGGGCTCGAGCGCGGCGCCTACCCGTTCGAGGACTATGAGCTCGTCGATTCGCGCGTTGATGCGCCGACGCCCGAGACCGATCTCTTCGCCGGCATCGACGAGGCGGGAGCGTGACCGCGTTCGCGGGCGCGGCGTGGTTGGCCGCGTGGCTGACCACGGCGCCAGCCATGCTCGCGGGTGCGTCACCGACGCCAACGCCGACCGAACTGCCGTACAACCCCGACGACGTCACGCCCGGAGTCATCGGGTTCCTGTTCACGTTTACGATCTTCGTGCTCGTGGCACTTGTCGGGTGGGACCTGCTGCGACGGGTGCGTCGCGTCAAGTACCGGGCAGAGGTCCGCGAACGGCTCGACGCGGAGATCGCCGCGCGCGACGGCGCCGACGGTGCCACTGCCGCCCCTGGCGCGGATCCCGGCGCCGACGGTGACTCGGCGCCGCCCCCTGCGCGCGGGGCGGATTGATCGCTACGCGTATGGCGGATTGATCGCGACGAGGAGCACGCCGGCCCACTGGCACAGGAACGCGAGCGTGGTGAATGCGTGGAAGATCTCGTGGAATCCGAAGTGCTGCGGTGACGGATCCGGCCACTTCGTCGCGTACACGACGGCACCGACCGTGTAGAACAGGCCGCCCACGACGATGAGCACCATCATCACGACGTTCGCCTGCACGAGGTCGAAGATGTACATGACCGCGCCCCAGCCGAGCGCGATGTAGAGCGCCGTGGACAGCCAGCGCGGCGCCCCTATCCAGAAGAGGCGAAACCCGATGCCGAGCAGGGCCACGCCCCAGACGACGCCGAACAGAAGCCAGCCCTTTTCGGGCGGGAGCGCGAGCAGCGAGACGGGCGTGTAGGTGCCCGCGATCAGTACGAAGATGTTGGCGTGGTCGAAGCGCTTGAGCGCGACCTTCGCGCGGAGCGACCAGTTGAACCGGTGGTACAGGGCGGAGACGCCGAACAGCAGCCACGAGCTCACGGCGTAGACCGCCGAGGCGACCGTTGCGAGCCAGCCGTCGGCCACCAGGATGAGCACGACACCGGCCACGACAGCCACCGGAAATGTGCCAGCGTGGATCCAGCCCCGCCAGGTCGGACGGGCGGCCAGGGCGGCGCGCGCCAACTTCGAGTGCGACCTGATCGCGCGTCGCCTGCGCTCGCTCAGCGCCCGTCGTTTCTCGATCGACGCGTCGAGCACCGGCAAGTGCAGAGCGGGTTCTTCTCCCGGGTCGAGCTCGCTCGGGGTTTCCGTCTCGCCCGCTGGTGTGTCGTCGCCCGTGTCATCCCCTGCCCGGTGATTCTTGGCCCGGTGATCACCGACCCGGCTGGCCGAATCGTGCGAGACCGGGTCGTGGTCGACAGCGTCACGCGTCTCGTCGTCGGGCGTCATGAATGCTGAAGGAGTCACCTCACCAGGGTAGGTGCGCGCGCCGCGGGGGCGCTGATTCGGAGCAACCTTCGTGCCACCGCCGAGCGGATTCGACGCCCACTCTGCGTGGCCGAGTCGGGGTACGTTGTGCTGGTGACTCGCAAACGTCGGCGAAAAGGGCTTGATCTCCTCTATCGTCTCTATCTGCAGCGCGTGCGGCGCGAGCTCGAGGGAATGACGGTACCGCGGCACGTCGCGATGATCATCGATGGCAACCGAAGATGGGCGAAACTGCTCGGCCATGCCGACGCCGCGCACGGCCACCGAGCCGGGGCCGCCAAGATGGCCGAGTTCCTGACCTGGTGCGATCGCGCGGGCATCGAGGTCGTCACGATCTACCTGCTCTCGCAAGACAATCTGCGCCACCGCAGCAACGACGAGCTCCGAGAGCTCGTGCCCATCATCGCGTCGCTCGCGCGCACGATCGGACGCAATGAGCAGTGGCGGGTTCAGCACGTCGGCTCCGATGACGGCCTCGACGACGAGCTGCTCGCGACGCTCGATGCCGTCGAGCAGCAGACAGCCGACCGCACCGGCATGCACGTCAACCTGGCCGTCGGTTACGGCGGCCGCAATGAGATCGTCGAGGCGGTGCGTTCGATGCTGCGCGCTGGCGCCGAACGCGGCCGCTCGATCGCGGAGCTCGCAGAGTCGGTGACGGTCGACGAGATCGCGAAGTATCTCTACACGGGAGGGCAGCCCGACCCGGACCTCGTGATCCGCACGTCCGGCGAACAGCGCCTCAGCGACTTCCTGTTGTGGCAGTCCGCGCACTCGGAGTTCTACTTCGTCGAGGCACTCGGGCCCGACCTGCGCGAGGTCGACTTCTGGCGCGCGCTCCGCGACTACGCCGGGCGTCAGCGCCGATTCGGCCATTGACGACGACACGCCGAGGTATCGCACGCGACACGCCGTGCTGCGCGGATTCCGGCGAGCTCGGATGGCGGCGCGACCAATCGCGTGCGTCACGTTGGTCACAGGAATAGACGCGAGCATCCCTGCGCCACGCTGGACGTGACGAGCACGTAAACGTTTGTCGCTCACCGTCGAAAACGCGCCTTTCGCTGCCCGGATTTCCAGAGGTCCGCGCGTAGCGTGAACGCCATCAGGTACCTGCCTGATCGAGCGTCCACCGCTCGACTCACCCCGTGCGATCATGCGGTGGATGCCCGACACCCGACGAGCGAAGCAGCTCGGCGAAGGAGCGCACCAGTGATCACGTCACCTCGCGACTACGAATCGATCGAGACCGGCGAGGGGGTGGATCACGCTGGCGCGGCATCGACCGGAGTCGTCACGTATGTGCTCGACACGTCGGTGCTGCTGAGCGATCCTCGCGCCATCTTCCGGTTCGCCGAGCACGCCGTCGTCATTCCGATCGTCGTGATCACCGAGCTCGAGAAGAAGCGGCACGACCCGGAGATCGGCTTCTTCGCCCGGCAGGCGCTGCGCTACCTCGACAAGTTGCGTGTCGAGCACGAGCGCCTCGACTTCCCGATCCCCATCGGCGAGCAGGGGGGCACGTTGCGCGTCGAGTTGAACCACTCGAACCAGGACGTGCTGCCGAGCGGTATGCGGCTCGGCGACAACGACTCGCGCATCCTTGCGGTCGCGAGCAACCTGGCCAACGACGGGCTCGATGTCGTCGTCGTCTCGAAGGACATGCCGATGCGCGTGAAGGCCTCGTCGATCGGACTCGCCGCCGACGAGTACCGCGCCGAGCTCGCGCGCGACACGGGCTACACGGGCCTCATCGACGTCGACCTCGGCGCCGACGCCGTCGGGCAGCTGTACGAGCGCGAGCGCCTCGACACGACAGAGGTAACCGGCCAGCCGGTCAACACGAGCGTCATCATCCATTCGGAGCGCGGCTCGGCCCTCGGCCGCGTCGACGGCGAGAACTCGGTGCGGCTCGTTCGCGGCGACCGTGACGTGTTCGGCCTGCACGGGCGCTCGGCCGAGCAGCGGCTCGCGATCGACCTGCTGCTCGACCCGCAGGTCGGCATCGTCTCGCTCGGCGGTCGGGCCGGTACGGGCAAGAGCGCGTTGGCGTTGGCTGCAGGGCTCGAGTCGGTGCTCGAGCGGGGACTGCACCGCAAGATCATGGTGTTCCGGCCCCTCTACGCCGTCGGGGGCCAGGAGCTCGGCTACCTCCCCGGCGACCAGGACGAGAAGATGGGGCCGTGGGGGCAGGCGGTCTACGACACGCTCTCGGCGATCGTCTCGGACAACGTCATCGAAGAGGTGCTCGCCCGCGACCTGCTCGAGATCCTCCCGCTCACCCACATCCGCGGCCGGTCGCTGCACGACGCGTTCGTGATCGTCGACGAGGCACAGTCGCTCGAGCGAAACGTCCTGCTCACGATGCTCTCGCGCATCGGGCAGAACTCGCGCGTCGTCCTCACGCACGACGTGGCGCAGCGCGACAACCTGCGCGTTGGCCGGCACGACGGCATCGCCTCGGTCATCGAGACGCTCAAGGGCCACCGGCTGTTCGGCCACATCACGCTCACGCGTTCGGAGCGCAGTGAGATCGCGGCGCTCGTGACGGAGCTGCTCGAGGACTACACCATCAACTAGTGAGGACCGGCCGGGCCGTGCGATCAGCGCGGCCCGGCGCAGTCCGCCCGGTCTCGTGCGGGATGCTGGTCGAGCCCGTCAGTCGGTGTTCGCGATACTCCGCACCTTTGCGGCGGACGCGTGGGGCAGCGCGAGTCGATTCTCGATGGGCGGGGGGTCGGCCGAGGGCGGCACGAGGGCAAGCGTGGCCGTGTCGAGGAAGGCCACGTTCTCGTTCGGCTCGTGCCGGTCGTGGGCGAGTCCGAGGACCCGCGCCGCACCGAGTGTTGAGCGATAATGCCGGTGAAAGTGCCCGTGTGCGATGAACCGGGGCCACGTGCCGTCGACCACGGCGCGGACGAGATCGCGGTGGGCCTCACCGGCGGCCTCGTCGTCCGCCGGGAACGTCCCCTCGGGATACACGTGCGGCACCGGGACTCCGGCGGGCACGTCATGGCAGACCAGAACGTCGACGGGGCCCGCGGCGACCGCGCGCTCGACGTCGTCGACCGTGATCGCCTCCTCGGGCCACCAGGCCTCGCCGCGCTCGCGTGCGCGTCGGTCGACACTGTGCGCGCCTCCGAGCGCGAGCCACGTGCGTCCGCGCCACGACCAGCGCACGCCGCGAGGGAGGTGCGTCACGCTTCGGCTGATCGGTCGCACCCCACGGTCGTCGATCGGATGCGACGCGAGCCACGGGAACGACTCGTGGTTGCCGTCGATGAAGAAGAGCGGGACGTCGCCGAGCGCTCGATCGACGGCCGCGAGGAAGTCGGACTCGAACCTGAACCCGAAGTCACCAAGATGCACGATCGCTTCGGCGCCGCCACTCAGCGCGTGGGCGATTGATGCGACCGCGTACGGCGTATTGGCGTGCCAGTCGCCCGCGAGGGCGACCGTGGTGGGCTCGGTACCGTCCGGCAAGCGGAGCGCGGGCGGCGGCGTCTCGAGGCGCTCGTTCATGCATGACACGGTAGCGGGCCGGGACGATGGCGCCCTCAGGACGGCGCCCGAGCATCCGTCGTCATGCTCCGGATGCTCGGGCGCCGACGTTCGGGCGCGTCGCCCTACAGGTTTGGCGACGTCATCTTGAGCACGTCGAGGCGGGCGTCGAGCTCCTCTTCCGTGATCTCACCGCGCTCGACGTAACCGAGGTCGATGACGGCCTGACGCACGGTGATCTTCTCGGCGACGGAGTGCTTGGCGATCTTGGCGGCCGCCTCATAGCCGATGATTCGGTTGAGCGGCGTGACGATCGAGGGCGACGACTCGGCGAGTGCGCGGGCACGCTCCTCGTTGGCCTGCAGGCCGCCGATCGTCTTGTCCGCCAGCACGTGCGACGCGTTGGCGAGCAGGCGGATCGACTCGAGCAGGGCGGTACCCATGAGCGGGATCTGCACGTTGAGCTCGAACGAGCCCGACGCGCCGGCGAACGCGATCGCCGCGTCATTGCCGATCACGCGAGACGCCACCATGAGCACGGCCTCGGGAATGACTGGGTTGACCTTACCGGGCATGATCGACGAGCCCGGCTGCAGGTCTGGCAGGTGGAGCTCGCCGAGGCCGGCGTTGGGGCCAGAGCCCATCCAGCGCAGGTCGTTGTTGATCTTGACGAGGCTCACGGCGATGGTGCGCAGCGCTCCGGACGCCTCGACGAGACCGTCGCGTGCACCCTGTGCCTCGAAGTGATCTTTCGCCTCGGTCAGGGGCAGGCCGGCGTCGCTCGCGAGCTCGGCGATCACCTGCTCCGAGAACCCGGCTGGCGTGTTGATCCCGGTGCCGGTCGCCGTGCCGCCGAGGGGCACCTCAGCGACGCGTTCGATCGTTGCGTTCACGCGCTCGATGCCGAGGCGCATCTGGCGGGCGTAGCCCGAGAACTCCTGGCCGAGGGTGACGGGCGTCGCGTCCATGAGGTGCGTGCGGCCCGCCTTGACCGTCTCCTTCCACAGCTCGGCCTTCGCCTCGAGCGACGATGCGAGGTGATCGAGCGCCGGCACGAGGTCGCCGAGCAGCGCGCCGGTCACGGCAACGTGCACCGACGTGGGGAACACGTCGTTCGACGACTGCGAGGCGTTGACGTGGTCGTTGGGGTGGACCTGCTCGCCGAGCGAGGCCGAGGCGAGGTTAGCGAGCACCTCGTTCATGTTCATGTTCGTGGAGGTGCCCGAGCCGGTCTGGTAGACGTCGACCGGGAACTGGTCGAGGTGCTCACCACCGATGATCGTCTCGGCCGCCGCGACGATCGCCTTCGCTCGCTCCTCGTCGATGATGCCGAGCTTGGCGTTCACGATTGCGGCGGCACGCTTGATTCGGGCGAGCGCGACGATCTGCCCGTCCTCGAGTCGCGAGCCCGAGATCGGGAAGTTCTCGACCGCGCGCTGCGTCTGCGCGGCGTACAGCGCGCTGCGAGGCACGCGAACCTCGCCCATCGTGTCGTGTTCGATGCGGAAGTCGTTGCTGGTGTCCACCGCTGTGTGACCTTTCGACGTGAGCCCGGAGGGGCGCCGTCCGGCGCCGCACACAGCGTACCCGCCGGCCTGCGGCCGCAGCGCCGCTACATCGCGTCTGCGATGGCCTGCGCGACGGTCTGCACGGCGTCGGCGGAGTGGCTCCCGTATACGACGTAGGTCGATTCCGCCCGTTCGAGGACGAGTGTGTAGGCATTGTTTCCGGACTCGCCGGGCGGCAGGTCGGTGTAGTCGTACTCGTCCCACGTGAGGCCGCCGACGACGGTCGTGCTGGTCGGCGCGCGCTTGGCGACCCGGTCGGCGAGCCAGGTCGGATTGGCGTCGAGCCCCTGGCTCATGCCGACGAACTCGGCGGCGTTGCCGTCACCGTCCGAGAGGATGAAGCCGATGTACCACTCGGTGACGCCGTCGGCACCCGTGCGGAGTTCGGCTTCGTTGCTCGTCCACTGGCTGGGAAGCTCGGGGGCGGCCAGTGGCGCCGACACGTCGCTCGCTGCCTCGGCCGCCGCGGCCGCGTAATCGATGTCGCGGACCACCGGTGAATCGTCACGCGGAACGATCAGGACCATGACCAGCACGATGAGCGCGCACACGGCCAGCGATGCGAGCAGATTCCGGAACGTCTGCCGGGCCCGGTGCAGGCGTGACGCCTCGGCCTTCCGCGCCGCAGCCTCCTCGGGCGTCTCGGGGCGGCCGAGCTCGGCGACGACGGGCGGCTGCGATTGCTTGGCCATGCGGCGAGAGACCTCCAGGGGCCGAAGGGGAGTGCGGGCATCGAACCGCGTTCCCGCAATTCTACGCGGTGTCGTGGGTGCCGGCGGCGGTCGCGCTTGTCTTGCTCGGCATAATGTGTTTCGATATGTATCGAAAATCGATACGTAGCGAACCACGTTACGCCTAGGCGGCGACGTCCGCATGGTCATCGCGGTCGAGCTCCAGCCCAGAAAAGTGAAGGGACAATCGTCATGACAGACAACCTGCCGGCACCATCGGTGCGGCCGTCCAAGAGTTCACGCGGGGACCTGCAGTGGACCATCCTCGGCTCGGGCTTGGCGTTCATCGTCTTCCTCGCACCGGTGCTGGCGGCGACCATCACTCATCTGTCGCAGGGAACGTCGGTCGTCTCCATCGTCTCGGATGCGAATGGTGAGGACCCGGGGCCGCTCGTCAGCGGCGTCGAGCGAGCCGATGTGGCCGTCGCGCTCGCCGACCTGCCGGCGTTCGTCGCGACACTGCTCATCCTGGCCGACGTGCTGGTGCCGCTGCTGTGGACGGCCGTCCTTGCGCTCACGGCGACCGCGTCGATGATGGCACTGCGCGGGCGCCTCTTCTCGCGCGCCTTCGACGTGCTGCTCGGCTGGCTGGTCGCGGTGGCCGCGGTCGCAGCCCTCGCCCCCGGCGCGCTTCGCCACATGGGCACCAACGGGGTGCTGGCGCAGCGCGGGTGGTCGGGTGCCGAACCGTCTGCGTTCACCAACATCTGGATCCCGATCATTCTCGTGACGACGCTCACGCTCGTGATCGTCATCCACCGATCGGGCCGCAGCCTCGCCGAAGAGCACGCGGGAACGGTGTGATGGACCGTGTCGCCGGCGCCCACGGCGCCGCGCCGTCATTCGGCCCGCGAGTCGTCTGTCACCTCGATCGCTTGCTCGACGAGCGACAGCTCTCGCTCGCGGAGCTCGCGCGACGGGTCGACATGAGCGTCGTCAACCTCTCCATCCTCAAGAACGGCCGCGCCAAGGCGGTGCGATTCGAGACCATGACACGGCTCTGCCGTGAGCTCGGGTGTCAGCCCGGAGATCTCTTCAGCGTGGAGCCCTGATTCGGTGTGGGGCCCTGAGCGCTACCCGGTCGCGGTCTTCCCTTCAGCGTCGTCGTCGTGCGAGGTCTCCCGTGCGCGGCGCGCGGACTCGAGGCGCTCACGGGCGCCGGTCAGCCACGCCTCGCACCGGTTGGCGAGCGCCTCGCCGCGCTCCCACAGCGCGAGCGAGGCCTCGAGCGGCTGTGAGCCCTGTTCGAGTTCACCGACGACGCGCACGAGTTCATCGCGCGCTTCTTCGTAGCTGAGCTGCTCGACGTCGGCGTTCGGGTCTGCGGTGGGGCCGGATGCTGTGGTCGCCATGCCGGTCAGTCTAGGAGCGCCCGCCGACACCGTCGCGCCCGGCGGCGGGCGTCTCAATCGGTTCGCCGCCCGTTGCGGTCGCCTCGACGCGGCCGTCGGCGAGGCGGATGCGCAGGGCGGCGCCCGTGGGCGCATCGGACCACGAACGCACCACGTCGCGGTGCTCGATGCGACCCGGGGCATCCCCATCGCCGTCACCGTCGATGCGCTCGACGATCGCGTAGCCGCGGTCGAGGGTGCGCTGCGGGGACAGCGCGCGGAGGTGCGTCGCGAGCGAGCGCACCCGCTCGCCCTCGCGATCGACGCGGCTCACGATGAGCTCGTCGGCACGGGCGGCGTAGCGCATGAGCTCGTCGCCTCGCTGGTCGACGATCCACGACGGATGCGCGATGGCGGGGCGCGAGCGCAGCTGCTCGAGTCCGCGCGTCTCGCTCGCGATGCGGTTGGCGATGGCGCTGAACGCGCGCGAGCGCCCCTGCTGCACGATGGCCAGCTGCTCGGCGACGTCGGGGACGACGCGCTTCGCCGCGTCGGTCGGAGTCGAGGCGCGAAGGTCGGCGACCTCGTCGAGCAACGGGCGGTCGGCCTCGTGGCCGATCGCGCTCACGACCGGCGTGGCGAGGCTCGCGACGACGCGCACGAGCGATTCATCGGAAAACGGAAGCAGGTGGAGGAAGTCGCCGCCGCCGCGGGCGACGATGATGACGTCGACCTCGGAATCGCCATCGAGCTCGAGGAGGGCCGACGCCACGTCGGCGGCCGCCCGGTCGCCCTGCACGAGCGTATGGATGGTCCTGAACCGCACAGCTGGCCACCGCAGCTCGGCGTTGCGGCGCACGTCTTTCTCGGCGTCGGAGTCGCGGCCGGTGACGAGGCCAATGGTGCCGGGGAGGAACGGCAACGCGCGCTTGCGCGCCGGGTCGAAGAGCCCCTCTGACGACAGCTGTCGACGCAGCCGCTCGAGGCGCTCGAGCAACTCGCCGAGCCCAACGTGACGCACGTCGTAGGCCTGGAGCGAGAGCGTGCCGCCCTTCACCCAGAAGTCGGGCTTGGCGTGCACGATCACACGGTCACCCTGAGAGAACTCGCCATCGAGTTTCTCTGCGACGCTGCGCCAGACGTTGACCGACAGGGTCGCGTCGCCCTCGAGGTCGCGCAGCTTGGCGTAGACATGACCGCCACGGACGTTCCAGCTCGTGAGCTCGCCCTCGATCCACACGGCGCCGAGCCGGCTGATCCAGTCGCGGAGCATGCTCGAGACCGTGGCGACGGTCCACGGCGCCTCGGCCGACGACGGCGGCGGCGACATCGAGACCATGCTGCTCCCTCTTCCTCGTGCGGTGCTCGTTCCAGTGATTCGGACTCCGAACCTACCTCGCGCCGCCGACACCGGCGCTGCCGGCCGTCGGTGACCGGGACCGCGGCACGGCGGCCTGCCGATCCGGCCCCCGCCGTTACCGGCGCAGAGGTCCCGCGTAGACTTGTCCGCGTGACCGCCACCCAGATCTCGTTGCCGACGCCACGCGCCAGGCGCGCTGCGCCGACGCTCGAGAACCGCCCCGTCGACGGCCCGAAACGGGTGCTGCTGGCGAGTCCGCGGGGGTACTGCGCGGGTGTCGATCGCGCCGTGGTCATGGTCGAGCGAGCACTCGAGCGGTACGGGGCGCCCGTCTACGTGCGCAAGCAGATCGTCCACAACACGCACGTCGTCGAGCAGCTCGAGGCCCGTGGCGCGGTCTTCGTCGACGAGGTGGCGCAGGTGCCCGAAGGCGCCAACATCGTCTTCAGCGCGCACGGCGTCTCGCCGGCCGTCGTCCAGGAGGCGGCCGACCGCGGATTGCACGCCATCGACGCGACGTGCCCGCTCGTCACGAAGGTGCACCGCGAGGCGGCGCGCTTCGCCAAGGCCGAGAAGCAGATCCTGCTCATCGGCCACGACGGTCACGAAGAGGTCGAGGGCACGGCCGGTCACGCGGTCGGGCGCGTCACGATCGTCAACAACCCGGCCGAGGCCGAGACCGTCGAGGTCGCCGACCCGGACAACGTCGTGTGGCTCTCGCAGACCACCCTGTCGGTCGACGAGACCATGCAGACGGTCGACAGGCTCCGTGAGCGGTTCCCGGCCCTGCAGAGTCCCCCGAGCGACGACATCTGCTACGCGACGCAGAACCGGCAAGTCGCCATCAAACAGGTCGCGGCCGACGCCGATCTCGTCGTCGTGGTCGGCTCGGCGAACTCGTCGAACTCGGTCCGCCTCGTCGAGGTCGCGCTCGAGCACGGTGCCTCGACGGCCCATCGCGTCGATGATGCCACCGAACTGCAGCAGGACTGGCTCGACGGGGTGCGGACGATCGGCGTGACCTCGGGGGCTTCCGTGCCCGACGTGCTCGTGCACGAGGTGCTCGAGTCGCTCGCGTCCGCTGGCTACCGGGACCTCCACGAGGTGACGACGGCCCACGAAGACCTCATGTTCTCGCTGCCGAAAGAGCTGCGCGACGACGCCGGCGAGCGTGGCGGCCGGGGCTGCGGCGTGCGCGATCGGCAAGGTCCGGCGCCCGCATGACCTCGCGGCAGTGGTCGGGTACGGGCGGCGAGTCGCCGTCGTTCGCGACGTTCCACCGGCACGCCGGTGAGCTCCGCGACATGCAGCGCGAACTGCTCTCGCGCCAGGGTGAAGACCCTGCCGACATCATCGAGGCGGAGGCCTCGCTGCCGACCGTGCTCGAGATCGCCATCGAACTCGCCCTCGACGACGCGCAACGGCACGGTGACCTCTCGGTCGCATTGGCGCATGCCGCGATGGTCCCGGACGTCTACGGTCGCGGCGTCGCGATCGCGCAGGCATGGGCCATGGCGGGCGAGGCGATCGTGTGGGAGGCAGGACAGCGGGCGGCACCCATCGTGCGGGCGGCGCTTGAGCGGCGCGGCGTGACCGCGCGCCAGACCGCGCCGCGGCGCGATGCCTCGTAGGGTGCACCCCGGATGGTCCCGGGATGTTCCCCGTCGCGCACCGGGCACCGAAGCGGCGACCCGGTTGCCCCCTCACGACGTGAGTGAGGATCGATCGCGCGGCGATGCCGCGCGGCTCCGCGACCTGGCAGTGCTGCGGCGCGTCCGCGACCGCATCGATCGCGAGTTCTCTCGGCCCCTCGACGTCGAGGCGCTGGCGCGCGACGCGCACGTGTCGGCCGGGCACCTGAGCCGACAGTTCAAGCTCGCCTACGGCGAGTCGCCCTACCAGTACCTCTTGACGCGTCGCATCGAGCGCGCAATGGCGCTGTTGCGGCACAGCGACCTCAGCGTGACCGAGGTGTGCTTCAACGTTGGCTTCTCGTCGCTTGGCACGTTCAGCACTCGGTTCGCCGAGGTCGTCGGGATGCCGCCGAGCGCCTACCGCCTCGAGGCGGTAGGCGCGACCGAGGGCATGGCGCCCTGTCTCGCCAAGCGCGTCACGAGACCGATCAGGAATCGAGAAGCGACGGGCAGCGCCCGCCAATAGCGTGAGCGGCATGAAACTCACGATTCACCAGTCCATGCTTCCCCACACCGACAACGACGCTTCGCTCGCCTTCTATCGCGATGCGCTCCAGTTCGAGGTGCGAAACCACGTCGAGTACGGCGGCCTTCACTGGTTGACCGTCGGCCCCCCGAACCAGCCGGACACGTCGATCGTGCTGTACCCGCCGTTCGCCGACCCCGGCATCCTCGACGAGGAGAAGGCCGTCATCGAGGCCATGATGGCGAAGGGAACCTACGCCTCGATCAACCTCGCGACGCCCGATCTCACCGGGGCGTTCGAGCGCATCCAGTCCGCGAACGTCGAGATCGTGCAGGAGCCGACCGACCAGCCGTACGGCATTCGCGACGCCGCGCTGCGTGACCCGGCGGGCAACCTCATCCGTCTTCAGGAGGCCGCCGCATAGCCGTCGCTAAGCTGCCGGGATGCATGACGACCGCGACGACAACAACGCCGTATCGAGGTCGGTGCCGGATGGGACTTCTGCGGCGCGCCTCGCCGAGCGGGGGCTGCGGTACGCGCTCGTGGACACCGCGTCTGATGCCGTCCTCGACGCCTGGCTCCAGGCAGATCGCCGGGGATTCCACGCACCGGCGCCGCCCGCCGACAGCATGCCGCGGCGGCGCGATGCGATTCGCGGGCTCCGACTCATCGGGGTCTGGGACGACGCGGCGCCGGCGGGTGCGCGCCCCGACGTGCCAATCGCGACGACCGTGTCGTGGCCCAATGAGCTGACCGTGCCCGGGGGCGCGCTCCCCATGTACGCGATCAGCTCGGTCACGGTCGCGCCGACCCACAGCGGGCGCGGCATCGCGCGGGCCATGGTCGAGGGCGAGCTCCGCGCCGCGTCATCGGCGGGATTCGCGATCGCGGGCCTCACCGTCTCGGAATCGACCCTGTACGGCAGGTACGGCTTCGGCCCCGCCGCGATGGCCGCCGAGATCACGATCGAGACGGGGCGCGCGCGCTGGACCGGCCCTGAAGGCCCCGGCACCGTCGTGTTCGTGGACATCAATGAGGCCCCCGCCCTGTTCGGCGCGGTGCACGAACGAGCGCGGCTCCTGTCCCCTGGAGACGTCTCGACCCGGGGGGACTTCTGGGCATCGCTGACCGGGGCCGACGAGCCCGACGCCGAGTCGACACGGGCGCGCCGCTTCGTCGTGTACCGCGAGCCCGATGGTGAGCCCACGGGGGCCGCCATGTATCACCTGACCAAGCACCCTGACGTGTTCTCCAAGCACACACTCGAAGTCGGATGCCTGACCGCAGCGAGCGATGCCGCCGCCGGAGCACTCTGGCGCTATCTGCTGTCGGTTCCCCTGGTGCAGACGGTGAAGGCACCGCTTCGGCCGGTCGACGACCCGGTGAGGTGGCTCATCGGCGACTTCCGCGCCGCCGCGGTGACCGTCGTCGACCATCACTGGTTGCGGATCCTCGATGTGCCGCGCGCATTGGAGTCGCGCACGTACGCGGTGCCGGGACGCCTCGAGCTCGTCGTGCGCGACGCGCTCGGGTTTGCCGCCGGGCGCTTCTCGATGATCGTGGACGACGCGGGCCGCGCCGTTGTGGCGCGCCTCGCCGACGCACCCGAACGCGACGCCGGGGCGGATGCCTCGCCGGGGGAGCACATGGAACTCGATGCGCAGGCGCTGGCCTCGCTCTACCTGGGCGGTGTCTCGGCCGACGTGCTCGCGCGGGCCGGGCGACTCGGCCCGCGTTCACGAGGCGCGGTCGAGACCGTCGACCGGATGTTCCGAACGGCCCGTGCGCCCTGGCTCAGTACCTGGTACTAGCGGCGAACCGCGGCACCCCTCGCTCGTCCCGACGGGGGACTATGGGGTTGGGGACGGCGCCGTCATGGCTGCCTGCAGCAGCTCTGGATGCAGCGCGACCCCGATCAGCATGAGCGCGACCGTGAAGAGCATGGCCACGACGGCACCGACGACCGGGATCCACGCGGCGATCCGGTCTCGACGCCAAACGATGAGCGTGATGTAGAGCGTGATGGCATAGATGACCGGATGCCCGATGATGCCGACGAGCGAGAGGGTCGTGAGCCCGGCCGGGCGCGCGTAGGTCGCGATGCCGTACTCGTCGAACAGTGCCGCGAACTGCTGCGCAAGCGCGTTCTCGGTGAAGAACGTCATGTTCACGATGGTCGCGAGCATCCCGAATACCAGCAGGCCGATGCCGTAGATCTTGTCGACGCGGCGACGCGCCTCTCGTAGCTGCTTTTGCTGTTCGTCGGAGTTCGGCGGGGACTCGGGAGGCCGTCCCGGATCCCCGCCCCCCGCCGGACCGGACGTCACGAGGGGGAGTGCCCGAAGGAGCCGAGCTGCTTCGTCGCCTCGACCACGCGCGCGGCCATGGCCGCCTCGGCTTTCTTGCCCCATGAACGCGGGTCGTACACCTTCTTGTTTCCGACTTCACCGTCGACCTTGAGGAAGCCGTCGTAGTTCTTCAGCACCGAGTCGGCGACCGACCGCGAGAACGCGTACTGCGTGTCGGTGTCGATGTTCATCTTGATGACGCCGTTGGTCACCGCGGTTGCGATCTCGTCGTCGGTCGAGCCCGAGCCGCCGTGGAACACGAGGTCGAGGGGCTTGTCGTCGGTGCCGTACTGCTGCTGGATGCCGTCTTGAATCTCGCGCAGGAGTTCCGGGCGCAGTTTGACGTTGCCCGGCTTATAGACGCCGTGGACGTTTCCGAAGGTGAGCGCCGCCATGTAACGGCCCTGCTCACCGAGGCCGAGCGCCTCGACGGTCTGCACGACGTCGTCGAGCGTCGTGTAGAGCTGTTCGTTGATCTCGTTGGCGACGCCGTCTTCTTCGCCGCCGACGACACCGATCTCGACCTCGAGAATCTGGTTGTTGGCCTTGGTGAGCGCGAGGATGCGCTTGGCGATCTCGAGGTTCTCGTCGAGCGGTACTGCGGAGCCGTCCCACATGTGGGATTGGAAGATCGGTTCTCCGCCCTGCCTGACGCGCTCTGCCGATGCCTCGATGAGCGGGTACACGAACCCGTCGAGCGCGTCCTTCGGGCAGTGATCCGTGTGAAGGGCGACCGTGACGGGGTAGTTCTTGGCCGACTCGGTCACGAATGCAGCCATGGCGAGCGCGCCGGAAGCGCGCGCCTTCACCGACTGACCGGCGAAGTAGTCCGCGCCGCCCGTCGTGACCTGGATGATGCCGTCCGAGCCAGCCTCAGTGAGCCCCTGCAGCACCGCATTGACCGTCGACGACGACGACACGTTGATGGCGGGGTAGGCGAAGCCCTCGGCTTTCGCACGGTTCAGCATGTCGGCGTATTGATCTGGCGTGGCGATGGGCATTAGGGCTCCTTCGTCGATGGGGGAGGCGCCGGTCGCGGTCCGTCGGCACCCGTGCATCCGGGCGAAGTCTATCGACGCTGCCGAGGTGATTGCTCGTCAACGGAGATCCCCGGCCGGCGCACTACCCTTGGAGCGGTCGACGCGGTCAACCGCCGCGCCCGCCCCGCTCTTGCCGACGCCCGCGAAAGGTGCTTTCCATGACTGACTCCCAGGCCGCAGGCCGCGACTCGCGCACGCCTGACCCGATGCAGGCCGATCGCAACCTGGCGATGGAGCTGGTTCGGGCGACTGAGGCGGCGGCAATCCGAGCAGTGCCCTGGATCGGTCGCGGGAACAAGAACGGTGCGGACAAGGCCGCCGTGGACGCGATGCGCAAATTCCTGTCGACTGTCGAGTTCCAGGGCCGCGTCGTCATCGGCGAGGGCGAGAAGGACGAGGCGCCGATGCTGTACAACGGCGAGATCGTCGGCAACGGGGAGGGGCCGGAGTGCGATATCGCGGTTGACCCCATCGACGGCACCAGCCTGACCGCCGCGGGCCGGCACAACGCGCTCAGCGTGATCGCGGTCGCCGACCGCGGCACCATGTACGACCCGAAAGACCTCTACTACATGGAGAAGCTCGCAACGGGGCCGGAGGGGGTCGGCGTGGTCGATCTCGCGCGCCCGATCGGCGAGAACGTGAAGGCACTCGCGAAGGCGAAGGGCAAGCCCGTCGAGGACATGGTCGTCGCCATTCTCGACCGGCCCCGACACGAGCAGCTCATCCATGACGTGCGCGAGGCCGGGGCGGGCACCGAGCTGCTGCTCGACGGCGACGTTGCCGGAGGAATCAACGCGGCGCGCCCGGACAGCCGCATCGACATGTGCGTCGGCATCGGCGGTACCCCAGAGGGGATCATCACGGCGTGCGCGCTGAAGGCGCTGGGCGGCGTCCTGCACGGACGGATGTACCCCCGCAATGACGAAGAGCGTGAGCGGGCGCTCGCGGCCGGACACGACCTCGACGCCGTGCTCACGCAGGACGACCTCGTGAAGACCGACAACACGTACTTCGTCGCGACGGGCGTCACGGACGGTGGCCTGTGCGCGGGCGTCCGGCGCTTTGGCGACCGCATCTTCACCGACTCGCTCGTGCTGCGCTCGCGTTCGGGCACCGTGCGCCGCGTCGAGGCCGAGCACCTCGTCGCCAAGTGGCTGTAACGGAGAGACCCAGGGGACTGCTCCGGGGAGTGCCTCGGCGATTCGCGTGAGGCGGGCGATGACAGCCGCCGGACACGTGCGCGTCATCGCACCGCTGTTCCGCCCGGCTATGGTTCGCGCCGTTCGAAGGTTCTCGACCGAAGGTGCCAACGTTGCAATTCCCAGCCCTGCTCGCAGCCTCTGCGATCGCCCTCTCCTCGCTCGTCGCCGTTCAGCCACCACCGGTGGCCGATGATGCGCGGGAGGGAACGATTCTGTACTTCAACGACGCCCACGACGTACGCCCCGTCCTGACGGGTGGTGAGGACCGCGGTGGCGTCGCCCGCCTCGACGCGGCGATCGCCAACGTTCGTGCCGAGCAGCCCGACGCCCGAGTCGTGTTTGGCGGCGATCTCGCCGGCGGCACGTTGTTCGGCGGCCTCTACAAGGGCTTCCCGCTCGTCGAGGCGTTCAACACCATCGGAATCGACCTGGCCAACCTGGGTCAGCACGACTTCGACTTCGGCGTCGAGAACGCGCGCGAGCTCATCGCGGCGTCGGAGTTCCCCTGGATCACCTCGAACCTGCTGGACGATGCCGGCCAACCCTTCTTGCCCGACTCGACGTGGGCCGTGCACGAGACGAACGGGATCACGGTCGGCTACATCGGCCTCGTCGACGGCATGGACACGACGTCGGTCGGTGACGCGGTCACCGAGCTCGACCACGTTGACGCGGCCGTCGAGGCCGTCGCCGCCCTCGAGGCGGCGGCGAGCCCCGATGTCATCATCGCTGTCGCCCAGGTGCCTCCCGCGGTCGGGGAGCGTCTCGTCGACGCGTTGCCGCAGCTCGACGCCGTGCTGCTCGAGGAGCAGGCGGAGTACGAATCGGTCGTCACCGAGTACAAGGGGGCGGTCTTGGCGTCGCCCGAGGGCAACATGGGGTCGCTCATTCGCCTCGACGTCGCGGTCAACCCCACCGGTGAGGTCTCGCTCGAGCCGTCGGTGATCGAGGTCGACCACACGGTCACGCCGACGCCGGAGCTTCGGGAGCTCGAGCTCCGGTACGACGCCGAGATCGAAGAGAACCTGTCGCACACATTGGCAACCGTCGAGACGCCGCTGCTCAATCCTGACCACCAGTCCCGTCGCGGGGAGACGCTCATCGGCAACTTCGTGGCCGATGCATTCCGTGACTATCACGGCACGCAGATTGGCTGGATGAACGGGGGCGGCATCCGCGCCGAGGCGCCCGGCCCTGAGTTCACGCTCGGCGATGCGTACTCGATCGCGCCGTTCGACAACAAGGTCATGCACGTCGAGGTGCCGGGGAGCGGCCTGCGGCAGGCGCTCGAGGATGCCGTCATGCGCATGTCGGATCTTGGTGGCGGGTTCCCGCAGGTGGCTGGTATGTCCTTCGGGGTTGACCCGGATGCCCCGGTGGGCGAGCGCATCCACAGCGTCATGGTTGCCGGCGAGCCGCTCGATGATGACTCGGTGTACAGCGTCGCCGTGACGAACTACGTGGCGAACGGAGGCGACTCGGTCACCGGCTTCGCGGACGCCACTGTGATCGTGCCGGCGAGCGAGGCCCCTGCGGATGCCGAGGTGATCGCCGAGTACGCGGCCGAGCTCGGCGTCATCGACCTCGAACTCGAAGGACGCATCACCGTGGGTGCCGCGCCCGCGACGCCGGCCCCGACCGCGACGCCGGCTCCGACTGCGACGTCGGCTCCGCCGGCGACGCCGGCTCCGACAGTCGACGGCAATGATGACGGCTCGCCGCAGGCGGCGGCCGGTGCGGAAAACGATGAATCGCTCGCGTCGACTGGCGGCGATGGGTCGCTCGTGTTCGTGGTGATCGGTGGCGTGCTGATCGCGCTGGGCGCGACGGCTTGGTCGGTGGCACGACGTCGAATCCGACCGGTCGGCCGTTAGCTGGCGGACTCCACCCCTGAGCCGCGGAGGCGAGTGACCACCGGAGAGCCCGGCGCGCCATGTGCGCCGGGCCCTCCGAGCCTCAACGTGGTTGCGACGTCGCTATCGCGCTGGCGGTGACGTGCTGCGGCACACGGTCCGACGGCGGCTCAGTGAGCTCGGGCGCCGTCAGGGCCCGTGGATGATCGTCGAGGCGACTCGGTGCCGACGGCGCGTCGGTCGCCGCGTGCTCGGCGAGCCGGCGAGCCGTGGGGAGCACGCGGGTCTCGAGGGAGCCCACGAACCCGTTGTACGCACCAACGGTCGCGGTGAGTGACCGCCCGAGTTTGTCGAGGTGCCCGGCGGCGGTGCCAAGGCGCGTGGCGAGCTGCTTTCCGAGCGCGATGACCTCGTCGGCCGACTCTGCCAGGCGCTCGTGCTGCCAACTCGCCGCGACCGCTTTGAGGACCGCCCAGAGGCTGACGGGGCTCGTAACGGCGATGCCCTTGGCGAACGCGTCGTCGAGCAGGCTCGGGTCGGCTGCCAGCGCCGCAGAGAGCGCCGACTCGCTCGGTACGAACGCGATGACGAGCTGGGGTGAGTGGGTGAATGCGGACGCGTACTCGCGGTCGGCGAGCGCCTGAACGTGCCCCCGAAGGTGCTTCGCATGCTGCGCGAGCAGGCCCTCGCGGCGATCGATTTGGGAGGCCGACCCGCTCAGCTCGCTCGCCTCGAGATACTTCGTCATCGGCGCCTTCGCGTCGATCGCGATCGTCGCGTCGCCGGGGAGGTGCACGATCATGTCGGGACGGCGCGGGCCGTGCTCGGTCGCGACCTGCACCTGCGTCTCGAAGTCGACCCGCTCGAGCATGCCGGCCGCCTCGACGATGTTGCGCAGCTGCGCTTCACCCCATGCTCCGCGCGCGGAGTTCGAGCGCAGGGCCGATGCCAGCCCCTCAGTGGTGAGGCGAAGGCTCTCGTCGAGCTCACGCTGCAATCGCAGCTGCTCGCTCAGCTCGCCGTATTGTTGGCTGCGCTGCTCTTCGATCGCGGCGACGGCCCGCTGCATCGACTCGAGCTGGCGTTGGACCGGCGCGAGCGCCGTCAACACCCGCGCCTCGCCGCCTTCGCGCTGCCGCTGGTGCTCGACGTCGTCGCGCGCCTGCGTGCGCTCCTTTTCGAGTGCAGCGTCGGCCCGCTCCAGCTGCCCGGCAAGGCCCTCCGCCCGAGCCTCGGCGGCGGCGAGCCGTGACTCGGCGTTGGCGCGGTGGCGCGCCGAACGCCACAGGGCGAACGCCGCGCCGATGAGCCCGCCGATGACGAGGCCGACCGCGAGGCCGATGATGAGTGCGAGTGCGTCCATGTGCGAAGCGTGGCACCCCCCTCCGACACTCTCGTCGTCACGCGCCGCGGCCGCGGCGAGTCGCCGCTAGCCGAACGTCGCGGAGGCGATCAGGCGCTTCGCCTCCGCCCGTTCCGCGAGCACGAAACGACCGAGCCCCACGCCCGTCGCCAACGCGAGACCGGCGAGGTCCGAAGCGCCGAGCCGTGTCGCGGCATCGACGGCGATCGCGGCGCAGGCCTCGGCGTCGGAGACGGGGTCGTGATGGGTCAGATCGAGGTAACCGGCGGCCCGGGCCGCGAGGGGCAGACGATACGACGGCAGGTCGTAGATCCTTCTCGCGACACGAAGGGTGCAGACGTATCCCAGATCCGGCAGGGAGCATCCCGTTGCCAGCGACGCCGCCGCGAGCACACCGACATCGAAGGGGGCGTTGTGGGCGACGATGGAGTCCTCGCCGATGTACTCGAGCAAACGGGGCAGCTGTGCCTCCCACGTGTCGGCGCGCGAGACGCGCTCGCGCGAGACACCGTGGAGCTGCACGTTGAACGGCATGAACTCGTCGTGACCGGCCGGCGGCCTGATGAGCCAGCTTCGGCGGTCGACGATCTGTCCGTCTGTGACCTTCACGAGCCCGACGGCGCACGCCGACGCGGGCGAGCCGTTGGCGGTCTCGAAGTCGATGGCGGTGAACGAGACGGGCATCTGCCCAATGCTGCCACGCGGCGCCGACACGATCGGCCGGGCGCGCGCATCCGGAGCCGAAACGGCGAGATCGCTATCCGCGGCCGAAGAGGCGCCCAAGCAGGCCGCCGATCTCGCCGCCCGGCTGCGCGGATCGCCGGGGCGGGACCGGAGCCGGATCGGGGAGCGGCGTCGTGGCGGCCCAATCGATGAACTGTCCCCACGCCGACGGGTCGACGTAGGCGTACGTGACGTGGTCGGCGTCGATGCGGATGCGCTGCAGTCCGCGTCCGTCGCTGTCGACGTCGTCGGGCACGAGCGCGTCGAACTCGGCAGCGCCCATCCGGCTGCCCTGAAACACGACGCGCACGCCCGTGTCGACGTTGCGAGCTTCGACGCCTGCGCCGAGCTCTTCGTGATCATCGATGTCGAACGGGATGCGCCGGCTCCCGGTCGCGAGTGCGATCGCGGCCAGCGACCGCGTGACGAGGGGTGCGAGTGGACCGGCACCCGCTGCGAGGTCGAACGTGATCGCGCGGCCCGAAACGCCGAGCACCAGCGCGGCGAGGTCGAGCGGAGAGTCCGTTGCGGTGGCATGTTCGCGAATGATCTCGGCCCCGCGGGGCCCCGGCTCCTGCTCGAGCAGGCCGGCCTCCAGCAAGGCGGCGGTGACGGCATCGACCCTGGGCTGGGCGATGGGCGGGGCGCCTGCCATCCGCGCCCGTCGGCGAGCGATCGCCGCCACCGCGCGGCTCGAGACCGGCAGATCGGCCTTAGCGATTTCGAGCAGCCGGTCTTCCGCGCTGTCGGCGACCGAGTGCTCGAGCCCGTCGACATAGGCGCTGGCGTCGAGGGCGCCGGGCCCTTCCTTCGCGGTCGACCGCCAGAAGTCGGTGTCGTGCGCGAGCTCAATGAGACGCTCGGCGTCGGCCGCCCGGCGCGATCGCCGAATGAGCGCGCAGGTCGCGAGCCACGATGCCGGCGCTTCGATGCCCTGTGTTTCGGCGGTCGGCACGTCGTCGAGCGGTTCATCGGCGCCCCAGTACGACATCACGGTGCGCATGACCTCTGGTCGATCCGGTGTCGCCTCGGCGGCTGCGATGAGCACGAGGTCGGCGTATCGCTCGGCGGCGTCCTGGGCGGGCGTGCCGTTGAGCTCGCTCGCGAGTGCGCGCCTCGTCACGAGGTACACCTCCCCGCGGTCGTCGATGCGGAGGTGACGGATCGCGTCGATGATGTCGGTACGCAGCACGCCGTCGCCGAGGGAGTGCAGCAAGCGGGTGAGGAAGAGCTTGCCCACTGAGCGGGAGCCACGGCCGCCCGGGGCCATGATCGGCGCGTAGGGGAGGATCGCCTCGAAGAAGGCCTCTCGATCCGTCGCCTCAGCGAACGCGAGCAACGCGCGGTCGTCGTCAAAGGCCTCGATCAGCAGGATCGCGATGCCGGCGTATGCGGCAGGGTCGACGTGGTCTCGCACGGCGCCCCAGCGTTCGAGCGCGCGCCGGTGCGCCGGGTCGCCGGCGTCGGCGATCGCGGCCCACGGCTGGTTCGACCACGTCGGCAGCCACTCCGGTCTGCTGATCAGCCGCGAGATGAACGGGTCGAGTTCGGCGGGCATCGGTTCTCCTCGCGCATCGTTCATATTCCTGCAAGGCTAGCCGGAAAGCACCACCCCCTCGCCGCACGCGAGCGCGCCGGGCATCGTGAAAGGACTACGGATGAGCACTTCGTCGACCACCGCCACCCTTCGCCGCGTGGGCGGCGTTGCCATCGCCGCCGGCACGCTGCTGCTGAGTGCCGGGGCCGGCGCCTGGTTCGCCGTCACGAAGCAACTGCGTGACGAGCACATCACCGTGCCCGGCAACGCGGCACTCCTACCGGGCAAGCGCGTGCAAGACCCGGTGACCGCGTACGCCGAGGCGCTCGCGATCAAGCGCAATGCCGAGAAGGCGGCCGGCGGGCGAACGTTCGCCGAGATCAACGCCGAGTTGAGCACGCTCGACGGCTCGTCACCCGAGGCGGCCGAGCTGCGGAAGAAGGGTCAGGGGCTCTCGACGGCCGCGTCGTTCCGCACGTCGCTCATGACCTCAGTGCTCGCCTACGGCGTCAGCGCGCTGGTCACCGGGCTCGGCGCCCTGTTCGTCGTCTCGGGCGCGCAGCTGCGCGGCGCCCGCGACGACTAGGTCGAGAGGCGCAGGAGCGGGACGGTGGTCCTGAGTCCGGCCTCGGCGACTATCCTGGAGGTGTGGAAGCCCCCCTCGAGCGAGAGTTCAAGGCCGCGTCGCACGTGCGCCTGTATCTGCTCGCGATTCTCGCGTGCGTGGTGGTCGGCTTCCTCGGTACGACCATCGGGATGATCAGCGGCGCCGTCTCCGGTGCGGTTATGGCGAGTGCCTTCGTGGCGCTTCCCCTGGTGTTCTGCGTGTTCCTCGCCGTCCGCGACAGCGCGACGACGCCCAGCGTGATCGTCTCCGATCGTGGCCTTGAGCGGTCGAACGTCGACCGTACCGTCGTGATCCGGTGGCGGAACATCGCTGCGCTCGACATCGTGCATGACGGCACCGCACGCATCCGTTACCTCACGAGCGATCGACTCGAGCAGCTGGTCGCCGACCGCATCACGCGGGCCGGTGGCACGCCCGCCCAGCTTTCGAAGACCAACGGCGCGGTCACGGCTCGCGACGCGACCCGTGACGCGACCCGCGGAAATGGCGCCCCGCCGTCCGACGAGGCGGGGGACACGCCTCCGACGCTCGAGGAGTTCGACATCGAGCGCGTCATGCGTATCGAACTCGACATCATCGGCGACCTCGGCACGCACGGTGAGGAGCTCCCTGAGATTCCTCCGTCTCGAGCCGGCGAGGCGACGTTGGTGTGGGATGCGCTGCTGACGCACTACGCGGGGGAGCGGTACAAGGGCATCCACGCGGCGTGACGTCCGAGGGGCCGGGCGCCTGGCATCCCGACCGGCGGTAGGCTAACTGCCCGTGGCTCTCACTATCGGCATCGTCGGCCTGCCCAACGTCGGCAAGTCAACGCTCTTCAACGCACTCACGAAGAACTCGGTTCTCGCGGCGAACTACCCGTTCGCCACGATCGAGCCCAACGTGGGGGTCGTCGAGCTTCCGGATGCGCGGCTCGGGAAGCTCGCCGAGATCTTCGGCTCCGAGCGGATCCTCCCCGCGACGGTCTCGTTCGTCGACATCGCGGGCATCGTCAAGGGCGCCAGCGAGGGCGAGGGGCTTGGCAACCAGTTCCTCGCCAACATCCGCGAGGCCGACGCGATCGCACAGGTCGTGCGCGGCTTCACCGACGGCGACGTCGTGCACGTCGACGGCAAGGTCGAGCCGGCGAGCGACATGGAGACGATCAACACCGAGCTGATCCTCGCCGATCTGCAGACCCTCGAGAAGGCGATCACTCGCTTCGAGAAGGAGGTCAAGGGTCGCAAGCTCGATCCTTCGGTGCTCGAGACGGCGCGGGAGGCGCAGGCTGCGCTGAACGAGGGAACGCTGCTGTCGGGGACGTCGATCGACCTCGAGCCCATCAAAGAGCTCGGGCTGCTCACCGCGAAGCCGGTGATCTTCGTGTTCAACGTCGACGAGGGCGTGCTCGGTGACCAGGCGCGTCTCGACGAGCTCGCGGCGCTCGTTGCGCCGTCGAAGGCGATCTTCCTCGATGCGAAGACCGAGTCGGAGCTCATCGACCTTGAGCCCGATGAGGCCGCCGAGCTGCTCGCGTCGCTCGGTCAGGAGGAGTCGGGCCTCCACCAGCTCGCGCGCATCGGCTTCGACACGCTCGGTCTGCAGACGTACCTGACGGCGGGGCCGAAGGAGGCTCGCGCGTGGACGATTCCCAAGGGGGCGAAGGCGCCTCAGGCGGCCGGGGTCATCCACACCGACTTCGAGAAGGGCTTCATCAAGGCCGAGGTGATCTCGTTCGACGACCTCGTCGACGCGGGCTCGACCGCCGAGGCGCGTTCGCGTGGCAAGGCTCGCATGGAGGGCAAGGACTACGTCATGAAGGACGGGGACGTGGTGGAGTTCCGCTTCAACGTGTGAGGCCGCCGTGAGTGGGGCTTATCTCGGCACCGCTCGGTCGGGATAATGGCCGCATGCTCGCTCGACCTGCAGAGGTGGCCGGAACCGCGCTGCGCGGCTTCTTCTCTCTGCTCCGGCGCATCCGTCATCCGCGCCCTATCCATTCGCGCGGGCTGGTGCTGACGGGGCAGGCCACCTGGATTCGTGATGCGGCGCCGTCAGGCATCGGCTGGATCGACGACCTCCGGGGAAAGCCGCTCGAGGTGACCGCGCGGCTGTCCCGAGGAGTCGGGCTGCCCGACAAACTGCCGGACGTGCTCGGCCTCGCCTTGCGATTCCACGCCGACGACGGTCGGCACGCGGATGTGCTGCTCGCGTCGACCGGCATCGGTTTCCCCTTCCGGTTCGCACTCGTGCCCCGGCGCTCGGCGACGGGCGCGACGTTCGGGAGTCTCCTGCCGTACCGCTCGCCGCGCGGACCGGTGCTGATCTGCGCCCGGAGCGTCCCCTTTCGGGTGCTCCCGGCTGACCTGCGGGGCCTGCGGCGGTCGCTCGACGAGCAGCCGTGGCGGGTCCGCCTCTATCACGCGGCGCCGATCGACAAGTGGCACCCCTTCGCGGACGTCGTGCTCACGCCTGCCGCCGAGGCGGACTCGGCCGAGCTCCGGTTCGATCCGGTAGGGCATCCTCTCCTCGGGTCCACCACCTACCCCTGGGTGCGCAGGCTGCGCGAGCCGAGCTACCGCGTCGCGCAGCGCGGGACCTCCGGGTAGGCCAGGGGGCGGCGTGCCCCTTACATCGCAGACTGCGTGACGTTGTTCGGCTGCGGAACTCGGTGGAGTTCCGGTTTAGCGTCTAGTGATATTGACGCACGTCGTTATGCTCAGGTTCCGTGATCAAGTCGTTGGGTAACTAGGTCGCCGAACGACTGTGGCGTCGTGAACGCGTGCGCTCGATCGATCCTCGGATTTGTCGGGTCGCGCTGCGCAAGCTCCGCCCCGTGGGAGCGGCGCGGCTCTGCAAGAGCTCCGTATCCCACTCGGGAACCGGCTTGAAGCTCTGAGAGGGGATCGAGCTGATTGGTTTGCGCGGCATCAGAATCAACGACCAGTGGTGTATCTGCTTCACGTGGACCGACGCTGGCGCGGAGGAGGTCGAGATCGTTGACTACCACTGGGAGTGGCTTGATGCGACAGCCGTTGATCGGCCGCACCGCCGTCGTGACCGGCGTGAGCAGGCGACGGGGGATCGGCGCGGCCGTCGCACGTCGTCTTGCCGACATGGGTGCGAATCTTGTCGTCCACCATCATCGCGCCCATGACGTGGCTCAGCCGTGGGGAGCAGACGATCTCGACGACGTGCTGGCGGATCTGCACGGCCACCTCGTTCCGGGCGCACACTTGCACGACATCGCGGCGGATCTGACGGAACAGGATGCGCCACGGAGCTTGATCGAGTACGCCCTTGATGTCGCGGGGCCGCTGGACATCCTGGTGTGCGTTCACGCGCGGTCCGGCGGCGATGGATCTCTGGCTGAGATCACCGCGGAGGAGCTGGATGGCCACTGGGCCGCCGATGCCCGCTCGGTCCTGTTGGCGACACAGGCGTTCGCGCAGGCGCACGAACCTGACCGTGCCGGTGGACGTGTCGTGTGGATGACGTCCGGGCAGCAGCAGGGGCCTATGCCTGGCGAGGTCGCCTATGCGGCGGCCAAAGCCGCCCTGGCGGGTGTGACGCGTACGGTTGCGGACGAGCTCGTCGAGCAGGGCATCGTCCTGAACACCGTGAATCCGGGCCCTGTGAACACGGGCTTTCTCGATCCAGGGCAGGGGATCGATGATGCGACGCTGGCGTCGCTGAAACGCCGGTTCCCATCGGGTCGGTTCGGTGTTCCCGAGGACCCCGCGCGCCTCATCGGGTGGCTCGTCAGCGACGATGCGGAGTGGGTTGTCGGGCAGGTGATCGACAGCGAGGGCGGCTTTCGGCGCTAGCGGCGCCGGTTCGAACGCTCAGAAGCTGTTCCGTGCTGGAACCGGGTGAACGCGCTGGAGTCCCAGTGGCGCGAGGCAGGCGGGCTGATGATCACGCGGATCAGCGCATCCAGGTCGCTGACGCCGAGAACGACGTGTCACCGGTCGATACACCTGCCGAGCGATGAGTTCGCGCGATGCCAGGTATCTACCTCTATGAGGGGACCTGACAACGAGAGCGGACCGGCGCGGAAGCGGCCGGAGAGGGACAGTGATGAAGCACGATTATCAACCTGCAGCGACGGCGCACCGATGGTGGATCCTGGTCGTGGTCTGCATGGCGATGTTCATGGGCGTGCTGGACTCGACGAGTGTGTATGCGGCCTTGCCGGTCATTGCGCTCGACCTGGGCTTTGCGCTGGGGGAGGTCCAATGGGTGATCACTGCCTACGGGGTGGCGATCGGCGGGTTGCTGCTGCTGGGCGGGCGGCTTGCCGACCACATGGGCCGAGGACGCACGTTCATGACAGCCGTTGGAGTTTTCGCGGCAGCGTCCTTGGCATGCGGATTCTCTCCATCGTCCGAAGCACTGATTGCCGCGCGAGTAGTCCAGGGCGTGGGTGCAGCTGTGATGACCCCGGCAGGGATGTCCGTTCTGATGCAGGTCTTCCCCGACGGCCCGGACCGCAACAAGGCTTTGGGTATCTGGGGCGGCCTCGGCGGGACGGGAGCAACCGTCGGGCTGCTGCTGGGAGGCGTCCTCACCGACTGGTTCGGATGGGCTTGGATCTTCTTCAGCAACGTACCCGTATGCCTGGTAGTCATGGTGCTGTGTCCGATCCTGTTTCCCCCCAGCGCGCGGAACACGCAGCGGCTCGACCTTCCGGGTGCGCTCTTGGCCACCGGCGCGCTGGTCCTGACACTCCTGGCCGTGTTCCACATCGCCGCACACGGGGTCAGTCCTCTCGCGGTGATGTCCTGTGCCGGGGCATTGATCACCTCGGCACTGTTCGTCGTCGTTGAACTGCGCAGCCCGGCGCCGCTGGTGCCGATGCGAATCTTCGCCTCACGCACGCTCGTCGGGGGCAACCTGGTGATCGTGATCGCCGGCATCGCGGTCGACGGGCTGCTGATTGTCGTGACGTTGTATGCCCAGCAGGTGCTGGGTTTCTCAGCGCTGCAGTTCGGTTTGACAATGGCGATCATGACGGTCACCTCAGTTCTCGGGGTGGTGGCCGGACAGCATGTGGTCACGCGGGCAGGCTTCCGACTCGTCGCCACGTGGGGCATGATCCTGTTGACGAGCTCCTGTCTGCTGCTCAGCCAATTGTCCGTCGACGGCACGCTCGCCAAGGATCTGTTGCTCGGACTGATCGTGTTCGGTTCGGGGATGGGGGCCGCGTTCGTCGCGGGCCAGATCGCAGCACTGACGGGCGTTGCCGAGCACGATTCGGGCTTGGCAGCGGGTATCGCGGAAACGGGTTTCGCTGTGGGAACCACTCTGGGCGCAGGCCTCGCCTCGGCCATCGTGATCGGCGTCGCGACACGCGCGACCGCGGGCGCGCCAACCGCGTCGGAGCTGACTGGAGGGCTCGCGGTTGCGCTGTACGTCTTGGCCGCGCTCGCGGCAATCGGGGCGTTGTGCGCCGCCGTCTTGCTTCGCACACCCCCTGTGGCGAAAGTGCGGAGCGCGAGTTCGAAAAGCGCGATATCGAGGAGCGCGGCGTCATGACCCTTCGGATCGACGATTTCAACGGCCGGACGAGACCGTACAGGTCAGAGCTGCTGGCTCATTGCTACAGAATGCTGGCATCGATCCACGATGCCGAGGACGCCGTCCAAGAGACGTTTCTCCGAGCCTGGCGCGGCTACGACAGTTTCGAAGACCGCTCATCGATCCGGACCTGGCTCTACCGCATCGCGACCAACGCTTGCCTGCGCGCACTGGAGAACCGCGGCCGGCGGGCGCTCCCCACCGGGTTGGGTGGCCCCTGCGGGGACCCAGCCGCCGACCTGCCTGAGTGGCCTGAACTTCCCTGGCTGGAGCCGATTCCGGATGCTCTGCTCGGTGATCCGAGCGGCGATTCCACCGACCCGCTCACCACGGTGGCCCGCCGCCACAGCGTGAAATTGGCGTACATCGCAGCGCTGCAGCACCTTGCTCCGCGACAGCGTGCCGTGCTCGTGCTGCGCGATGTCCTGTCCTTTACCGCCGCAGAAGTCGCCGCGATGCTCGACACGACACCGACCGCCGTCAACAGCTTGTTGCAACGCGCGCGCTCGCAGATTGGTGCTGCCCAGCCCGATGAAGCCGATATCCAGGAACTCAGCCCCGGAAGGGAGCGTGACCTCCTGGACCGTTTCGTGGCGGCCATGCACGCCCATGACATCCCGGGACTCGTGGCAGTTCTGACTGAGGATGCTGCCTACGAGATGCCACCATTCCCGTCGTGGTTCCGCGGTGCCGAGATGATCGGTCGAATGGTCAGCGCCCAGAGCCCTGCAGAGGGGCCCGGCGACCATCTCCTTGTGCCCACCGCGGCGAATGGCCAGCCGGCCTTCGGGCTCTACATGCCCGACGAATACGGTGTCTTCAGGGCATTCAACCTGCAGGTTCTCACCGTCACCCCGACGGGGGTCTCCCACGTCGTCGCCTTCTTCGACCTGCGACTGTTCGCCCGGTTCGGCCTGCCCGAGACTGCGACGCCGACATGACTCGGGCCTGGCATACCAAAAGCGTGGAAGCGGCAGAGGGGACATGCCTTCGGGTCCGACTTCGGAGGAGAAGCGCTTGACGCACGTGGTAGCCCAAGATTTTTGACGCGAGGAGAGCTATGACGACGTTCATTGCCATCGGATACGGAGATGGCGCCGGATACGAGAAGACGGATCCCGCGGTTCGTGATCGTGCGCACGCCCATGACGCGGATCTGCGCAGGAACGGCGCGCGCATGTGGACGTCCGGGACACCTGTCCAGGTTCGGAACCCGGAGGGGGAAGGGGTCAGTCATGAGGTCGGCGCGTACATGACCTCCCAACTCCCGGTCGCAGGTTTCACCATCCTCGAAGCGGATGATCTCGACGAAGCGATTGCACTGGTAGCCGATACGCCATGCGCTGTCGCACATGGTGTCGTCGAGGTTTGGCCGATGAACGGGTAGTGCACGAGACTGCGCGGTCGATGTATGAACGGGCAGGTAAATGGTGCGCGATTGCGGAAGGCGTTGTCACTCACGCAAGAGGTTCTTGATTGCCGGAAAGCGATGGACAGGGCCGCAGGAAGCCTGCGGCGTTCTCAGCGAGGTCGGTGCGCACGCTCCTCGCCGGCCACGCGTCATCAAGACCCGTCAGCCCCGCTCGACGGCACCGTCCATGTCTCCGCGGGGTCGATCGCCTCATTGATCGCGCGACTGATGGCACCGAGCTGGCGCACCTGTGCCTCGTTGAGCGGTTCGAAAACGAGCCTCTCGACGAGCGCATGGTGTGCGGGCGTCGACTGCAGCAGCATGTCGCCACCGTCGTCGGTGAGCACTGCGAGGGAGACGCGACCATCTGCCGGGTCGACCTCGCGCCGCACCAGGCCCTTCTTCTCCAGGCGCGTTACTGCACGGGACACGCGCGAAAGGGTGCAATTCGCGTAGCCGGCGAGCGTGCTCATCCGCAGGGCGCGATCGGGAGCCGTGCCGAGAGCAAACAGGAGTCCGTGCTCGAAGCGCGTCAAGTCGCTGTCGCGCTGCAGTTGCGCGTCAAGTGCGGCAGGCAACCGCTCGAGGAGCGTCGCGACGGCCGCCCACACCTCGAGCTGCGCAGAGTCAAGGCCGGATGGGGGAGTAGCTCGCGTCATGATCTCAGCCTATCGCTGTTACTTGCTCAAGCAAGTAAATCTCTCTAGGGTTACTTGCCTGGGCAAGTAAACGCGGCGCGGTGTGTGCCGCACGAGGGAGTGAGCGAGATGGATCTGCAATTGCAGGGCAAGACGGCATTCGTGAGCGGGTCGACGCAGGGGATCGGGTTCGCGATCGCCGAGGTGCTCGCGGGCGAGGGGGTACGGGTGATCCTGAATGGGCGCACCGCGGAGCGTGTCGAGGGAGCCGTCGCGAAGCTCCGCGCCGCCCATCCCGAGGCGGATCACTCCGGTCTCAGGGCTGATTTCGCGCAGCGTGACGATGTCGAGCGGTTGCTCGACGAGTTGGAGAAGGTTGACGTCCTCGTCAACAACGTCGGCCTGTTCGACGTGGCGGAGTTCGGGTCGATCCCTGACGAGGAGTGGGCGCGCTACTTCGAGGTGAACCTCATGAGCGGCGTGCGCCTGTCGCGGCACGTCCTCCCTGGGATGCTTGAGCGAGGGTGGGGTCGCGTGCTGTTCATAGGCAGTGAGTCCGGGGTGAACGTCCCGGCCGACATGGTGCACTACGGCGTCACGAAGTCGGCGATGATCGCTCTCGGGAACGGTCTCGCCAAGCTCACGCGCGGTACTGCCGTCACCGTCAACACCGTGCTCGGCGGGCCAACGTACTCCGACGGTGTCGCGGCGACCGTGGAATCGATCGCGGGCGCGAAATCCGTACCCGTCGAGGCGGTCAAAGCAGCGATCATCGGGCAAAACGCCACGACGCTGCTCGAACGCTTCCTCGACCCCTCCGAGATCGCACACCTCGTCGCGTTCCTCGCGAGCCCTCGGGCGTCCGCAACGAACGGTGCGGCCATCCGGGTCGACGGCGGCGTTCTCACCACGACGCTCTAACCCGCAGCGACTGGTGGGTCGGGGCAACGAATTTCCCGGACGATCGGGCGGCCGCGTTACCGTTGAGCAACACGTCACTACCGACGGAGGTAAACCGTGTCACATGAAGTGCATCACGCCATCAGTTACATCGAGTTCGGTGTGGCCGACCTCGCGGCAACGCGGACGTTCTATGAGCGAGCGTTCGGTTGGAAGTTCAACGACTACGGTCCCACGTATAGCGGCATCCGCGGGCACGATGGCGAGGGTGAAATCGGCGGGCTGAACGCCGGATCGGCTCCAGGCGGCGACGGCCCCCTGGTGCTGCTCTTCTCGACCGATCTGGATGCAACCGTCGAAGCTGTTCGAGATGCCGGTGGAGCCATCGTGGCGGAGCCGTACGAGTTCCCCGGAGGGCGTCGGTTCGAGTTCACCGATCCGAGCGGGAACCGGTTGGGCGTCTACGCCGAGCAGTGACGCCGCGCTCCGCGTGAGAGGCCTGCTATCACTATGACCCCTAGGCGTGGGCACGTCGTAGTTGGAGCTTTCACGTCACCTCGAGGGCCTCTCGGCGATCATGGAGAGGCACTGCCGGTACGAGGAGCGTCAGCTACTCGTGATTCTTAAAGCCCCTGGGCTCGATGCCGACCCGCGGCGTGTACTCCGGCCGATGTGAGTTGGTCGGTGCCGGACACGGCGGAGTTCCGCTTCAACGTGTAGTGACATTTGCCGCGCCGGCCATGCGAATCGGCCGCAGGGGTCGTCAGTCGTCCAGGTGCACGCGTGATGCTCGTGCGAGCCGCGTCATGAGATCGTCCGGGACCGGCTTACGCGGTGGAAAGGTGACGCCGGTCTTACTCGCTTTGAGGCCTGCTTCTGCGATCTCTTCGGCGTGGTCTGCGATCGCGGGTGCGAGCACGTACAGGCCGACTTGCTTGCTGAACGCCGCGAAACTCGCGACGACCGTGCCATCGACCTTGAATCCCGGCATGTTGTACGCGACGATCTCTTCCGCATCCGGGAGAGCCTCGCGCAGGAGGTCGCGGAGGCGGTTAAGTACCGGGCGGAACGCCTCAGGTGCAGCGGCGATGTAGGAATCGTGGTCAGTAATAGTCGTCATGTTTCTATGCGACGGTAGCGGGCTGATGAGACGCCATGAGCGGGCTCGAGTGCCGGTGCCGGAACATGGGTCCTCCTACTCCTTGCCGAGGGGCCAGGGCTCATAACTCACGTCGGCGAACGGGGCGACCTCAGCCCGCAGACGAGCCGCAATGTCCTCGCCGGTCAGGCGCCAACGCTCGCGGCTTTCGTTGTCATCCCACCCCTCGAACGGGTCGAAATGCGATTCCCAGTCGCGATTCCACGCCGCGATGTTGCGAGTCAACTGCTCGGACAGGCCATACATCTCAGGAGTGGTCGTGTACCCGACATCCCAGGTGGGGGTGGAGTTCTCCCAGAGGGGCCAGTCCCGACAGTAGTCGGGGAACAGTCGGATGACTCGTCGGGCGGGAGGGCCATCGCTCACACCGCAGGAGCATACGGGCCCGCGTCGGCTTTCAGTCGAGAACGGGCCCACTTTGCGCTGCCGCTCACGGAATCCACACCCCGATAGCGCCACAAGTCCGATTTGCAGATGCCCTTTGTGGCGAGCGCGACAAGCGTTTCGGTGGATGCGGGCCATACGTGGAGTGCGATTCCTCACCCCGCGTCAGGCGGCGCGGCGAGCAGGCGCACCTCGGCGCGCAGGCCCCCAGCGGCGCGGGCGGCGAGGACGAGGGTGCCACCGTGCGCCTCGACGATCCGCTGCGCAACGGCGAGGCCGAGGCCGGAGCCCTCGCGACCGTCCACGCGCGTGCGCCCGGCTTGCCGTTGAAATGGCTCGACGAGTGTCGGAATGACCTCGTCGGGAATCCATTCACCCGTGTTCTCGATCGTGAGCACGGCTTGGTCGCTCTGCGTCGACGTCTCGACGCGCACCCAGCCGCCGGGAGAGTTGTGCACGATGCCGTTGTGCAGCAGGTTGACCGCGAGCTGCCAGAGTAGGGCCTCGCTGCCCGACGTGTAGGCGGCCTCACCCGCGACGTCGACGGCGATGCCGCCGTCCTCAGCGAGCCCGACGAGCGTCTCGACGGCGTGCTCGGCGGCGAGCGAGAGGTCGACTCGCATCTGAGGGGCGTCGGCACGGTCGGTCGCGGCGAGCGCGAGGAGCGCCTCGGTCAGCGCGATCGCGCGATCGTTCGTAGCCGAGAGCCGCGCGAGCGTCGCCGCGACATCGGCGCCAGGATCCGTGCGTGCTACATCGAGCATCGAACGCGTGATCGCCAACGGCGTTCGCAGCTCGTGTGACGCGTTCGCCGCGAACCGTCGTTGCTCGTCGACGTGCGCTTCGATACGCTCGAGCATCCCGTCGAAGGCATCGGCGAGTTCGCCGAACTCGTCACCGCGGCCCGTCATGCGGATGCGGTGGGAGAGCGATCCCTCGGTAGCGGCGCGCGTCGCGCGAGTGATCTCGTTGAGGGGCGCGAGCATGCGTCCGGCGAGAAACCAGCCACCCGCGAGGCCGAACGCCACGAGGAAGGCGAACGCCCATCCCGCCCGCGGCCAGAAGGCACGCTCGAGATCGGATCGACCGGGAACGAACGGCCCGCGCAAGGGGATCTGCGTGTCGGGGACGTAGCGCAACAGGAACAACCAGACGACGGCGAGCAAAATTGTGCCCGCGACGATCACGATGGCGGCGTAGCTGAGGGCGAGTTTTGTTCGGATGCCCATGCGCCGTCGGCGAGTCAAAGCGCGTCCGCGATTCGGTAGCCGACGCCGGGAATGGTCTCGATGACCTGGGGCTCGCCGAGCCGCTTGCGCAGCGCGGATACCGTGATGCGCACCGCGTTCGTGAACGGGTCCGCATTCTCGTCCCAGGCGCGCTCGAGCAGTTCCTCGGCGCTGATCACCCCGCCGTTGGCGTCGACGAGCACCTCGAGCACCGCGAACTGCTTGCGAGTCAGGGCGACGTACTTGCCGTCGCGGAAGACTTCGCGGCGGAACGGGTCGACGCGGATCCCGCCGGCCTCGCGCACCGGAGGGCGCGGCCGTGCCGCGCGACGGGCGAGCGCGCGCAGGCGCAGCACGAGCTCCCGCATGGCGAACGGCTTTGTCAGGTAGTCATCGGCACCGAGCTCGAAGCCGGACGCCTTGTCGTTGAGCCGGTCGGCCGCCGTGAGCATGAGGATCGACGGTCCATCGCCAGCGGCGACGATGCGTCGCGCCACTTCATCGCCCGATGGTCCCGGGATGTCCCGGTCGAGCACGGCCACGTCGTAGGCGGTCACGGCGAGCGCTTCGAGTGCGGCGTAGCCGTCGCCCGCGATATCGGCGCTGATCGCCTCGAGGCGCAGCCCGTCGCGGATCGCCTCGGCCAGGAACGGCTCGTCTTCCACGATCAGCACGCGCACGAAGGTCATCGTACGGAGCGGCACCTATCGTCCGCGTATCGAGAAGCGCATACGCCCTGGCAACACGCGCCCGCGTTGGCTGGGCGCATGCTCACGTCACAGCTTCGACTCGTACCGCTCATCGTGCTCGCCGCCCTGCTCACGTCGTGCTCGACACCCTCGGAGCCGCGCGACGAGCCGTTTGCCGACGGCACGCTGCCCGACAACGCGACGGTGTACGACGAGTACCCGGGCATTACGCGGCTCGACCCGCACCTGCTCGACGCGGTGCGCAACGCCGCCGACGACGCCGCGGAGGAGGGCGTCGAGTTCATCGTCAACAGCGGGTGGCGCTCCGAGTCGCTGCAGGCGCAGCTCTTCGAGGAGGCGGTGGACGAGTACGGTTCGGTCTCCGAGGCGTCACGGTGGGTCGCGACGCCGAGGGGCTCTTCCCATGTCTCCGGGGATGCCGTCGACATCGGCGACTGGGTCGCCGCGGCGTGGCTGCAGACGAATGGCGCGCGCTACGACCTCTGCCAGACCTTCGACAACGAGGCGTGGCACTTCGAGCTGCGGCCCGGCGCGTCGATCGACGGCTGTCCTCCCAAGTACTACGACGCGACGGATGATCCCCGCAACGCCGGCTGATCGACACGTGCCTAGGTGAGCGGAGCAGTCTTGGCCGCCTCGGCACCATCTCCTCGCACGTCGATCGGGCCGTGGCCTGCAGTCGGGCGCTGCCGTCGATGCCGCGGAGGCTGACGGCACCTTCCAGGAGTAGCGCGCGGGACGTGTGTCTTCGTGCTCGAATGCGGTTGAGCTCCGCTCGCGGTTGGGGAAGCGCCTACGCGGAGAGCACGTCGTATCGCAGCTCGATCATGCCGTTATCGAACTTCTGCTCGTGTCGCAGTGCCAGGTCGAGCCGGTGGTCTGGCAGGAACCGCAGTCCACCGCCGACGGCGACCGGGCATAGGAGCATGTCGATGCGGTCGACAAGCCCATGTCGGATTGCCTCGGCCGCCAGTGTGGGGCCATCAATCGTCACGTCCCCCGTTGCGTCGGCCTTGATCTGCGCGACTTCCTCGGGGTCGAAATGCGATCGGAGTTGCGTCCGGGAGGTGTGCACCGACTCGAGGGTGCGGGAGTAAACCACCTTGTCGGCTCGCTGCCAGATCTGAGCGAACTGCGTGGATTGCGGTGACTGCTCGATGACTTCGGGATCAGTTTCCCAGACCGCCATCATCTCGTACATCCGCCTTCCCAGCAGGTACGTGGTTGCCGATGTCATCTCGTCGTTGATCGCTGCGAGGACCTGTTCATCGGGCTGCGCCCACGATGCGAACTCGCCCTCATCATCTGCGACGTAACCATCGAGTGAAACGATCATTGAATAGATCAAGCTGCCCATGATTCTCCTCCGGCGATATCGGTGACCACGCGAGCGCGACCATCGCATTGGGTACCCTGCCACCAAACCACTTGCGTATCAGGATCGGTTGCAAGCCTAGCGTAGACTGGTTGCATGACACAATCGGTCGAGGTGAATGAGCTGCGCGTTGCAGACGGCAGGTCGGGATGCCCGATCAATATGACGGTCGAGTTGCTCGGGGACCGATGGAGCCTTGTCGTGCTGCGCGACATCATCTTCGGGCGGCATCGGCGCTTCCGGGAGCTGCTGCGTCATTCCGTGGAGGGCATCGCTTCCAACGTGCTCGCGGACAGGCTCAAGCGCATGTCGGACGTCGGTCTGCTCACCCGCCACGGCGATCCGAGCCATCGACAGAAGATCGACTACCGCCTGACCGAGCCGGCGATTCAGCTCGTGCCGGTGATGGCGCAGCTCGGGGCTTGGGGGTCTCGCTGGCTGCCGACCTCCGCGGAGCTCGCGGTCCGCGCCGAATTGTTGGCAGACGGTGGTCCTGAGCTGTGGTCGCGGTTCATGGATGAGCTGCGTGAAGTGCATTTGCGTGGTGGCGTCTTCCCGGACGATGGCGTACTCGCCGAGCTGACTTCTGCGTACGAAGCGCGTCGCTCCGGGCTTCCGAGCTGACGGCCTGACCCACCTCAATGACATGCGGGAGCAGTAAGAAGTGAGGCGTGCGGGGTTGACGTCGATCAGATCGGCGACCGAGGGCGAGTTGCCCGCTGCGGCGCGGGTGCTGGCCGAGGCATTCGAGTGCTATCCCTGGACGCGGTGGGCGATCCCCGCGGACGGTTACTCGCGGCGTTTGCTCGAACTGCAGAGTCTCTATCTCAGCTATGCCCTCGACGAGGGCGTCGTCCTCGTGGATGAGCAACTGGGCGGCGTGATCGCACTTCTGCCGCCAACGGCAGCGCCACCCTCGGAGGAGTTTCAGGAGCGCGTTGCCCAACTCCACGGTGATCGACTGACGGTGGTCGGCGAAGTACGCCTCCCTCCGTCGCCCGAGGGGTACTGGACCCTGGAAACGCTTGGTGTTCGCCCGGATCGTCAAGGAGCTGGCCTCGGGGGAGCGCTCGTTCGCGCGGGACTCGACATCGCTTCCAAATCCACTCTGCATGGCGTGGCGCTGGAGACCTCGGACGAACGAAACGTGCGTCTCTACGAGCGAGTGGGCTTCGCGGTCACGGCTGTGACCACCATCGACCGCGGTCCGGTGGTGTACTCGATGGTGTGCGAGGGCACCGAGAAACCGTGAACGGTCACGTCCCACGAATTCCGTTCGAGGCTTTGACGAGTGCGTCCGGTTGCGCACATGGCGTTCCGTGCTCGCCTCTCATCGCCACGTGCGGCAAGGCACGCCACTCGCCCATGTCATGGGCTGCCATCATTGACGGATGGGTGACGATCCGACCGCGCAAGACGCCGCGCCCGTGGAACCGGACGCCGACGTCGTGGCCGATCTGCGGGCACGCCTCCCCGAGGAGCTGGCCCACCTCCCGGTGACATCCGCCGCGGAGTATCGGCGAGAGGCGTGGAAGGCCTGGCACACGCGCCCGGTCGCGAACGGGATGTACCACCCGCGCATCGGTTTCCGGGGGATTGGCGCTATGGCCACCGGTTTCCTGACGGTTGGAGGTCTGTGGATGCTCATCGCGGGACCATCATCGAGCGCCAGTGCGCTCGAGGTCATCCTCACCCTGACGATCCTCGGCGCGGCCACTGTGCTGCTGGGGTGGAGCAAATGGTCATCCAACCGAAAGACTGACCAACTCCAGGAGCGAAATTGGGTTCTCAGCGACCTCTCCGCCCGAATCGATCAGGAGGTCGCAGCGGGTCGGCTGCCGCTGAAGCCACCGGGGTGGGACGGTGAGGTCTTCGCCCCGCTCTAAGACCTGCGCGCGGGCTCCAAGGCGCTCAGCAGGGTGCGAGGACCCGCTGGACGCTCTCGCGAAGCAGGCCCCCGACGCTATTCGTGGAGCGCCGGAACATCTCGGTTGCTGGCGGCGTAGACGTTGCTGACCGGACCAGGCCAACGCCTCTCAGACGGTGCGATTCGTCTCGCGGAGGCCGTTGGCGATTCCGGCATCAATGACGAACAGCATCCCCATCGCGCCCGCGCCGACGCGGTTCCCGCCGCGGAAGTACTCGCGGGCGAACACGAGGTGCAGCAGGCTCCGAGCGGCAACGGCGATCCAGCGCCACTGCGCCGAGCGGCCGACGAGGATCGCGATGCCGAGGCCGAGATCTGCGGCTCCGAGGGCGCGATGCCGATTCTCACGTGAGCCGGGGAGGCGAAGTTGTCGCGCGGCGGTATTCGGCGTAAGAACCAAGAGACTCCCGAGGACCGTCGACACTGCTCCGACGGCATCTGCCGCCGTGGTGACGGCGGCCTTCGAGGTGCGCATGCGAGAATTCTACGTTCCCGTAGCGGGTTGCATCTGCCGTGCGAGAGGTAGGCTCGTGACTCGCACGCTTGCTGGCCGGCGAGGTGAGGAGTTCCCATGAGTGAGGAAACCCAACACCCCCAATGGTTCATCGCGGCGGACGGCACGGTGTTCCAGTCGTGGCCACCCGGTCCTGATAACGACCGATTGAAGTACGTGCGCTACACCACGAATCGGCGGCTGCAGTTGTCGGACCTCTACGCGCTGGACGAGCGCCTCAACGGCTTCCATTCCTCCTTCAATCGGCGCTCCTACGTCCTCATAGCACTGGCTGTGGTCGTCGTGATCGCAATCGCGCTCATGTGGTTGTTCCTGCCACAGTTCGGAGTCGGCACTGGGGTGTTGGTCGCATTGACGGTTGTGTTGGCGGTCATGTTGCTCTTGATGTGGCCGATCGCCAGAGCGATCACAGGAGGTTCTCGCGCGGGCTTCGATCGGCTGTATCTTGACGCGGGCTTCGAGTCGTCGGAACCCACGGTGCTCAAGGACAGCGAGGCGCAGACACTCATTGACGCCCCCGGGACGGTCGCCGGGCGTCGGGGCGGCGGTGCCGAGCGTTGACGGCAGAACGGCTCGAGTTCCGGCTCGCCGATGAGCTGGCCGACTGAGCGCGCGTTCCCGCCTGAGAGGCGCCCGGCTAGGGTGGCCGTGTGATCCGCAATGTGCACGAGCGCGCGCTTGCCGTGAGTGCCGAGTCGGTCGGCGCGCTCATCGATTCACTGGGGAGCACGGGTGACCGGCTGTGGCCCGGCGATCAGTGGCCGCGGCTGCGGTTGGACCGGCCGATCGGAGCGGGCGCGGCAGGTGGACACGGTCCGGTGCGCTACTTCGTCGAGGGTCACGATCCGGGCCGCTCGGTGATCTTCAGGTTCACCCGCCCCGTGGGCTTCCGTGGCCGTCACTCGTTCTCGGTCGCCTCGACCGCCAAAGACTCGTGCGTGCTGCGCCACGAGCTCGAGATGACGGTGCATGGCGCGGCCAGGGTCACCTGGCCACTGTTCTACCGACCGCTGCACGATGCGCTCCTGGAAGAGAGCCTCGACCGCGCTTCGGCGTCAACTGGCACGGCTTTCTCCGCTGCGCGGCGATCGTGGTGGGTGCGGCTGCTCCGTGCACCGTGGAGCTGCGGTCGGGGTGATCCGGAAGTGGCGACTATGCGCGGGCGCCCAGATTGTCTTGCGCAGGCACGGCTTGGCGTTACCCGTGCTGCGGGGCGCGGCATCCGATGAGGAGCCGATCCACCATGTCTTTGGCGTCGGATCGGCCGTAGTGGGCGCCGAGGATGCACAGGTTTCCGATGGCCCGCATCAGCGCATAGGCCGTCAGTCGCGGGTCGAGTTGACCCGCCGCGACTCCCGCGTCGATCAGCGATGCGCACGCGGGGACGAGCTTATCGAGCATGAGGGTGCGCAGGCTGAGCAGGCTGGGATCTTCAGACTGCAGAGCGACCCCGAGCCCGTGCTTGGTGACGAGGAACTCCACGAACGCGTCGACCCATCGGGTCAGAGCGACGGCGGGTGAGACGTCCTCTTCCAAGAGCCTCCGTGCCAAAGATGCGCACTCGTCCAATTGGTGGCGATACACGGCGGTGACCAGCTCCGCACGGCTGGGGAAGTGTCGGTAAACGGTGCCGATGCCGACGCCGGCGCGATCGGCGATGACGCGCACCGGGGCCTGTACGCCTTGCTCGACGAACACGGCGGCCGCAGCGGCCAGCAGTGCTTCACGATTGCGTTCTACTTGGGCTTGTCGCGCGCCAATCGACTCCGTCACGTCAGACCTCCCCTTGCTGGTGGAACCATGTTCCGCTAATGTCGTGGAACAACGTTCCGGCAAGTATGGCACAAGCCATCGACGAGAAAGCAGCAAGCCATGCCCACCTCCCAGACCGATCAGCACGTCATCGCCGTCAAGCCCATCACCGTCCCGACCTCCGGTCGAGGCATCGATCTCCAGGTCAAGGTCACGGCCCCGTCCTCGGGCGAGGTCCTTCCGCTGATCGTGTTCTCGCACGGAAACGCTTGGTCGATGGACGGCTACGAACCCCTCGTCGACCGGTTGGCCGCCGCCGGATTCATCGTCGTGCAGCCCACGCACCTCGACTCCCGACGCCACGGCATCGATTTCGACGATCCGCGATTCGGCACCATCTGGCGTGTCCGAATCACCGACCTGCACGCGATCCTGGACAACCTCGGCGGCATCCTCCGGCAAGCCGGGGGACTGGACGCTAGGGCCAACCTTGACCGTGTGGCGGTGGTCGGGCACTCCTGGGGCGCTCAGACGGTCGGCTCGCTTCTCGGAGCACGCGTCTTCGACGCCGACGACAACCCGGGCCAGGACTTCTCCCACTCCGCGGCGAAGACCGGCGTGCTGATCGCAGCCACCGGGATCGGCGACTCGCTCACGCCGTTCGCGCTCGAGCACCTGTCGTTCATGCGGCCGGACTACTCCACCATGGCCACTCCGGCGCTCGTCATCGCCGGCGGCAAGGATCAGTCCGCGATGTCCACCCGCGGGCCGGACTGGTTCACCGACGCGTACCACCTCAGCCCAGCGCCGAAAAGCCTGCTCACGATCGCCGAGGGCGAGCACACGCTCGGCGGGATCGCTGGAGAGAAGGTGGCCGAGACCACCGACGAGGACACCGACCGCGTCGCACTCGTCGCGGACGCGGTGTCCGCCTACCTTCTCGACGTCTTCGGCCTCGACCAAGCGCCCTGGGCGAGGCTTGGCGAGCGGGCGGCTGCCAGCAACGACTCCATTCGTATCGGCAGCAAGTAGCGCCCCCGTGTCGCGCACAGATTGACGGACCCGCGCAGATAGCTTGGCCGTCGTGGAAGCGTCGTGCTCCTTCTGGCGACCGCGTTGGCCTCGCACCGCGTCCTGCACGGACCGCCCCTCGGTGACGTCGTCCCAGGGGTGCCGCTCGAGCTCCTGAGGCGAGCTCAGCTGACGGTATCGCTCGCACTCGTCAACGGTCTCCCGGGCGACGAACGCAATGTTCTCCTCACCCTGGCGCGCGCGCTGCACACCGTCGAGACCGGGGACATCGTGTCGAAGCAGCATGCGGCCGACAGTGCTGCGCGGCGAATGGGTGCGGACGCCGCGGAACTGCTTCGCCTGGCTGCCGCGGAGCATCGGGGCGAGTTCCAGGTGGACTGGGGTCGCGAGGCCGATCGGGTGTCGACCGCAGCGAAGTCGATGTTCGACCTCATTCACCACGCATCCACGCAGCGGTGAGACGCCGTTCCCCACCGCCGTCGTCGAGAGCCCGGTTTCAGCGACCTCGTCTCGGCCGTTCTTGAGCTCGCCGAGGGTGCCGATACGGACGACTGATGAGCTCCGGCTCGATGGCAGCGAGCATCCGTGTCACCGGATCATGCGGCAGCTCCGAGATGCTGTTCGGCGATCTGCCGAGCGTTGTGCAGGCGATGGCGATCAGTATCGATTCCCTGATGGGCGATCGCTCCCTCGAGGAGGAGAAACACTTCGTCGGCGAGAGCTCGCGGATCCTCGAGGTGCGGGTAGTCGGTGTGGATCAGGTCGTAGACGCAGTGTTCCACCGCGCGCTTGTGTGCGGTGATCACCGCGTAAGCGGGATGGTCGTGGGGAAGTTCACCGGCCGCGTTGAGGAACCCGCAGCCGCGCCCGGACGGTGCCGCGTCCTCGGCGTACGAGTCGAAGAGCGCGAGGACACGCGGGGGAGGGGCCGCGTCGAGACGGCGCTGGAACCGGCTCCACCACGTGTGATGGCGCGCCCGAAGATAGACCGCCACGAGATTGTCCTTCGAGCCGAAGCGGTCGTAGAGGGTGCGTTTCGTCACGCCGGACTCGCGCGCGATCGTGTCGACCCCGACCGCGTGGATGCCGTGGCGATAGAAGAGCTGCGTCGCCGCATCCACGATGCGCCGGGCGCTCGGTGTCAATTCCGGTACGGCGAGGTCCTGCGACGGGTCCTCCAGCACGTGCCCTTCTTCGTCCTTGACCATACAGGTCAGTATACCTAGGCTCTCGATCAGGTTTACCGATCTGTGAAGTGAGGGTGTCGATGACGCAACAGTGGTCTCAATCCGAGTCGTCCGCAGTGCCTCACGGAGCGGAAGATGGTCGGCGATGGTGGCCGATCGCTGCTGTCACGGCCAGCGTGATCGCCTCCTGCTACGGCTTCGGCCGATACGCCTACGGCCTTTTCGCCCCCGACATCGCCGACCATTTCGCGATGAGCGCGACGGCGATCGGGGTGGTCGGCGGGGCATCGACCCTCGGCTATACCGTCGGGCTGCTGCTCGCTCCTCGGCTGACGGCGATGCTCAGTGCCCGGGCCGCTGTGGTCCTGGCGAGTGGGATCGCGTCCACGGGCCTGTCCCTCGCTGGCGTCTCCGGTGACTGGCTCCCCGTCTTCGTCATCGGGCTGCTGACCGCGGGCGTCGGGGCGGGACTGGTCTCTCCAGGCGTCGCCCAGCTCATCGCTCGCTCCGTCGCCACCGGGCCACGATCGCGCGCGCAGACCTGGGCGAACACGGGAACGAGTTTGGGCTTGGCGGTTTCGTCGTTCGCTCCGGCGCTGGTGTTCGGGTGGCAGGTGACCTGGCTGGGCTTCGGCGCGGCCGCCGCGCTCGTCACCGCGCTTGCGTGGCGAACGCTGCCTCGGGCTGCCGAGGGTGACGGGATCGGTCGTTCCGGTGAGGGATGGCGGAGGCCGGGTCTGACGCTGCTGCTGGTCAACTCCGTGCTGCTCGGGTTCACCAGCGCTCCGTATTGGAACTTCTCAGTGGATCAGGTTCAACGTGCGGGGGTCGACCCTGGTGTCTCAGGATGGTTCTGGCTCGTCATCGGGGTGGCGGGCCCGATAGGCGGAGTCGTGGGGGCGCTTGCAAAGCGCTTGACCTTGACGACCGTGAACGTGGCGACGTGGATGCTGTGGTCGGCAGCGATCGCGCTTCTCGCGGTGCCCGGCCTGAGCCTGCAGTTTGCGTTGATTTCGGCAGGTGCGTTCGGTGCAGCGTTCATGGGGCTGACCGGACTCTGCATCCTCTGGGCGGCGAAGCTCTACCCGGCTTCGCCTGCGCGCGGTGTCACCCTCTCGTTCCTCGCCCTGGGCGTCGGGCAGACGCTGGGATCCATCGCGACTGGCCTCTTCGCCGACCAGACCGGTCTGAGCACCGCGTTCGTCGTTGCGGCAGGGCTCGGCATGACGATGTGGGTCCAGGTCCATCCGAGGCTCCGTGTGCAGTGAGAACACGCGTGTACGGCGAGCGAATGCGACAGCATCGAACCAGAAAAGTCGGGTGGGAACCTCTTGCGCCGACGAGAGTGTTGCGTGAAGGGAGCGGCCATGATCGAGATCCTCAACCGCCTCGTCGACGAGATCGAGCGGCGGCTCGGCGACGAGATAAACGTCGAAGCGCTCGCGGCCTCGCTGGGAACGACGGGGTATCACGCTCGTCGAATGTTCTCGTCGCTGGCGGGCATGCCGGTGTCTGAGTACATCCGACGGCGGCGGATGACGGTCGCCGCGGCCGACGTGGTCGGCGACGAAGACCTGCTCGCCATCGCGGTGCGCTACGGGTACGGATCGACCGAGGCATTCGGTCGAGCATTCCACGCGGTGCACGGTGCGAGCCATGGTGACGTCCGGCGTGAAGGCGGCCCCCTTCGAACCCAACCAGTCCTCAGGTTCCACCTGACAGTCGAAGGGAGCGCCCCCATGGACGCCCGAATCATTGAACGGCCCGACTTCCGCCTGATCGGTCACGCTGCTCGCGTGCCGTTGATTTACGAGGGCGTGAATCCGCGCATCCGAGACCACGTCGCGGCGCTGCCCGCCGCCGAGCACGAGCGACTCAAGAAGCTCAGCGAAACGGAGCCGTCGGGCCTGTTGCAGGTGAGTGCTGATGTCGACCCTGATGCTGCCGAAGGCAGCGAGCTGACCTACCTGCACGGTGTCGCGGTCGGCGCACACACGGAGGGTCCCAGCGATCTCGACGTGATCGACGTCGCTGCGGGGGAGTGGGTCGTGTTTCGCACCTCCGGCCCGCATCCGTCCGCACTGCAGCGAGCGTACGCGGCCTCCGCGACCGAGTGGTTTCCGTCGAACCCCTGGCGTCTGCGCCCCGGCCCATCGATCATCTCGGTGCTCGAACGAGCGGACGACTTCAGCACGGCGACATGCGATCTGTGGATGCCGATCGAACGCGCCTGAGCACGAAGCGGGCGGCGTGCGGGCGACGGCCCAGCGAGTCACGGGCGCCGGGCGATGGCCAAGTAGCCGGCGAAGCCGATGAAGCTCACGCCCGCGATGCGATCCATGTGCCGGTGTCGGACCGTCCGCAGCCGCTCTCCTCCGAAGCGCAGGGCGCGACCGGCACCGATGTAGCCCAGGGCCACCAGGGCCTCCACGCCGATGTAGACCACGGCGAGCAGGGCCAAGGTGGCGACCGGCGCGTCGCGCGGCATGAATTGGGGCAGGAAGGATGCGAAGAGCAGGAGCGCCTTGGGGTTCGTCAAGGCGGTGATGAACTCGCGCCGGGCGGCGACACTCAACCGGTCGGCTGGGGCTGGTGAGGCACCATCGCGCCCTCGTCCGGCGTTCCGGAAGGTCGTCACGCCCAACCACACCAGGTAGGCGACGCCCGCCCAGCGGACGACCTCAAACGCGACCGCGGAGGTGGTTAACAGGGCACCGAGGCCCGCGACGGCGAAGACGACGAGGATCGCAAAGGCTGCGAAACGACCGGCCACCCCGACGAGGGCGTATCGGACTCCCACCAGCGCAGCGTTACGCAACCCCAGTATCTGGTTCGCGCCAGGGATCATCGCCATGAGCACTGCGGCGAGCAGGAATGCACCCCACGAGATCACGACGGGTGCCTCTCGAAGAGGTCGGCGGACGACGGGTGGCGCACGGCGACCAGCGTACTGGCGCCGGTCCATCGGTCGCCGTGGTGCGCGAACGCGCCGTGGACCCCGGTACGGCGACGTTCGAGCTGTGGGTGCGGATTGAACGCGGTTGGCAGGTGAGCCGCATCTCATCGGGCGGGCTCGACGGCGCCGCCCGACCATGCGGAGCATCGACCTCATCGGCAGGACTCGCGAATCGTCGCGCGGGGGATTGCGGTCCGTGCGGCCGTGGAGAATACTTAGCCACATGGCAAAGTATGCGGGCGAGCTCGATGACGTCTTCGCCGCGCTGGCCGACCCCACGCGTCGCCGCGTCGTCAGCGCACTCGGCGCAGCCGATGCGAGCGTCAGCGCTCTTGCGGCCGGCGCGTCGATGACGCTGCCGTCGTTCCTCAAGCACGTGCGCGCACTCGAGCGCAGCGGCATCATTCGCACGACCAAGGTGGGTCGCGTGCGCATGTGTTCGCTGCGCCGCGATCGGTTGACGGCGGCCGGTGACTGGCTCGACGAGCAGCAGCGCATCTGGGGTGAACGGACGGACCGTCTGGAAGCACTCGTGACTCGTATGGAGAAGGAGCCCTCATGAACCCCGAACTCGACCTCGTCATCGAGCGCGTCATTCGCGCCCCGCGCCGCACCATCTGGCGCGCCTGGACCACGCCGGAGCTCTTCGCCGAGTGGTGGATTCCGGAGCCCTACGCCTGCCGCATCGAATCGTTCGACCCCACGGCGGGCGGCGGTTTCGTCACGTCGATGAGCGAAGACGGGGTGAGCTTCGTCCCGCACATGGACGCCGCGTTTCTCGTCGTCGACGAAGCCGTACGCCTCGTCTTCACGAACGCCGTCGACAGCACGCTGCGCCCCGCGTCGCCGCAGCCGGTCGCCGTCACGGGGGAGGTGACGCTCGTCGACCACGCCGACGGCACCCTCTATCGAATCCTCGCGCGCCACGCGGATCCGGAAGCGCGGGCACGGCACGAGGAACTGGGACTCGTCGAGGGGTGGAGCGCCGTCACCGGCCAGTTAGCCGCACTCATCGAGGCTTGACTATCGTGGCGGGATGCAGCGAGACGACCCAGCGGACGTCACGGGCCGACCGAGGCGCCCGCCGCCGCTCGGGGGGCGCCGGCCGACCCGCGACGAGCTCGCCGCATTCGCAACCGCAGACCCCGACGCGATCGACGACGTCCTCCCAGCATCCGGGACGCCGCTGCGCCTGCTCATCGTCGGGATCAACCCGGGGCTGTGGACGGCGGCGGTCAACGCGCCATTCGCCCGGCCAGGCAACCGATTCTGGCCGTCACTGCACCGGGCGGGCCTGACCGACCGTGTCGTCGACGCGGCCGCGGGCCTGTCCGCGGATGACGAGGCGCAGCTGCTCGCCCGCGGCATCGGCATCACCAACCTCGTCGGGCGTGCGACGGTTCGCGCTGACGAGCTCTCGCGCGAGGAGCTTCGCGAAGGCGGCCGCGAGCTCGTCGAACGGCTCGCCGAGCTGCGCCCTCGCGTGGCGGCGATCGCGGGAATCACGGCGTTCCGCACGGCATTCGGGTGGCCGAAGGCGCGCCTCGGACGACAAGACACGTCCCTGATCCCGGGGTGGCCCGCCGATACCGCGCTCTGGGTCGTGCCCCAGCCGAGCGGGCTCAACGCGCACGAGACCATCGATTCGCTCGCCGAGCGGTGGCGTGAGGTGTGGGTGGCGGCGAGCTCATCCGACTGATGTGGCCCGACGGCGTCATTGCGCCATACCGCCAGCGATCTCGCCCGGCACGCTGCGACGCACAGGGCGAGCGTTTGTCGGACGCGAGTCCGATCGTCGCTTCCGCCCCCGATGTGTCGCTTAGCCCTGCGGGTCGCGCCGCGCCGCGAGCTGCTCGCGCACGATGTCGGCGTGGCCGGCATGCCGTGCGTACTCCTGGATGAGTTGCGCGTAGATGAAGCGGAGCGTGACGGGCTTGCCGCGCCACTCGTACTCCTCGTCGAGGTGGTGCGTCGCGGCGATTTCCCGCGAGCGCTCGCAAGCGTTTACGAACCCCTGACGAATCGTGTGGATGCTGTCGGCTGGCTCGAGGGCGAAACTCGCGTCGATCGTTGGTGCGAGCCCGAGCTCATCGCGGCCGGTGCCGGCGACGCGGTGCTCGAACCAGATCCGGTCGACCCACGTGGCGTGCTTGACGATGCCGAGCAGCGTGGTCAGCGACGTCACGAGACGTGCCCTGGCCTCGTCCTCGGTGACGTCGTCGAGGACCGCCGCGATCTGCTCGCGCTGGTGGTCGAGCATCCGTTCGAGAAGGTCCCGCTCCGACGCGGCCATGAAGAGCGACATGCGGCCAGAGTAGCGACGCGTGAGTCGGGCGAAGTGCGTACCACCCACGACGCGTCGCGGCGCCCGCCCCGGGGAGGGCGAGCGCCGCGCGTCGCGTGGAGGGTGTGGGGAGTGCTAGGCGGTCTGGCCTGCGTGCTTGCCCTCCCCGATCTCCTCCACCGTCTTGGCGTTGAAGGCCGGCAGGTCGTCGGGGGTCCGGCTGGAGACGAGCCCCTCGTCGACGACGACCTCCTCATCGACCCAGGTCGCGCCGGCGTTGACGAGATCGGTCTTGAGGCTGGGGAAGCTCGTGATCGTCCGGCCCTGCAGCACATCGGCGTCCGCGAGTATCCAGGCGCCGTGGCAGATGACCGAGACGGGCTTGTGATGCTCGAAGAATGCGCGCGCGAACGCGACCGAGTCGGCGTCCATGCGGAGCGTGTCGGCGTTGCCGACCCCGCCGGGCAGCACGAGCGCGTCGAAGTCGTCGCAGCTCGCCTCAGACGACGCGAGGTCGACCTGCTGCGAGTGCCCGTTCTTGCCCGTGATCGAGCCCTTGGCGGGCGAGACGAGCGTCGCCTGGGCGCCCGCGTCGGTCACGGCCTGCCACGGGCTGGTGAGCTCGCTGTCCTCGAAGTTGTCGGTGAGTAGGAATGCCACGCGCTTGCCGTCGAGTTCTGCCATGTTTCCTCCTTCGTTGGGTGTGTTCGGGCGCCGCGCTCCGCTGCGCCCATGGTCATCGCCCGCGAGCCACGTCGGGGCGGCTGCGGCCGTCTTCGGTTGCGGATACTAAAACGGTCGGCCACCCGTGACGGGGATGATCGCCCCCGAGACGTACGTGGCCTCATCGCTCGCAAGGTAGACGTAGGCGCCCGCGAGCTCGGCGGGCTGCCCGGCCCGGCCGAGGGGCGTTTCCTGACCGAAGTTCTCGACTTTGTCGTCGGGGAATCCGGTTGCGGGAATCAGCGGAGTCCAGATCGGACCAGGAGCGACCGCGTTGACGCGGATGTTCTTTGGCCCCAGCTCCGCGGCGAGCGCCTGCGTGAAGGCGACGAGGGCCGCCTTCGTCATCGCGTAGTCGAGGAGGCCGGGCGACGGATCCGACGCCTGGATCGACGTCGTGCTGATGATCGACGATCCTGCCGACATGTGTGGGACCGCCTCGCGGGCGAGCACCATAGTCGAGATCAGGTTCGTGCGGAACACCCGCTCGATGTTCTCAACCTTCAGGTCTTCGACGCCGTCACGCTGTTTCTGATGCGCCGCGTTGGGGATGAGGACGTCAAGGCCGCCGAGAGACTCGACGGTCTTCGCGACGGCGTCGATGCAGCCCTGTTCGGTGGTGAGGTCGAGGGCCATCGTGACGATTCTGCGGCCGGTCTCCTCGACGAGGCGCTTGGTCTCGTCGGCGTCCTCTTGCTCCTCGGGCAAGTGCACGATCGCGACGTCCGCGCCTTCGCGCGCGAACGCGAGGGCGACCGCGCGGCCGATGCCGGAGTCGCCGCCCGTGATGAGGGCTCGGCGGCCGGCGAGGCGGTCATGGCCGACCCACGAGTCTTCGCCGTGATCCGGCGTCGGGGTCATCGGCTCGGTGAGCCCGGGTTGTGTGGGCTGCTGCTGTGCTGGCAGTTCGGAAGGCGTGTCGGGCTGAGCGTTCATGCGTCGTTCCCTTCGACGTCTCGTGCGCGGCACGCGGAGCGAGGTTCGCGTACCGCAGGTCCTGTTCCCGCTCGATGCTACGAAGCGGACCTGGATGCTTGATGCCCGTCGACGGAGGCTTCGGTACCCGATCGCGCGGTGGCGGTTCGGCCCGCGGTGTAAAGAATTCTTGACAGCCGTCACGTGGCCTGCGTAGCATCCCAATGTCAAGAAAAGTTGACATCAGAGGGGGCGTCGTGGTCTATCAGGAACGAGTCGCGTGGTCGGGCCTCGTCTCGAGCATCATCGTCTTCGCGGTCTATGTGACGCTCGTGCTCGTCCAGGCAGACGGCGGCGACCTGACGGCGATCGATTGGTTGCCGCCCATGCTCTGGACGATTGGCGGCGGCATCGCGCTGAGCATCCTCGTCTCGGTCGCCTGGGGGATCGTCGCGAAAGCCCGCGATCCCGAGGCATCCACCGAGACCGATGTTCGCGACCGGGACATCGGCGTCATGGGCGGGCGCGTCGAGCACGTGGTCCTCGTCATCGCCGGCCTCGGCGTCATCGTGCTCTGCGCGCTCGGCGCTGAGCTCTTCTGGATCGCGAATGCGATGTTCGCTGGGTTCGCGATCTCTGCATTCCTGGGCGGCATCGCTCGCGTGCTCGCCTACCGCTTCGGCCTCGTCTGATGGCCAAACCCACCCGCGTCACCAACACCATCCGCGCCCAGCGTGAGCAGGCAGGGGTCACCCAGGCCGAGCTCGCCCGACGCGTCGGCGTGACACGCCAGACGCTTATCGCGATCGAGCAGGGCAAGTACTCGCCTTCACTCGAGCTCGCGTTCCTCATCGCCCGCGCGTTCGGCGTGGGGCTCGACGACCTCTTCGACTATCCGGAGGAATGACATGTCCACCCCAGAACCCGCGACCTCGCTCCCCGAAGCGCCCGCCATCCCGGCGACGATGCGCGCTTGGTCGCGCCGCGACTACGGCCCGGCCGACGGCACGACTGCCACCGATATCCCCGTGCCGACCCCAAGAAAGAACGAGGTGCTGCTGCGCATCCGCGCGACCGCGATCAACGCCGGCGATGTGCGGATTCTGCTGGGCGATCCGCTGCTCGTGCGCGCCGCGTTCGGCCTGCGTCGTCCGAAGCAGCCCGTACGCGGCATGGACGTCGCCGGAACCGTCGTTGCCGTCGGGCCCGGGGTCATCGACGCCCGTGTCGGCGACGAGGTCGTCGGCGAGCTGCCCGGCGGGGGCGGCCTCGCAACGTACGCCGTCGCACCGGTGGATCGGCTCGTCGCCCGGCCCTCGACGCTGGACCCCGTCGTCGCGACGACGCTGCCGATCGCGGCCGGTACGGCGCACCAGGCGCTCAGCGCCGGTGGTCTCGGCGCCCCCGAGTTGGCCGGGAAGCGAGTGCTGGTGCTCGGAGCCTCGGGTGGCGTCGGCACGTTCGCGGTGCAGCTCGCCGTGCTGCGGGGCGCCGAGGTGTGGGCGAGCTGCGGCGAGCCCAATCGGCAGCTCGTCGGGGAGCTCGGAGCGGCGCGAACGTTCGACTATCGCGCGACACGCGTCGATGAGTTGCCGCGCGATCACTTCGACGCGGTCATCGACATCGCGGGAGGCGATCGCATCGGCGCATTGCAGCGCCTGCTCGTCGTGGGCGGTGCGCTCGTGCAGGTGACGGGAAACGGTGGCCCGGTGTTCGGCCCGATTCCCCGGATGCTCTCGGCCCTTGTGCATTCGATCGGCAGCTCGCGGCGCATCCCGTTCTTCGCCGCCGCGCCGAAGCGAGACGTGCTCGCCGAGCTCGTCGGTCTCGTTGCGGACCGCCGCATCGCGCCGGTGATCGAGGCCGTCTATGACTTCGACGAGACGGTCGCCGCGCTCGAGCATGTCGAGGCGGGGCACACGGTGGGCAAGGTCGTGGTGCGCGGCGAGCCAGCGCCGGGCGCCTGACCGAGCGCGGCCAGCGGCCTGAACGCGGCGAGTCGCACGCGGCGGCACGCCGCACGCCGACGATTCCGCCTGGCGCCTAGGAGCCGGCGCCCTCGCTGCGGACGGGTCCCTCGGCACGGTAATACCGCACCTCGAACATGCGGGCGCCGGTGTCCGAGCGCCAGGGGCCGTGCGGCATCCCGGGCGGGCGAACGGCGTGACAGGGGGCCGTAAACGTCTCGCCGAGGGTCAGGTCGGTGAACGAGCCCTCGAAGATGAACACCTCTTCCCAGCACTCGTGACGCTGAACGCCCATCGCCGACGAGTCCGTGCCGGGCTCGAACCTGAGGATGCGCGTGACGACGTCGTGCTGGGGGTCGTGCGCGAGGATCGCCTGACTGAGCCCCGGGACGCCGGGGATCGGCTCGTAGGTCGGGTCGATGAGCGACGTGAACTCGATCTCGGGCTTCATGCGGGTGTCTCCTCGGTGATTGCGGTGGCTGGGACGGCAGGGGAGGTTTCGGTCGGCGTGCTCGGCAGGGGAATGGTCGCGAGGAAGGCGTCCAGGTCGGGGTCGAGGTCGTCGTAGCCGAAGTTGCCGAGCGTGTACACGCTCCGCACCATGGCCGGCGCGCCCGCGTAGAAGGTCTCGTACTGCTGGTGGCGGCCCGCGAACTCGGTTCCGATCATGTCCCACGCGAGCTTGTACAGTCGCACGCGTTCGACGGTGTCGGCGCCGGGCGAGACGATGTAGCGCAGCAGGTCGGGGCCCGACTGTGGATGCTCGAGATCGGCGATCGTCGCCGGAGGCTGCGTCACGTTCGAGCCTGCGAGCTCGCGCAGGATCGACATGACGCGCGGGTACAGCTCGGACTGCAGGCCCATGACGCCGTACAGCGCCCGCTTGCCGGGCACCAGCATGCCGGCAGCATCCGGCTCTGCCGTCGCTTCTGCGGCCGTGACGGCCGAATCGACGATCGATACGAGCGAGGCGAGCTCACCGAGCTTGCCGCGCACACCCGGGTCCTTGTCGGCTCCGGAGACCTTGGTGATGCGACGCGCGACTGAGGCGATGAACCGCAGCTTCGTGAGGAAGCGGATCTGCGCCTGCCAGTTGCCGAGGCGGTGCGCCCCCGTCGCGAAGAACTGCGCGCGCACAGTCTCGAGGTCCCGGTAGGCGAACACGCGCTCCCATGGGATGAACACGTCGTCGAACACGAGCACCGCGTCGGGCTCGTCGAAGCGACTGGTGAGGGGCTGATCGAATCCGCTCGCCGCCTGCGGCGCGAGGGGCCGGCGGTGGTACATCGTCAGACCGGCTGCGGCGGCGGGCAGCGCGAAGCTCAGCGCGAAGTCCTCGGCGCCCTCCTTGAGCGGCTGGATGCACGAAACGAAGATCTCGTCGGCGATTGCGGCGCCCGTCGCGAGGAACTGCGAACCGCGCACGACAATGCCGTCCTCGCGCTCGTCGACGACGCCGACCTGTACGAAGACCTTGTCTTCGGGATCGCTGCCCGGCACCGTCTGCACCTTCGGCGGAATGATCGCGTAGGCGAGGTAGAGGTCCTCGTCGATGAGCCGACGCGTATACGCGCGAACTGCGTCGGAGCAGTCGCGGACGCCGGCGGCGAACGTTTCGGGGTGCGCGGAGAACGCGGCAAGGAATGAGCCCACGTGGTCGGGGCTCCGCCCGGTCCAACCGTGACTCACGCGCGCCCACGTCTCGTGTGCCGCGCGTCGCAGGCGTAGGTCGTCCGGCGTCCGGGGGGCGAGCCAGATCCGGTTGGCGGGTCTGCCCGTCTCGGGGTCGGCCGTCTGCATGCCAGAGGCTGGGTCGGCCGCGACGTCATACATGGTGGCGATCGTCTCGACGACGCCCGCGAACGCAGGGTGGTGAGCGACATCGCTGACGACCTCGCCGTCGAACACGACGCGGCGGCCGTCGTCGAGGCTCGCACGGTACTCGGCTCCGGTGCGCATGATCAGTCCTCCGTGATCTCGTAGGTGTGGGTGATGGCGCGGCCGTCGGGCAGCGTGAGCGAGACCGTCCAGCTGGTGCCGTATACGAACCCGCCGTCGAGGAGGGGAACGGTGCCGCCGAACACGACCGCGTCCTCCCCGGGGGCGACCGCGCCGCGCTCGGCGAGGATGCCGAACAGGTTCGTGGGCGTGCGCAGGCTGTCGAGCCGGCCGGCCTGATACTCGCGGCCGTCGACCTGGCAGCCGATGCTGCAGGCATCCCAATCGAACGTGTCGAGATCGATCTCGACGAACTGAGCACCGACGGGCTTCGGGCACGCGAGTTTCGACCGCAGTACGTCCTCGGCTTCGAGTACGCGGTCGGTGTGGTCCGAGCCGACGCCGAGGAAGTGCCTGCCGCCGGATCGGACGAGCACGGGCTCGACCTCGCCCGACGACGTGGCCGACGACGACACGCGTGGCGATGCCGTCAGGAGCCCTGGCGACATGCGGTACACCATCGGCACCTCGGGCGGCGGGGCGACACCGATCGCTTCGAGCTCGTCGATGTGCTCCTGCACGGCGACCGCGTTGCGCGCGGCGTAGCCGATCACGAGGCAGGTCGTCGTCGCCGGATCGACGAGATCGTCGATGGTGGTCAGGGCGGATGCGGTGGTCACGGGGCGTTGGCCTCTCTCGCTGGTTGGTTGCGGTCGGCGCTCGACAGCGCGGCGTAGTCGCGGATTCGGTCGCGCAGTACCGGGAATTCGTTGCGGGTCTCGGTGACGACGGTGGGGTCGACGTCGACGACGAGCCATTCCTCTGCAGTACCCGCCTCGCCAAGCACGCGTCCCCACGGATCGACGACGCGGCTGTGCCCGCCCGCCTCGACGCCGCCGTGCGTGCCCGTCGCGTTGCACGCGACGACGATCACCTGATTGTCGACCGCTCTCGCGCCCGTCAGCAGGCGCCAGTGCTCCGAGCGGGCGAGGGGCCAGGCCGCGGGGACGACGACGAGCTCGGCGCCGATGCCGACCAGTTCGTCCCAGAGCGGCGGGAACCGAAGGTCGTAGCAGGTGACGCCGGTCGTGGGGCCGAACGGCGTTTGGGCGACGGAGACGGCGTCGCCTGGCTCGAGCAGTTCCGCCTCGAGTGATCGATAGCCGAAAACGTGCACTTTGCTGTACTGCTGCGCCACCGCCCCGTCTGGGGCGACGAGGGCGGCGGTGTTGCGCAGGGCGCCCGACGGGCGGCGCTCGACGAAGCTGCCGGCATGCACCCAGCATCCGCGCTCACGAGCGACCTGGGCCGCAACGGCGAGAGTGGGGGAGTCTGCGGGCGACTCGGCGAGTTCGGCGTAGCGGTCGAAGTGGAAGTACCCGGCCGACCACAGCTCGGGAAGCACGATGAGGTCGAGCGCGTCAGGGTGCGCGAGCAGGCGATCTCGGACGCGTCGGCGGCGGTCTGCGGGCGACTCGTCGTCTGGACTGCTGACCTGCAAGAGGCCGATCTTCACGGTGACTCGCTTTCGTCGGAATGGCGGTGGTTGGCTGGGTCGGTGGGTCCGGGCGTCAGTCGGTTCTGGTCGCGAGGCCGGGATGCGGGCCCGTCGCTCCCGACCGGATCGCCGCGATCGTCGAGCCGAGGTGCGTGCGCACCGCCGTGACAGCGGCATCCACATCGCCCGCGTCGATCGCCGTGGCGATCGCGAGGTGCTCGTCGATGACGCTCGCCGTGCGGTTCTCGCGGATCATGACCGCCCAGACGCCGAGTCGGAGCTGGCGGTTGCGGAGCGACCGGTACAGGTCGGCCAGGATCGGGTTGCGGCCCGCGCCGACGATGTGGCCGTGGAACTTCAAATCGAGGGAGTTGAACGCCACGGGGTCGTCGGTGAGGGCGCGCTGTTCGTCGATCAGCTCGAACAGCGGCCCGCAGTCGCTGCGGAGCTCGGTCGCCCGCTCGACGGCCCAGTCCTCGATGAGTCCGCGCGCCTCGAAGATCGAGTCGATGTCGCGTTGTGACATCGCGGGCACATAGGTGCCGCGGTAGGGGACCCGCCGGATGAGGCCGTCGACCTCCAGCCGCAGGAGCGCCTCGCGGATAGGTGTTCGTGATACTTGGGCCTGTTCCGCGAGCTGCTTCTCGTTGAGGAAGGCGTCCTCGTCCCAGGGGAGGGCCGCGACGTAGCGCAGCACCCAGTCGTAGGCGGTGTCGGCGGCGGTCGTGCCGGCGGTCTCGGCGCTCATGTCGGCGCTCCTTTCGAGATCGGTCGCGGGGGCGAGGGTCGGCGCCCCCGCGACCGAATGTATGCCCACGATGTGCATGCGGTATGCAGACCGTCGCTCGCTAGTGCCTCGTCACGAGCTCGTCGTCGCGTCCGCTGAGCTTGACCTTCCGGGTCTCTCGGACCAGCAGGACGCTCACCAGGGAGATGACGCCCATGCCGGCCAGATAGAACCCGATCGAGGTGCCGGTGCCCGTGGCCTGGTAGAGCGAAAGTGCGATGATCGGCGAGATGGCGCCCGCGAGGATCGAAGCGGTGTTGTAGGCGACGGACGTGCCGGTGTATCTGACTTCGGTCGGGAACAGCTCGGAATAGAAGGCGCCGATGGCGGAGCTGAAGCCGGCGAAGATGATGAGCCCGCCGACGGCGGCAACGGTGATAGAAAACGGGTCGCCGCGGTCGAGCAGCGCGAAGAACGCGAAGCCCCACGGGATCGTCAGGATCGATGAGACGAGGAGGAGCGGTTTGCGCCCGACGCGGTCGGAGAGCATCGCCAGGAGGGGGATGAGCACGATCGCGACCACCTGGCCGATCATGACGGCGTTCAGCGCGAACTGGCGGTCGGAGCCGACCATGTCGGTGACGTAGGTGAGGATGAACACGGTGTACAGGTAGTACCCGGCGTTCTCGCCCATGCGCGTTCCGGCCGCGAGCAGGATCTCTTTCCAGTTCGACTTCAGCGCCGTCACGAGGGGCAGCTTGGCAGCCGTCTTCGGCGCGAGCTTCTCGGCGGCCATGCGCTGCTCGAACACCGGCGTCTCTTCGACGACCAGGCGCATGACGAGACCGACGATGACGAGTATGGCCGACAGGCCGAAGGCGATGCGCCAGCCGTAGTCGAGGAATGCCTCGTTGCTCATCGACGCGGACAGCAGGCTCATGACGCCCGCGGAGAGGAGGCTGCCGACCGACGGGCCGAGGTTCGGCAATGACGACCAGAAACCGCGCCTGTTGCCGTCGTCGGCGTGTTCGCTGACGAGAAGGATCGAGCCGGCCCACTCGCCGCCGAGCGCAAAGCCCTGCACGATCCGCAGGACGAGCAGGAGCACGGGAGCCGCGACACCGATGGCGGCGTAGCTCGGGACGAGGGCGATGAGGAAGGTGGCGATCCCCATGAGGATGAGGCTCCACACGAGCGTGGTTTTGCGGCCCTTCCGGTCGCCGAGGTGTCCGAGCACGACCGCGCCGAGAGGGCGGGCCACGAACCCGACCGCGAAAGTGCCGAGCGAGAGCAGGGTCGCGACGAACGGGTCTCCTGCCGGGTAGAAGAGCTGATTGAACACGAGGGTTGCGGCCGTGCCGTAGAGGAAGAAGTCGTACCACTCGATGGCGGTGCCGATGAGGCTCGACCCGGCGACAAGGCGCATGCGCGATTTGGCCTTCGGTGGCGCAGATGCTGCTGGTGCGATGGACATGTTGTTGTGACCGTTGCCTTCCTGTCGGGATCAGACACCGCGCCCCGTTGGGCGGTGCACTGAAGGTATTACGGCGGTATACAACCTGTCTACAGCGTAAAGCATGTTTCACACGCGCGTGATCCGCACGTAACACGGGCGCGGGGAATGTTTCCGCCCCGGCGTTGTTTCTATGCACATGCACGCATTCGGCTTCCTCAGTTTCGGTCACTACGGCCCGGGCGGGCGGGTTCCCGGCCCCGATGCCCGACAGGCGCTGCACGACGCGATCGACATCGCGCGCGGCGCTGACGAGCTCGGGGTGAACGGCGCCTACTTCCGCGTGCATCACTTCGCGCGTCAGCATTCCTCGCCGATGCCTCTGCTGTCGGCAATCGCGGCGACGACGAAGCGCATCGAGGTCGGCACCGGCGTGATCGACATGCGCTACGAGAATCCCCTCTACCTCGCCGAGGAGGCGGCGGCGCTCGACCTCATCGCCGACGGCCGGGTCGCGCTCGGCGTGAGCCGCGGCTCGCCCGAGCCGGCCGATCGCGGGTGGGAGGCCTTCGGGTACGAGGGCGCGCAGGATCCTCGAGGGGCCGACCTCGCACGCGAGCACTTCGACCGCTTCATGGCCGCAATCCGCGGGGGCGGGGTCGTCGATGCGGCACCCGGCCAGTTCGGGGCGGGGGCGCGCCTGCCGATCGAGCCGCATTCGCCCGGCCTCGCCGATCGCATCTGGTGGGGTGCCGGCTCCCGCGCCACCGCTGAGTGGGTCGGCGAGCAGGGGGTGAACCTCATGAGCTCGACCCTGCTCACCGAAGCGACGGGCGACGCATTCGGCGACCTGCAGGCCGAGCAGATCGAGCGATACCGGGCCGCGTACGCCGCCGCGGGCCACACCGGCACGCCCCGTGTCTCCGTGAGCCGCAGCGTGTTTCCCGTCGTCACTGCCGACGACCAGGTGTTCTACCAGCTGCGGGCGGGCGGCGCACGCGACCAGATCGGCATCATCGACGGGTACGAGTCGACCTTCGGCCGCACCTACGTCGGCGAACCGGATGCGCTCATCGGCGCCCTGAGAAACGACGCGGCGGTCATGTCGGCCGACACGCTCAAGCTCACGATCCCCTCACAGCTGGGGGTCGACGCGAACCTGAGTATCCTCGGGAACTTTGCAACGCACGTCGCACCCGCGCTTGGATGGAAGCCGAACACCGAGGGGCCCGTGCGCGGCGTGAGCGCCGCAGCGGTGACGTCGCCGGCGTGATCCCCGACCGCACCGCATCGCGAGGAGAACTACATGTCCACATCACCACGCATCGTCATCGTCGGAGGGCACGGGAAGGTCGCGTTGCTCACCGCGCCGAAACTCGCGTCGAGGGGTTTCTCGGTCGAGGGGATCATTCGTGACCCCGGGCAGCGTGGCGATCTGGAGGCTGCACAGGCCGCGCCCGTCGAGCTCGACATCGAGTCGGCGAGCGTCGACGAGCTCGCGACGGCGTTCAGGGGTGCCGCGGCCATCGTCTTCGCCGCCGGCGCGGGGGGCGGCGACCCCGAGCGCACGCGTGCCATCGACTTCGAGGCCGCCGTGCAGTCGATGACGGCCGCGCGACGCGCCGAGGTGTCGCGCTTCGTGCTCGTCTCGTACGCTCGCGCGGGGGTCGACGTCAACGTGATCGACCCGAGCGACTCATTCTTCCCCTACGCCAAGGCCAAGCATGATGCCGACCGGCACCTGCGGGGCACCGACCTCGAATACACGATCCTCGGTCCCGGCCGCCTCACGCTCGAGCCCGCCACCGGCGCCATCACGATCGCCGACGAGGAAGGGCGGATCGACGGCAATGAGCCCGGCGGCGACAACGCCAGCACGTCTCGCGAGAACGTCGCCGAGGTCATTGCGCACGTGCTCGCGGAGGGCGCGGCGATCCGGTCGACGGTCAACTTCTACGACGGGCAGACGCCAATCGCGCAGGCACTTGCGACAGTGCCGGCCGGCAGCGACGGCGTATGAGGCCGTACCGGTCGGCCGGCGCCGAGCCCACGATCCGGGGCCGTGATGTCCAAGGCCACGTCATGAGCGCCCACGCGCCCGCGACGAGCACCGCCTCCCACGCGATGTAGAGCGGCCACGGGCCAAGCAGGTCGAGCAGCGATCTGCCTGCCGGCGCACCGCTCATATAGCCGTAGTTCGCCCCGGTCATGAGATTCACGACGAACGCCATGCCGGCCCAGAGCGCCGTGAACGCGAATGCGACGCCGTAGCCGCGCCACGTCGGCCGGTACGCGAGCCCCCACGTCAAGGTGACGGCGGCGATGAGCGGCACGGCGTGCAGCAGCCAGTACATCGCGAACTCAAGCGCCGCCGACTGCTGGTAGTTCAGGTCCGGGGTGAGCACCGACTGCATGTTGAGTGTGAGCCCCCAGAAGTACAGCACCGCGACGGACCACCCCGAGCGCGTGATGAGGGCGATCGCCGTGACGAAGCGCATGGCGTCGGAGAAGTGGAACGGCAACGACTGCTCGATCGTCCAGTTCGCCGGCAGGAACTGCCAAAGCATCCAGATCGTCGAGGCCGCGAGCATCGCCCAGCCCGCGAGCGTGAGCACACGCTCCACCCGCGCCTCATCGCTGGCCCGTTTCGCGACCGTCGTGCAGACGACGACCGCGACGAGGATCACGGCGAGCGCGGCCGCGTGCTCGACGCCGTACTGTGGCATTCGGCCCACGGATGCTCCGGCGATCACGCGCGCGAGTGTATCGGCAGGGGAAAAATCCCTGGCGCTCGGAGCGCAGCGGTGGTCGACTGAGCACATGACCACATCCAGCAGCTCGCCCGCTTCCGCTGACTCGACACCCGATTCGGCTCGCGCGACGCCGGGTTCCGCCGACGAGGCTGCGCGCGTCGTCGCCGCCACCCGCGACATCGTCGCGCCGCCGCATGTGATCTTCGCCCTCATCGCCGACCCCGCGCAGCAGCCGCGGTGGGACGGCAACGACAACCTCGATTGGGCCGACTCGGGTCAGCGCGTGCGCGAGGTCGGCGAAGTCTTCGTCATGCGCCTCACGAGGGAGGGCATGATCCGCGAGAACCACGTCGTCGAGTTCGAAGAGGGGCGCCGCATCGCGTGGCAACCGTCGGAGCCGGGTGCGGCGCGACCGGGCCACCTCTGGCGCTGGGAGCTCGAGCCGCACCGCGACGGCACGCGCGTGACGCACACGTACGACTGGTCACGGCTCAATGATCCAGCGCGCGAGGTACGGGCGCGCGCGACGACGGCCGAGCACCTCGAGGCGTCGCTCGAACGCCTCGCCGAGCTCGCCGAGGCGGCCGACTCGACCGCGGGGCCCTGACCCGTCAGGCTGCGGCGCCGACCCGTCAGGCTGCGGCAGACTCGGAGGGTGCCTTGAGGGCCTTCTCGATGTCGTGCCGCAGGGTCTCGGGCTCGGCGTTGGGGGGATAACGGTGGATCACGTGCCCGTCGCGGCCGACGAGGAACTTGGTGAAGTTCCACTTGATCGCGCTCGAGAGCACGCCCTTGCGCTCGTGCTTGAGCCACGCCCACACGGGATGCGAGTCGGCGCCGTTGACATCGACCTTCGCGAACATCGGGAAGCTCACGTTGAACCGGGTCGAGCACAGTTCGCCGATCTGCTCGCTCGTGCCGGGCTCCTGGCGGAACTGATTGCTCGGGAAGCCCAGGACGGCGAAGCCCCGGTCGCAGTACTTGCGATGGAGCTCATCGAGCCCAGCGAACTGCGGCGCGAAACCGCATTTGCTGGCGGTGTTGACGATGAGGAGCACCTTGCCGCGGTAGTCGCCGAGGTCGACGGGGGTGCCGTCGAGCGACGCGGCTTGGAAGTCATGGATAGTTGACACGCCCGGAATTCTGCCATTGCTTGCGCTCACATGCCACGACCGCGGTTCGCGAACCGGCGATGGCGGTCGGCGCCTCCGGCCGTATCATGCGATTTCGACTCGCGAGAGTCGCTGATCGCGGGCCTGCGCGATGCGCTCCGCCTGCGTGTCGATCGCGTCGATGTGTCGCGCTCGGCCGGAACCGGACCCGCCCCAGAGCTCGACCCGCACGGTGAGCGCCTTTCCTTTCGACCTCGGTCGCCACACGCCGACGGGATCGCCGTCGACCGCGACGACGCCCGGTCTCCCCAGCACGGGCCACAGCTGCTTGCGCCGGATCGGATCGGACACCAACCGCTCTCGGTCTTTCGCGGCGAGCAGGAGATCGAACCCGCTCAGCAGCCGGACAGCGGCGTCGCGCGGTGCCGGCGCGTCGGCCGCGGCCGCGAGCGCGTCGAGATCGGCGGCGAGCATGGAAGCCCGGTGACCGTCGATCTCGACCTCTCGAACATCGTCCGGCCACCGGGGCTTGACCTCGCCGACGTTGGTCTCGAGAAACGCCGCGACGTCGCGGGGAGAGGCCGGCCCGAGCAGGTGCAGGTAGGCGCGGATGACCTGCAGTGCCGCTGGGGCGCTCGACGGGTCGTCCTCCGGGCCGACCGGGCGTTCCGGCCATTCGGGGGCGATGCGGAGGCGCGGCGGATTCGTGCCGGGCTCCAGCTCGACGCCCGCGTGCAACGCGCAGATGCGGAAGAGCTGCTCCTGCGGATGCGTGGCACGGCACGGGCGACAGTCGACGAGGTAGGGACGCGGGAGCGTTGCGGTCAGTCGTCCGGAGAGCTCGCCCTTCGACATGCGGGCCGACTCGCCGGTCGCGCCGGCGTCCACCGCGGCGTCGGCCAGCGCTTCGCGCATGGCCGTGGCGACCACGCGCATCCCGTCCCGGGCCTCGACGGCGGCCGCGGCGAAATCCCTGTCGGCAAGGAGGACGCGCTTGCTCGCGTCGCGGTCGCTGAACGGCGAGACTGCGACCTCCACGTCGGCCAGGTCTCGGCGCCGGATGTACTGGGGCGCGCCGCGCACCGTCCACGCGAGGGCGAGTTCCTCGGTGAAGCCGCTCGTGCAGCGGATCGCCTCGGCCGGCGTCACGCCGCGGTTCACGAGACCGATCACGCCAGCGGCATTGGCTCCCTCCTGCACGCCGAGGTCGAGCGCGGCGAGCTCTGGCAGAACCGCGTCTCCCGGCTCGGCATCGAGTCCGGTGGCGCGCCAGCGATAGCGGAGCGCCTGTTCGCGGGTCACGGTCATCGACGTTGCTGACATGAGGGAGAGCCTAGGTTCGGGTGGCGCGGGCCGATTGAAGGATCGCGACACATCGATCTGCCGTGTGCGCCGGATGTGCGGGAGCTGTCGACGGCGCCGCCGGGCGATGCCAGGATGGGCGCATGGCACAGACAGCATTCCGCGGTACTCCAGTTTCGACGACCGGCGAGCTTCCCCAGGTCGGGTCGCAGGCCCCCGACTTCGAGCTCGTCGGCAACGACCTCGCACCCGTGACGCTCGGCGACTTCGCCGGCAAGCGCGTCGTCCTCAACATCTTCCCGTCGCTCGATACGGGCGTGTGCGCAGCCTCCGTGCGTCGCTTCAACGAGCTCGCCGCAGGCCTCGACAACACGGTCGTCGTCAACGCATCGAAGGACCTGCCCTTCGCGCAGGCGCGGTTCTGCGGTGCAGAGGGCATCGAGAACGTGGTCGTCGCCTCGGCGTTCCGCTCAAGCTTCGGTGACGACTACGGCGTCGGCCAGGCCGACGGGCCGCTTGCCGGGTTGCTCGCGCGAGCGGTCGTCGTGATCGACGCCGACGGCACCATCGCCTACACGCGGGTCTCGCCCGAGATCGGCGAGGAACCGGCGTACGACGAGGCGATCCAAGCGCTGCAGGCGTAGCGTCGCCGACATTTCGCCGAGGGCCGCCCCGCATATTGCCGGGCGGCCCTCCTGCGTCGTCGGCGCGATCGTTCGGAGCGACTCGTGGAGGGCGTGCCAGCCAGAGCGTGATGCTCCTCCGGGCGCACGGGTCTTCCGTTAGCGTGACGGGGTGCGAGCGGAAGAGGAACGGCCGGGCGGCGAGGGGCCGCAGGAACGTGGCGCGCCGGGTGACGCGGATGCCCGTGTGGGTGAGGCCCGCGCCGCAGTGGCTGATGCGTGCGCATTGCTCAACGACGCCGGCATCGAGCCCGATCCGCTGGCAGCCTATGTACCCGAGCGCCGCATCCTCGGCGTGTTCCCGCGCGAGGCCCGCCTGCGTCGCGAGGGCGATGGCTGGCGCCTCGGCGTGCTCGTGCTGTCAACGACCGGCGATGTGCTGATCGGGGCGAGGACGACGCGCGCGCGGCGGCCCGAGCGTGTCGGCTACGCCGCGGAGTCGGCGCGGGAGCGGGATGTGCTGCGCCACGCGGCGTATCGGGCTCGGGTTCCCGAGGGCGTGACGGTGCACGTCGACGGCACCGCGGTCGATCTCGAGGACCTGGCCGCTTCGGGCGGCGGGTACGAGCCGCTCGCCCTCCGCCGCGACGGCATCGTCGTCCGCTGGGCGCCCGCCGCCCCGCTGCACGCGGCATTGCCGCTCGACACGTATCTCGCTGAACGCGCGCAGCTGCTGGCCCGCCCGCCCGAGCACGCCTGACCAGGGCGGCACGAGGGCAGTCAGCCCGGCGACGGGCCTCCCGCGTCCACACGGCGCTCGGCGCGGTACTCGGTGCACCGGTGCGGTGCCGGCACGGCCCGATCGTGGCCGGCGCGAACCGACCCGGGAACGTCGGGTGTTCACCGCGGCGTTACCCCCGCGTGGTCAGGCCGTGGTCGACTGCGGCGTCCTCCCGCCCTTCGCCCTTCCCGCTAGGAGCTCGAATGCGCCGTCGCCGCCGCACCATCGCAGGGATCACCGCCGTCGTCGCCGTCGGCGCGATGCTGACGTCCGTGCCCATAACGGCGTCCGCAGCGCCCGCCGTCGGTCCAATTGCGATCAACGAGGTCGAGTCGTCGGATGGTGACCCGGGCGACTGGGTCGAGCTCATGAACACGGGTGACGTCGCGATCGACCTCGGCGGCTACGAGGTGCGCGACGACAAGGACCGCGATGCCTACGTCATCCCGGCCGGCACCGTCGCGGAGCCCGGCGAGTTCGTGGTCATCGATCAGGTCGACGGTGGCGTCGGCGGTTTCGACTTCGGGCTCGGCTCGGCCGATGAGGTGCGCCTCTTCGATGCCGGCGGTGCCATGGTCGACGCGTACGCGTGGGATGGCCACGCCGCCGAGACTTACGGCCGGTGCCCCGATGGCACGGGCGAGTTCCAGCCGACCGAGTCGGCCACGAAGGGTGCGCCGAACGACTGCCGGGTGCAGGTGCGCATCAACGAGGTCGCCTCGTCGGGCGGCGAGCCTGGCGACTGGGTCGAGTTCATCAACGTCGGTGACATGACCATCGACCTGGGCGGCTTCGTCTTCCTCGACGATCGCGACGACCACCGCTACGCGCTGCCGGCGGGCAGCGTGATCGAGCCCGGCGGGTTCTTCGTGCTCGACGAGGCCGAGTTCGGCTTCGGTCTGGGCAGCGCCGACATGGCCCGCCTGCACACGCCGGAGGGCGAGACGGTCGACGAGGTCACGTGGAACGCGCACGGGAATCCGACGCTCGGTCGCTGCCCCGACGGCGAAGGGACGTTTGGAGACACGGCGGCGGCCACGAAGGGCGCGCCGAACGACTGCGTGCTCGCGCCGGGCGCCACCGCCGTCGTCGTCAACGAAGCAGAATCGTCCGGAGGCATTCCCGGTGACTGGGTCGAGCTCTTCAACACGGGCGACAGCGATGTCGATCTGTCCGGGTGGGTGGTGCGCGACGACAACGACACGCGCGAGAGCGTCATCCCCGACGGCACCGTCATCGAGGCCGGCGGATACTTCATCGTCGAAGAGTCGGCGCTCGGGTTCGGACTCGGCGCGAACGACATGGCTCGTCTCTTCACGCCCGACGACACGCTCGTGAGCGAATTGGCTTGGAGCGGGCACGCCGCGACGAGCTTCGGCCGCTGCCCGAACGGCACGGGGGAGGGCGTCGTTCAGACGAGCGTGACGAAGGGTGCCGAGAACGACTGCGGCGCGCCGGTGCGCATCAACGAGGTTGAATCGTCAGGCGGCGACCCGGGCGACTGGGTCGAGCTCGCGAATGTGGGCACCGACCCGGTCGACGTCTCCGGGTTCGTCGTGCGCGACGATGACGACGACCACACGTACGAGATCCCCGGCGACACGACGATCGCCCCGGGCGGCTACCTCGTGATCGACGATGTCGATCTCGGATTCGGGCTCGGCGGCAACGACCAGGTGCGGCTCTGGGACGCCGCGGGCGCGCTGCTCGACGAGGTCAGCTGGTCGTCCCACGCGAGCACGACGCTCGCCCGCTGCCCCGACGGCACCGGCCCGTTCGCGGAGAGCCTCGCGCCCACGAAGGGCGGGCCGAACTCCTGCGAGGGCGACCTTGAGATCGGCCCGTGGCCCGGCCCGGACACGGTCGAGTTCGGGGATGCCGCCGGAACCTTCGACGGGGATCTTTCGGGGCTCGACTACGACGAGTCGCGCGGCATCCTCTGGGCCGTCGTCAACGGCACCGGTGCGCTGTGGGCGCTTGAACAGGACGACACGGTGTGGACGCCAGCCGCGGGCTGGGAGTCGGGCAAGCAGGTGCGCTTCGCCGACGGCGCCGGGGTTCCGGACGCGGAGGGTGTCTCGGTCGGCCCCGACGGGCAGCTCTACATCGGCGTCGAGCGCGACGGCGATGCGAGCGGTGTGAGCCGCAACACCGTGCTGCAGGTGGATCCCGACGCGTCGGGCAACGAGCTCATCGCGACGAACGAGTGGAACCTGAACTCGGTGCTCCCGGCAACCGGCGCGAACTCGGGCGTCGAAGCCGTCGAGTGGGTGCCGGCAGACGCAGCGGCCGGACTCGTCGACGAGTCCGGTGCCGCCTACGACGCGGCGAACTCTCCGGGCGCGCTGCCCGGCGTGTTCTTCGTCGGCGTCGAGGCGACCGGCCAGGTGACCGCGCTCGCGCTCTCGCCCGACGGCACGGCCGACGTGATCGCGACGATCGATCCGGGCATGGGCGGTGTTATGGCCCTCGACTACGATTCCGTGCTCGACGTGCTCTGGGTGGTGTGCGATGAGGCCTGCGACGGTCTCGCCGCGCAGCTCGCGCTTGGAATGCCGGATGCCGCGATCACCTACGTCGCCCGTCCCGGCGACATGGACAACGTGGCGAACGAGGGGTTCGCGACATCACCGCAGTCGTTCTGCGTCGATGGTCTGCGCCCCGTCTGGTACGCCGACGACAACAACACCGACGGCCATTCGATCCGGGTCGGCGCCCTCGCCTGCGAGGCGAGCACGCCGCCGGTCACGACGCCGCCGATCACGACGCCGCCGTCGACGGATCCCGGCGACGACGCGATGGGCGGGGTGGATGCCGGGGCCGGTGCTGACGCCGCTGGTGACGACGGCTCGGGTGACGACGGCTCGGGCGACGACGGCTCGGGCTCCGAGGGCTCGGGCGACGACGGCTCGGGTGAGGCCGGTCGCGACGGCCTCGCCGTCACCGACGGCGGCCTGCTGCCGTTCGGGGTTGTCGCCGCGCTGCTGCTGACGGGTGCCGCGGTGCTGCTGGCTCGCCGCCGCAGCGTGTAGCGGCCCTGGCGGCCCCTCCTCGGGGCTGGCGACCCCTCCTCGGGGAGCGGACGCTCGCTCCTCGAGGAGGCCGACGAAAGCGGCGCGACGAGGGCTCGAACGATGACCTAGCCGCCCTCCCCGAACCACTCGCGGCCCCCGGCGATGCGGCCGGCGTCGTCGACGTCAACCCCCTCGTCTCCGAGCAGCGTCCGCTGCAGCTCGCCACCCGGTCCCGCGAGCGAGATCCCGATCCCGTCCCGGCCTCGGCGGCCGACGACCCTGTGCCACGGAACCCCGGCATCCTCGCTGACCGAGGCGAGCGCGTACCCCACCTGGCGGGCCGCGCGCGGCGACCCGGCGAGGACGGCGATCGTGCCGTACGTCGCGACCCGGCCGGGCGGCACGAGTCTCACCGCGTCGAGGTACCGGTCCCATCCCGAAGCCATCCGTCTATCGTGTCACGCGCTGCCTCATTCGATTCGACGGCTACCGCGCCCCGCCGGCCCCCGCAGTAGGCTGTGCGCGTTCTGCTGCGGTCGCAGCGCGCCGACGGGGGAAGGATGCGACGCATGACGTCTCGCGATGACGCGTCGGGCGGACACGCCCCCGGCATCTCTCCCAGCGGCGGGGCGCCCGGTGGTGACCCTTCCGCGGGGACGCCGCTCACCCGCAACGAGCGCCTCGACCGCCTGCCGTTCACGAAGCGCCACGGCAAACTGCTGACCGGTTCCGGCATTGGCTGGGCGCTCGACGCTATGGACGTTGGTCTCATCAGCTTCGTCATGGCCGCCCTGCAGGTGCAGTGGAGTCTGAGCACGACCGAACTGTCGTGGATCGGCTCGATCGGTTTCGTCGGCATGGCGCTCGGCGCCACGCTCGGCGGTCTCCTCGCCGATCGACTTGGCCGCCGCCAGGTCTTCGCCCTCACCATGCTCGTCTACGGGATCGCGACGGGCGCGGCCGCCCTCGCGACCTCGGTCGCCGCGCTCATGGCGTTGCGGTTCGTCGTGGGCCTCGGTCTCGGCGCCGAATTGCCCGTCGCCTCCACCCTCGTCAGCGAATACGCGCCCAAGCGCATCCGCGGCCGGATGGTCGTGCTCCTCGAAGCGTTCTGGGCTGTCGGGTGGATTCTCGCCGCGCTCATCGGCTACTTCGTCATTCCCCTCAGCGACGACGGCTGGCGGTGGGCGCTCGCGATCGGCCTGGTTCCCGCCGCCTACGCCCTCGTGGTGCGCTTTGCCCTGCCCGAATCGGTGCGCCATCTCGAGGCGAAGGGGCGAGTCGACGAGGCGGAAGCCGCCGTGCGGCAGTTTGAATCGTCGGCGAACATCCTGCCACCGACGCCCGCACTGATCGCCGCCGCGTCGGAGCGCGCGGATCGAGCGCCGGGCGCGACGCCGGGCGACGTTCGCGTATCGATCTGGTCGAAGCGGATGCGGCGCCGCACGATCGCGCTGTGGCTCGTGTGGTTCTGCATCAACCTCAGCTACTACGGCGCCTTCATCTGGATCCCGACCCTGCTGACCGGCCGTGGCTTCGACCTCGTGCGCGCCTTCGAGTTCACGCTCATCATCACCCTCGCCCAGCTCCCCGGCTACTTCGTCGCGGCCTGGCTGATCGAGCGCCTCGGCCGGCGCATCACGCTGGTGTCGTTCCTGGTCGGCTCGGCGGTGGGTGCCGCCTGGTACGGGCTCGCGGCGAGCGAGCCGATGATCATCGCGGCGGGCATGACCCTGTCGTTCTTCAACCTGGGTGCGTGGGGTGCGCTCTACGCAATCGGCCCCGAGCTCTACCCCACGAACGTGCGCGGAACCGGAACCGGTGCCGCCGCCGGGTTCGGCCGCATCGCGTCGATCATCGCCCCCCTCCTGGTGCCCCCGCTGCTCGCGCTCGGTGGCGGGAGCGGTGCCGGCGGGGAGCTCCTGGTGTTCGGCGTGTTCGCCGCCGCGTTCGTCATCGCCGCCCTCGCGGCCATCGCGTTGCCCGAGCGAATGGGCCAGCCCCTTGAGGAGGAGCTCGGATGACCGGATCACGTGGGCCCGCGTCCGGTCCTGTCACGTCAGGGTCGATGCCGGGCGGGGCGATCGTGGCGAGCCGCCGATGGCCGCTCGTCATCCTGGCCGGCGTCGCCGCCGGTGTGCACATCTGGAAGGTGCCGCCGTTCGTCGCCGAGATCAGCGAGCGCTTCGGCACGTCGCTCGTCGACGCGGGATTCCTGATGGGCGTGCTGCAGCTCGCGGGCGTCGTCGGCGGCCTCGCGGTCGGCTTCTTCGCGGAGTACCTCGGGTTTCGCCGTTGCATGCTCGCGGGTCTCGCGGTGCTCTCCGTCGCGTCGATCGGCGGCGCGTTCGCGGCGGAGTTCTGGATGCTCCTCGTCCTGCGCGGCGTCGAATCGGTCGGCTTCCTGCTCGCCATCGTCGCCGGCCCTGGCGTTATCCGCTCCATCGCCCCGCCCGCTCAGCGGAGCCTCGCGTCAGGGGCGTGGGGTAGCTACATGGGGCTCGCGGCATTCGGCACGCTGACCGTCACGGCCCTCCTCGCCGGTCTCGCCACGAAAGAGGGAACCTGGATCGTCGCGGGCGCGCTGACGGCGGTGGTCGCCGTCGCCGTGCTGCTCTGGGTGCCCGCTGATCGACCACGCTCGACGCGGAGCGACGTGAGCATCCGCGACTCGCTGTCGCGCACGGTGCGTGCGAGAGGCGTATGGGTGTGCGGCCTCGTGTTCATGTTCTACGCCGCCACGTGGATGGCCGTGCTCGGCTTTCTGCCCACGATCCTCGGCGACGCCGGTGCCGACCCCGGCCTCGCGAACCTGCTCAGCGGCATCGCGAGCGGCGCGAACGTGCTCGGAAACGTATCGGCGGCCGTGTTGTTGCAGCGCGGCGCGAGCGCGAGGCTGCTGCTGTCGATCGGGGCCGCGGTGATGGCCGTCTCGAGCTTCTGCATCTTCGCGCTCGAGCTGCCGACCGGCGGACAGTTCGCGGCCGTCCTGGTGTTCTCCGCGGTCGCGGGGCTCATCCCCGGCACGCTGTTCCCGCTCGTGCTCGGCGTCATGCCGACGGGCGGGTCGTCGACGACTGCCGTCGGCATCCTCATGCAGTGCACCAACGCCGGACTCTTCTTCGGCCCGCCGGTGCTCGCGGCCCTGACGACGGCGACAGGCAACTGGTCGTCGTCATGGTGGTTCACGGTTGCACTGGCGGCGATGGCCCTGCTGCTTGCCCAGTTCCTCGGCGTGAAGCGGTACGGCTACCGATTGGGTGGCGCGAACTAGGCGCGACGCCCGGCTCGGCGGGCCGCCACTACGCTTGCCGGCATGATCGAACGCCTCCCCAGCATCCACGACGCGCTGCCGCGGGGAGCGGCCCGCCCCGTTTCGCGCCGCTCGGTCGCCATCGCCGGTGGCTCGGTCGCGGTCGCGAGCGTGCTCGCGGCGTGTGCCGGCAACGCTCCCGGGGACGATGGGGGAGTGGATGCGGCAACCGGCGGCCCCGGTGAGGACGCGACGGCGGGCGGTGCGGCGGGCGGCGAGGTGCTGGCGACGGTGTCGCTGGCCGAGGTGCCGGTCAGGGGCGGGCTCATCGTCAGTGAGGTACCGCTCGTCGTGACGCAGCCGACCGAGGGCGATGTGCGCGCGTTCAGCGGCGTCTGCACGCACCAAGGTTGCGCCGTCGCGAGCGTCAGCAGCCGGGGCGTCATGTGTCCCTGTCATTCGAGCCTCTTCGACCTCGCCGACGGTTCACCCATCGGCGGCCCCGCCACCGAACCCCTGCGCGCCCTCAGCGCAGACGTGTCGGGCGACAGCGTGACGGTGACGTTGGCGGGGTAGCGGCGCGCGCATCGGAGCTGCGCCTTCGTGGGCGGAGTCGTCGTGGGGGCGTCGTGGCAGGCGGTCGCCGCCCGTGGCGTCTACACTTGCCGGGTGCACGACAACCCCCGGCTTGCCGAACTGGCGGCGCGTCACGGCGTCGTGACCGAGTACCAAGACTGGACAGGTGCCGCGACTCGAGTCGATGAGCCCACCCTGGTCGCCGTGCTTCGCGCCCTCGACGTCGACGGGTCGACGCCCGAGTCGATCGAGCTCGCGCTCGCCGACGCCGACGAGCGACCGTGGCGGCGCATGCTCCCGCCGTCGCTCGTGACGCGCGAGGGGCAGTCGCCCAGCTTCCCCGTGCACGTGCCGCACGGCGACGCCGTCCGGGTGGACATCGTGCTCGAGGACGGCTCGGTCAGGGCCGCCGAGCAACTCCAGAACTGGGTCGATCCTCGCGAGGTCGACGGAACGTTCGTCGGCCGCGCGACGTTCCAGTTGCCCGGCGACCTGCCGCGCGGCTGGCATGAGCTGCGAGCGTATGTGCGCGGTGCGGCCGTACCGACCGCCACGGCGACGGTCGCCGTCGTTCCCCAGCGAGGCGGCGTTGACCGCGGGCCGATCTGGGGTCTCATGGCGCAGCTGTACCAGGTGCGCTCGGCCGGCTCGTGGGGCGTCGGCGACCTGCGTGACGCCAGCACCCTCGCCGAATGGGGTGCGGGGCACGGCGCCGACTTCCTGCTGCTCAACCCGCTCCACGCGCCGGCACCCGTGGTGCCGGTCGAGCCGTCGCCGTACCTGCCGGTCACGCGGCGATTCGTCGATCCGAGCATCGTGCGCATCGACGAGGTGATCGATGCCGGCAGGATGCCAGAGCACGTGGCCGCGCGCCTCGCCTCGCTCGGGGCGGCCGCCAAGGCGGGCAACGCCCTCGACGGCATCGACCGGGACGCCATGTGGCGCGCGAAGCGAGACGCGCTCGGCGCGATCTTCGAGACCGACCTCGATGACCGCGACCGGCAGCGGGCCTTCGGAGAATTCTGCGAGCGGGAGGGCGAAGGGCTCGTCGACTTCGCGACGTACTGCGTGCTGGCGGAACAGTACGGCAGGGACTGGCACGCGTGGCCCGACGGGCTGCGCGAGCCCGTCACGCCCGCGGTCGCCGCGTTCCGCGACGCCAACGATGGGCGCGTCGACTTCTACCGATGGCTGCAGTGGATCGTCGACGAGCAGCTCGCGCGCGTGCAGGCGGACGCACGCGCCTCGGGCATGCGCATCGGCATCGTGCACGACCTCGCGGTCGGCGTGCACCGGCACGGCTCCGACGCGTGGTCGCTGCAGGACGTCCTCGCCGGCGACGTGAGCGTGGGCGCACCGCCCGATGCGTTCAATCAGCTCGGCCAGGACTGGTCGCAGCCGCCGTGGCGACCCGATCGACTGGCCGAGGCCGGCTACTCCCCGTTCCGCGACATGTTGCGGGCCGTGTTCCGGCACGCCGGTGGCGTCCGCATCGATCACATCCTGGGGCTCTTCCGGTTGTGGTGGATTCCGAACGGCAACAGTGCAGGCCAGGGCGCGTACGTGCGTTACGACGCCGAGGCCATGCTCGGCGTGCTCCTGCTCGAAGCCGAGCGCGCCGGAGCCCGCGTGATCGGCGAAGACCTCGGCGTCGTCGAAGCCGGCACGCGGCGAACGCTGGCCGACCGAGGCGTGTCGGGCACGTCGATCGTCTGGTGGGAGCGGGATGCCGACGATCGGCCGATGGACCCCGGCGAGTACCGCGAAGCGTGCCTGGCCGCCGTGACCACGCACGACCTGCCGCCGACCGCCGGCTATCTCGAGCTCGCGCACGTCGAGCTCCGTGAGCGCCTCGGCCTGCTCACCCGCAGCGCTGACGAGGAGCGCGAGGCCGAGCGCGAGTCGATCGACCGCGTGCTCGCCAGGCTGGAGGAGCTCGGGATGCTCGACCCGGGGGCGAGCGTCGATGATCGGGTCGTCGCCCTGCATCGCTTCGTGGCGATGTCGGCAGCGAACGCCTTCGGCGTAGCCGTGGCCGACCTCGCCCGCGACCGCCGCAGCGTGAATCAGCCGGGCACCTCCGACGAATACCCGAACTGGTCGATCCCGCTGGCAGGCTCCGACGGCGCGCCGATGTCGCTCGAGGAACTCGTTTCATCGCCATTCGCGGCGGCGCTCGCGGCGGCATCGACGCGAGTGCGAGGCGCCGTCACCCCCGCGGTGGACGAGACCGGCGCGGGTGACGTGCCAGGATGAAGCGCATGAACGCCGTCCGGATCGTCGTCGCCGTCGCCGTCGCGGGGCTGCTTTCGGGGTGCACGCTCGTGACGCACCTCGGGGAGCCGCAGGCTGAGGAGCCGCCCGAGACTACCGCGGCGCAGCCCGAAGACCCGACCGGCCACACGCCGGACCCGACAGAGGCGGGGGAGACGGAAGAGCCGATCGTCCCGCCGGACGTCCCCGACGATGCGCCCGACCGCATCAATGTGCAGCTCGAACTCGGCGTTCCGCACGACATCATCGGCAAGGAGGGCGAGGTCGTCGGCACGATCACGGTCACGAACGTCGACGACGACACGACGTGCCCCAGCACCCACGCCGACGAATCGAAGTACGGCAAGTTCGTCATCGCGAGCTTCGAGCTCACGGCGGAGGAGTCACTCGTCGACCAGAGCGACTCGTGGTACGGGCGGAATTTTGATCTCTCGACGATCGACGTGATCGATCCCTTCACGGGTATCTCGCTGTCGGGCGGGCTCGACTACGACTGCCTGCCGCCAGCCGACCGGCTCTCGACCGTGCAGCCGGGCAATACGGAGTCCGGTGCGCTGGCCTACGATGTCGCGGACGAACTGTTCGCCATCGGCTGGTTCTACGGCCACCAGTACTTCTACGTTCCACCCTCGGTCTGGGGAGGCCTTTGATCTTGCGACGCACGCTGACCGCCGCACTGTCGATCGCGATGGTCGTCGCGCTTTCGGGATGCACGCTCGTCTCCACGTTGGCAGCCGGTGACACGCCGACAGACACGCCGACCCCCGAGATCACGGGGAGTGGCGATTCGACGACGGACCCTTCGCCGCCCGACGATGGCGGGTCTGACGTCGACGGTTCGGGTGACGACGGTGCGGGGGACGGTCCCCCTGCGATCCCCAGCGATGTTCCGCTCGCGCTTGGCGAGGCGGGCGAGATCGAGGGCCGTGGCGGCAATCCCGTCGGCACGTTCCAGGTCGACGGCGTGACCACGGGCTTCGATGACTGCGTGGAGCCGGAAGAGGGACTGTCGTATGTCCAGGTCGACCTCACGATCACGGCCGAGGACGACCTGGCCGCGGAGGAGGGCAGCCTCGACTACGCGACCTCCTTCGCGCTCTTCCTGCTGTACGTGAAGGGGCCGAACGGCGAATACCTCGGCGATTGGCTCGGTCACGAGTGCGTGCCGAGCAGCGAGTGGATCGACGATGTCGGGCCGGGCGAGAGCGCGACGGGTTCGGTGTGGATGTCGGTCCAGACACCGGTCGACGAGGGCCTGATCGAGTGGCGGTACGGCCACCAGAACTTCGTCGTTCCGTTCCCATAGCGGCCGTCACGGAGCATCCGGTTCCGAGGCGCCCGATCCCGGAGCATCTGCTCCCAGGCGCCGGTCCCGGACGCCGCCGGGCGCGCGTCAGGTCGCGGCGACGAACGGGCCGCCGAACGACGCAACGGCCGCCGAGTAGCCCGCGAACGAGACGATGTCGAGCAGGACGTGCGCGACCACGAGGGGAGCGGTGCGTCTCGTGCGCTGGTACCACCAGCCGAACACGAGCCCCATGACGACGTTGCCGATGGCCATGCCGACTCCCTGATACAGATGGTACGAGCCACGCAGCAGCGCTGACGCGATGATGGTTGGCCACAGCCCCCACCCCAGGTCGCGAAGGCGCGTCTGCAGGTAGCCGACCACGACGACCTCCTCGAGCAGACCCGCGCGCACGGCGCTCAGTACGAGCAGCGCGACGGTCCACCATGACAGCGCCTGCGAGTTCGCCTCGATCGCGGGGGTGAGCCCCATCGCCCTCGTGGCGAGGTAGAGACCGAGGCCGGGGATGCCGATCACCGTCGCGAGGAGGAGCCCTGATCCGAGATCGTGCCGCGGTCGGGTCAGATCGAGACCGAGCGCGCGAAACCCTGAAATCGCAGGGGTCCACAGCAACCAGATCGCGAGCGCCACGGGAACGAGATCGGCGGCGACGCTGATCAGCTGATACGCCGCGTCGAACACCGCTCGGTCATGTCTCGACGCGTTCAGCGTCGCCGTCTGCTCACCGATCGCCGTCTCGCGGGTGACCCGGTCGGCGAACTGCACGACGGCGTATGCGGCCGACGGCAGAATCGCCAGCGCGAGCACGATCCAGATCTCCGCGATCATGCGCCGGCGCGGACGCATCGCGCCCGCCTGCTCCGGAGCTACGTTCTCGCCGGCGTGCATGATGTTCGACACGCCGAGAGTCTAGGGCGACCGCGCCCACGCGGTGCCTCACGGGCCGGTGGGTGGGCGGCGGCGCGGGTACGCAAGGCGCGTGGCATACGATGGAGTGCCCCGCGATGGGGCCGCGGGAACCGCAGAAGCGGAGTTCGCCGCCCGGCCACCGCCGCGCGCCGTCCCGACGCTGCCCCCGACAGAGCATCGCCTATCGACGCTCACGCCACTTGCCGACCTATTCGGTGAGGGCACAGCCCCCTTCGCCACCCGCACCTGAAGGCCTCCACGTATGACCGCTTCGCCGCCCGCCGCATCCATGACCTCACGCGCCGACCTGCGCAACGTCGCAATCGTCGCCCACGTCGACCACGGCAAGACCACGTTGGTCGACGCCATGCTGCGTCAAACGAACTCGTTCGGCGCCCACTCCCACTTCGCAACGGACGAGCGCGTCATGGACTCGAACGATCTCGAACGCGAGAAGGGCATCACGATTCTCGCCAAGAACACGGCGATCCGGTACGAGGGCGCGCACGCGATCGACGGCGGCATCACGATCAACGTGATCGACACGCCGGGCCACGCCGATTTCGGCGGTGAGGTCGAGCGCGGCCTGTCGATGGTGGACGGGGTCGTGCTCCTCGTCGACGCATCGGAGGGGCCGTTGCCGCAGACGCGCTTCGTGCTCCGGAAGGCCCTCGCCGCGAAGCTGCCCGTGATTCTCCTCGTCAACAAGGTCGACCGCCCCGATGCGCGCATCGATGACGTCGTGGCCGAGTCGCACGATCTGCTGCTCGGCCTCGCGGGCGATCTCGCCGACGAAGTGCCTGACCTCGATGTCGACTCGATCCTCGACCTGCCCGTGCTCTACGCGTCCGGCCGCGCGGGCGCCGCGAGCACGAATCAGCCCGAGAACGGCTCGCTCCCTGATAACGACGACCTCGAACCGCTCTTCGAGGCCATCCTCACGCACATTCCCGCACCATCGTTCGATCCCGATACACCCCTGCAGGCGCACGTGACGAATCTCGACGCGTCGCCGTTCCTCGGCCGCCTCGCGCTGCTGCGCGTCTACAACGGCACCCTGCGTAAGGGGCAGAACGTGGCGTGGGTGCGGGCGGACGGCGAGGTGCACAACGTGCGGATCACCGAGCTGCTCGAGACGAAGGCGCTCGACCGCGTGCCGACCGAGCAGGCCGGTCCCGGTGACATCGTCGCCGTCGCGGGCATTCCGGAGATCACGATCGGCGATACGATCGCCGACCCCGATGACGTGCGCCCGCTTCCGGCGATCACGGTCGACGAGCCCGCCATCTCGATGACGATCGGTACGAACACGTCGCCGCTCATGGGCAAGGTCAAGGGCCACAAGCTCACGGCGCGCATGGTGAAGGACCGGCTTGACCGCGAGCTCATCGGCAACGTCTCGATCCGCGTCGTCGACATCGGCCGGCCAGACGCGTGGGAGGTGCAGGGCCGTGGCGAACTCGCGCTCTCGGTGCTCATCGAGAACATGCGTCGTGAGGGCTTCGAGCTCACGGCGGGCAAGCCACAGGTGGTCACGCGCGTCATCGACGGGCAGCGCCACGAGCCCTTCGAACACCTCACCATCGACGCGCCCGAGGAACACCTCGGGGCGATCACCCAGCTCCTCGCGGCTCGCAAGGGGCGCCTCGACTCGATGTCGAACCACGGCTCCGGCTGGGTGCGCATGGAGTTCATCATTCCGTCGCGCGGCCTCATCGGGTTCCGCGGAGAATTCATGACGATCACGCGCGGCACGGGTATCGCCAACGCCATCTCCCACGGCTACGAGCCGTGGGCCGGCCCGATCACGACGCGGATCTCCGGATCGATCGTCGCCGACCGCGCCGGTGTCGCGACGCCGTTCGCCATGATGACGCTGCAGGAGCGCATGACGTTCTTCGTCAACCCGACCGACGAGGTCTACGAGGGCATGGTCGTCGGCGAGAACTCGCGCGCCGAGGACATGGACGTGAACATCACGAAGGAGAAGAAGCTCACGAACATGCGCTCGTCGACGGCCGATGAGTTCGAGAAGCTCACGCCGCCCCGCCAACTGACGCTCGAGGAGTGCCTCGAGTTCGCGCGCGAGGACGAGTGCGTCGAGGTGACGCCGGAGAAGGTGCGCATCCGCAAGGTCCAGCTCGACGCGACGGCCCGCGCCCGCGCTACGTCACGGGCGAAGAAGGCGTAATCTCGTTCGCCATGTCCGACGACCGCGTGCCCGTTGACGCCGTGCCAATCGAATCGACGACCCCGCGCGAGCGGGAGACGCTCGCGCAGCGCCTGCCGGTCGTGGCGCTCTACGCGCTGCTCGGCGTCATCGTCGGTGTCATCGGCTCGTTCACGCACCGCTCGCGCTTCGACCTCGGCGAGGTCACGATCTGGTACGGCCTCGTCGTCGCGATCGCCTGCGTCGCGGCGTTCGCGGTCGGGCTGCGGCTGAACTCGCCGAGGCGATCGGTCAGCGGCGCCTTCGCGGGCGGGATCGTCGTCGGCATTCTGTTCATCGCGTTCGGCTTCGGCAACAGCATCGTCATCCTCGGCGACCTGCCTGGCATGATCTGGTTGGCGGCCCCGCCGATCATCGCGTTCGGCGCCGCGTTCTGGCCGAACCTCGAGCGCACCCGCGCAGATGCTCGACGCGCCGCCGTCGGTGTCAACACTGCGTCACAACCGCCGGCGCCGGCGGCGACGAATGGCCCCCGCGAGTACCCTGGTTCGCAGCCCCCCGCGTCACCGCCCCACGAGCACACGTTCCAGGAGCCCAAGCAATGACCTACGTGATCGCGCTGCCGTGCGTCGACCTCAAAGATCGTGCGTGCGTCGACGAATGCCCCGTCGACTGCATCTACGAGGGCGACCGCATGCTCTACATCCACCCGGATGAGTGCGTCGACTGCGGGGCCTGCGAACCGGTGTGCCCCGTCGAGGCGATCTACTACGAGGATGACTTGCCCGACGAATGGGCCGAGTACTACACCGCGAATGTCGACTTCTTCGAGGAGATCGGATCGCCCGGCGGAGCGGCCAAGGTCGGCGTGATCCACCACGACCACGGCGTCATCAAGGCGTTGCCGCCTCAGGGAACCGCCGAGCAGCAGCACGAGGCTGCAGAGTGACACTCGGGCCGCTGCCCGAGTATCCCTGGGACGCGATCACGCCGTATCGCGACCGCGCGAGCGCGCACCCTGGCGGCCTCCTCGACCTGTCGATCGGCTCGCCCGTCGACCCCACCCCCGAGCTGATCCGGCGCGCCCTCGATGAGGCGGCCGACGCGCCCGCCTACCCGACGACGCAGGGTACCGAGGCCTCGCGGGCGGCGATCGCGGCGTGGTTCGAGCGTCGTCGAGGGGTCCCGGGCCTGCGATCGGACGAGATCATGCTGACGGTCGGGTCGAAGGAGTTCGTCGCGCTCACTGCCTTCTTCCTCGGCATCGGGGAGGGTGATGCCATCGTGCAGCCCGAGGTGGCCTACCCGACCTATGCGATGGGCGCCGCATTCGCGGGCGCGCGAATCGTCGCCTCCGATGACCCAGCCGACTGGCCGGACGACACCAAACTCGTGTGGCGCAACTCACCGGGCAATCCTGATGGGCTGGTGCTCGACACCGGCCGGCTGCGGGCCTCGGTCGAGCGGGCCCGCGAGCTCGGCGCCGTCGTCATCAACGACGAGTGCTACGCCGAGCTCGGCTGGGACGACTGGCGCGCGCGGTCGATCCCGTCGATCCTCGACCCCGCGGTCGTGGGCGAGAGCCGGGCCGGCGTGCTCGCCTGCTCGTCGCTGTCGAAACGCTCCAACCTGGCCGGGTACCGCGCCGCCTACGCGGCCGGTGACGCGGCGCTGATCGCGACACTGGTGCGGGCCCGAAAGCACGCGGGGCTCATCGTGCCGGGCCCCGTGCAGCACGCCATGGCCGTCGCGCTCGGCGACGACGAGCACGCGGATGCGCAGCGCGCCACGTACGGGGCCCGTCGCGGGGTCTTGAAACCGGCCGTCGAGGCGTTCGGACTCCGCGTCGAGGGCAGCGAGGCTGGCCTTTACCTGTGGGGCACCCGCGATGAAGACGCCTGGGCGACGATGTCGGCGCTGGCCGATGTCGGCATCCTCGCCGGTCCCGGCCCCTTCTACGGTGCCGGGGGTGCTCGCCACGTGCGGCTGAGTCTCACGGCGCGCGACGCGGACATCGCGGCCGCCGCCGAGCGGCTGGAAGGCTCCGCCCGCCGGGGCGTGAACGCAGACGAGACGTGAACGCAGACGGGGCGTGAAGGCACTCGGGTCGGTCTGCCGGTTTGCCGAACCCAGTAGGCTCGTCGCGTGATCACGCGCTTCGCCGCGCAGCGTGAAGCCAGGAACCGCAACCCTCTAGGCTGGGGGAAGCCCGGCCCTGACACGGGGCCGTCACTGCGAGTGGACACACGAGTCCACGAACGAGACCCACGTGTGACCAAGGAGGATCAGTGAGCGACGAGCAGCAGAACGCATCGCAGCAAGAGGTCATCACCGCCAATCACCCCGGCGGAACCGCCGAGTTCCCGATCCTCCGGGCAGTCGAGGGTCCCGACGCCGTCGACGTCTCGACGTTCACCAAGCAGACCGGGCTCACTGCGCTCGACAACGGGTTCGTCAACACGGCGTCGACCAAGTCGGCCATCACCTTCATCGACGGCGAACAGGGCATTCTTCGCTATCGCGGGTATCCGATCGAGCAGCTCGCGGCCCGTTCGACGTTCCTCGAGGTCGCCTACCTTCTCATCTACGGCGAGCTGCCGACCGACACGCAGTACGAGGCGTTCGCCGACAACATCCGTCGCCACACCCTTCTGCACGAAGACCTGAAGCGCTTCTTCGACGCGCTGCCGTCGCACGCGCATCCGATGTCGGTGCTGTCGAGCGCCGTCAACGCGCTTTCGACCTATTACGAGGACACTCTCGACGTCAACGACCCCGAGCAGGTCGAGCTCAACACGATTCGCCTGCTCGCGAAGATCCCGATCATCGCGGCCTATGCGCACAAGAAATCGATCGGCCAGGCGTTCCTCTACCCGGACAACTCGCTCGACTTCGTCGAGAACTTCCTCAAGCTCAACTTCGGCGTCATGGCCGAGCCGTACGAGGTCAACCCCGTCCTCGCGGAGGCGCTCGACCGGCTGCTCATTCTGCACGCCGACCACGAGCAGAACGCTTCGACGTCGACCGTGCGCCTCGTCGGCTCGACCGAGGCCAACATCTACGCCTCGATCTCGGCCGGCATCTCGGCGCTCTACGGCCCCCTCCACGGCGGCGCGAACGAGGCAGTGCTCAACATGCTCGGCAACATCCAGGAGTCCGGCGAGGGCGTCGACCGCTTCGTGCAGCGAGTCAAGAACAAGGAAGACGGCGTCCGTCTGATGGGATTCGGGCACCGCGTGTACAAGAGCTACGACCCGCGCGCCCGCCTCGTCAAGCAGTCGGCCGACCAGGTGCTCGAGAACCTCGGCGTCAAAGACCCACTGCTCGAGATCGCCCTCGAACTCGAGCACGTCGCCCTCAACGACGACTACTTCAAGGAGCGGCGTCTCTACCCGAACGTCGACTTCTACACCGGTCTCATCTACAAGGCCATGGGGTTTCCCACACGCATGTTCACCGTGTTGTTCGCGATCGGCCGCCTGCCCGGCTGGCTCGCACACTGGCGCGAGGCGAACGACGACCCCAAGACGAAGATCGGGCGCCCGCAGCAGCTGTACATCGGCGAGCGGGAGCGCCACTATCCGGAAGGTCGCAGCTTCGAGCACTGATGCCGGAGCGTGGCGACGCCGGCGTTGCCGTTCTGTGACCGTTTCCGCAGCCACGGTTCAGCCTGCGGCGCGGAACCGCCAACTACGGTGAGAGGACATCAACACCCCCGCTCGAGCCGGACGAATCGTCGGCCAGCGGGGGTGTTGTTCTGTCGCCTGCGATGCACAGGCCAGGCCGGTGAGCAACCGATGGTCGGGAGCCGTCGGTCAGGCGCCGCCGGTCAGTAGCCCTCGGGCTTCCGCGGCGCGTAAGACGCCTCGAGCCGTGCGATCTCGTCGGTTGTGAGCTCGAGCGCCATCGCCTCGATCGCCTCGGCGAGGTGCTGCCGCTTCGTGGCACCGACGATCGGCGCCGTGACGGCCTTGCGGCCGCGCACCCACGCGAGCGCCACCTGCGCGCGTGAGACGCCCCGATCGGCGGCGATCTCCGCGACGGCCTGCGCGATCTCCCGATCAGTCTGCTCAGCTTGCCGGTACAGCCGCGATCCCTGCCGATCGGTCTCGCGGCGTTCGCTCGTCGCATCCCAGTCGCGCGTCAGTCGCCCGCGGGCGAGCGGCGACCACGCGAGCACGCCGATGCCCTGGTCGGCGCAGAACGGGTGCATTTCGCGCTCTTCCTCGCGTTGCAGCAGGTTGTACTGATCCTGCATGGCGATGAACGGTGTCAACCCCGCAAGCTTCGCCGTGAACTGCAACGTGGCGAACTGCCACGCGGCCATGCTCGAAGCCCCGAGGTAGCGCACCTTGCCCGCTTTCACGACGTCATGAAGGGCGGTCAACGTCTCTTCGACGGGCGTCTCCGGATCGAAGCGATGGATCTGATAGAGGTCGATGTAGTCGGTGCCGAGGCGACGCAACGAGGCATCGACGGCCTCGATGATGCGCTTGCGCGAGAGGCCGCGCGCATACGCGCTTTCGCGCGTTGGGAAGAACGTCTTCGTGCAGATGACGACGTCGTCCCGGTTCACGAGTTCGCCGAGCAAGCGACCGGTGATCTCCTCGCTGGCGCCGAACGAGTAGGCGTCCGCCGTGTCGAACGTCGTGATGCCCGACTCGAGCGCCAGCTCGAAGAACGCCCTGGCCTCGCTCTCGGGCAGGCTCCAGGGATAGTTGCCCGTGCCCGGAGTCCCGAAACTCATGCATCCGAGCACGAGCTCCGACACCTTCAGGCCAGACGAGCCAACACGCTCCAGCTTCATGCGCCCACCTCCGGCACCATTGTCACCCGCCACCGGGCCACGCGGTTGCCGTGTTCGCCTGGCGGAAGAGCAACGGCCCCCGGGGCGGCGCTCCCGGGCGGTGCCCCGGGAGCGTGCGCTGCCGACGACTACGCGTGAAGATCGGCGTTGAGCACGATGCCCGCGCCCGACCGTGCGACGGCCTCAACCGCGCCGGTCACCGAGTTCCGGCGGAAGAGCAGACCGGCGGCGCCGGAGAGCTCGATCGCCTTCACCACGCGGGGCTCGCCGAGCTCGCCCCTCGGATTGGTCGCGCCGACGACCGCGACCTTCGTGCCGGCGGTGACGTAGAGGCCGGCCTCGACGATCGAGTCGTCGCCGAGCGAGATGCCGAGCCCGGAGTTCGCGCCGAGCAGTGCGCGCTCACCGATCGTGATGCGTTGCGTGCCGCCCCCGGAGAGGGTTCCCATGATCGAGGCGCCGCCGCCGATGTCCGAGCCGTCGCCGACGACGACGCCCTGCGAGATCCGGCCCTCGACCATCGAGGCGCCGAGCGTGCCGGCGTTGAAATTGACGAAGCCCTCATGCATCACGACCGTTCCGGGTGCGAGGTGGGCTCCGAGGCGCACTCGGCCACCGTCGGCGATGCGGACGCGGTCAGGGGTCACGTAGTCGAGGAGGCGCGGGAACTTGTCGATCGCGTACACCTGGATGCCCGCACGGCGCAGGCGTGGTCGGAGCCGCGCCGCTGCCTCAGGGGTAAGGGGGCCGACATTGGTCCAGGCGTTGTTCGGCAGGTGGGCGAAGATGCCGTCGAGGTTGATCGTGTTGGGCTGCACGAGGAGGTGGCTGAGCAGGTGCAGGCGAAGGTAGGCGTCGGTCACCGACGAGACGGCCTCGTTCAGGCGCGATGTTGCGACGATCGGGCGGATGCGCACCTCGCGATGTTCGTCCTCGGTCGCGAGATCGGCAAGCAAGCTCGGAACCAGGTGGGGGTCGCGGCCCTGCGGGATCTCGCCGAGCTGCGGCTCGGGGAACCACGCGTCGAGCAGCTGACCGTCGAGGGTTTCGGTGGCGAGTCCGTCTCCCCACGCGTGCGTGGGGGCGGGCGAGTCGGCGTTCGTCGTCATGCGACCAGGGTACTGACGCTCGGGGGCGGGCGTTGCCGCCTCGACCGGGGCGGATTCGCGGCGCCGCCGCCGTAGAGCGTGGTCGGCCACGGCGCGGTGGCGCTCGTAGACTGGGGCGCATGCCCGAACTGCCGAGCCCGGTTTCCGCCGTCGATGGGCGGGATGGCCTCGACCTCAGCGCTGACGTCGTCGAGCTCACCCGGCAGCTATGCGACATCCCGTCCGAGTCGGGCGCGGAATCGCGCATCGCCGACGCCGTCGAAGCGGCGGTCGACGCGCTCGGGCACCTGCGCGTGCTGCGCTTCGGCAACACCGTCGTCGCACGCACGGAGCTCGGTCGGGCGACGCGCGTCGCGATCGCCGGCCACCTCGACACCGTGCCGATCAACGACAATCTGCCGACCAGGTTCGTGACGGTGACGGAAGAGGACGCCGCCGCCGACGTGCCCGGCACGCGTCCGGGGGAGTATCTGTGGGGTCGCGGCACCGTTGACATGAAGGCGGGCGTCGCGACGCAACTGCGGGTCGCGGCATCGCTTGCGGCGCCGAGGCACGACGTGACCTGGATCTGGTACGACAATGAGGAGGTCGAGGCGTCGCGCAACGGCCTCGGCCTGCTCTCGCAGGTGCGCCCGGACCTGCTGCACGCCGACTTCGCCATCCTCGGCGAGCCGACCAACGGCGGCGTCGAGGGCGGCTGCAACGGCACCCTGCGCGCCGATGTCCGCACGCACGGTCGGCGTGCCCACAGCGCGCGTGCTTGGGCTGGCGTCAACGCCATTCACCTGGCCGCGCCGATCCTGGAACGGCTGGCCGACTACGAGCCCGCCACGAAGCGCGTCGACGGGCTCGACTACCGCGAGGGCCTCAACGCCACGCGCATCTCTGGCGGCGTCGCGGGCAATGTCATTCCCGATCTGTGCACGGTGCACGTGAACTACCGCTTCGCCCCGAGCATGTCGCTCGACGAGGCCTGCGCCTTCCTCGAGTCGTTCTTTGACGGCTTCGACGTCGAGATCGTCGACCGGTCGCCGGGAGCGCGGCCCGGGCTCGACGCCGGCATCGCGCGCGCGTTCGCGGACGCGGTCGGGGGAGAGGTGCGAGCAAAGTTCGGGTGGACGGACGTGGCTCGCTTCTCTGCGCTCGGCGTGCCGGCCGTCAACTACGGGCCGGGCGACCCGCAGAAGGCGCACGCCGACGACGAGCGCGTCGCGCTCGACGAGATCCGGTCCGTCGAGCGCGGGCTGCGTGCCTACCTGGAGGACGAGGCGTGACGGGTGCCGAGCGCCCCGACGCGCCCGACGTCGCGGCTGCGCCCGACGTCGCCGACGGCTCTGAACGGGCGACGGACGTGCCCTTCGAGGCCGTGGCGGGGGCTGACGCGCCGCAGGCGGTCGGGCAGCGCCAACCGGGGCTCCGGCGTGACGACTTCACCGTGGCACAGGACCGGCGCCCCACCTACTTCTCGTATTACTGGAGCCACGTGCCCGTGTGGCTGCAGGTCGTCATCGTGTGGGCCGTTTCACGCGTCATCACGACCGTGATCCTGCTGATTTACGCCGATCACCAGTCCGAGACCTGGCAGACGCCGGAGCGGCCCGACCTCTTCACGTTCTCCGGGATCTGGGACGGCGAATGGTACGAGCGCATCGCCGCCGGCGGCTACCCGAGCGAGCTGCCGCGCAACGACGAGGGGCGCGTGACCGAGAGCGCGTGGGCGTTCATGCCGGTGTACCCGATGGTCGTGCGCGGCCTCATGCTCCTCACCGGACTGCCGTTCGCGGTGGTTGCGGTGCTCGTGTCGCTCGCGTGCGGGCTCGGGGCTGCGCTCATCTTCCACCGGCTGCTGCGCCACCTCGTCGATGGCGGTACGGCCATGTTCGCGGTCGCGCTCTTCTGCATCGCGCCGGTGAGCCCGATGTTGCAGCTCGCCTACGCCGAGAGCTTGCAGCTGCTGTTCGTCGCGTCGCTGCTGCTCCTCCTCGTCGAGCGGCAATGGCTCGTGATGGCGCCGGTCATCGTGCTCGCGTCGTTCACGCGGCCGACCGGCCTTGCGTGGGCGATGACGCTGGGACTGTACCTGCTCTATCGGTGGTGGCAGGCGCACAAGGGCAAGGACACGTTCCCGCTGCGCGAGCAGCTCGCCGTGGCCGGCGTGACCGCCCTGTCGGTGCTATCGGGCTTCGCGTGGCTCCTGACGGCGTGGGTCGCGACGGGCGAGTTCAGCGCCTACCTCGACACCGAGCTCGCGTGGCGGTCGCACTACACGGGGCCGGGCGAGCTCGTGCCGTTCACGGCGTGGTTCCACGGCGGGTACTTCTGGATCGGCTGGGCGTGGCCGGGAGTGTTCCCGGAGGGGTCGGTCGCGCGGACCGTCGGGTCGATCGTGATCGTCGGCGCGATCATCGCGACGATCGCGGTGCTGCTCGCGCTGCCCGTGATGAAGCGGCTCGGCATCGAGGTGCGACTGTGGCTCATCAGCTACTTCACGTACCTCGTCGCGGTGTTCTTCCCGCAGTCGTCGACGTTCCGTCTGCTGCTGCCGATGTTCCCGTGGCTCGGGGTCGTCGCCCTGCCGCGGTCGCCCGTCTATCGTGTCGCCGTCGTGGTGGCGAGCATCCTGGGCCAGATCGCCTGGATCCACTGGTGCTGGTACGTCATCGGCCACGATTGGACCCCGCCGTAGGCCTCTCACACCCGGAGGCCCCCGCCCCCGCGGAAGCGCCCCGTGCGGAAAGGACGTGCCGGCAGGCCCCGGCTTGAGCTAGACCGCGACGGGGGCCTTGATCGTCGGATGGTGCTCGTAGCCGACGATCCGCACGTCGTCGTACTCGTAGTCGAAGATCGAGTCGCGCTGGGCGAGCTCGAGCCGAGGGGGCGCGAACGGGGCGCGGGCGAGCTGCAGCTCGACCTGCTCGACGTGGTTGTCGTAGATGTGGCAGTCGCCGCCCGTCCATACGAAGTCGCCGACCCCGAGCCCCGTCTGCGCCGCGACCATGTGCGTGAGCAGCGAGTAGCTCGCGATGTTGAACGGCACCCCGAGGAACATGTCGGCGCTGCGCTGGTACAGCTGACAGCTGAGTCTGCCATCGGCCACATAGAACTGGAACATCAGGTGGCAGGGCGGCAGCGCCATCTTGTGCAGCTCACTCACGTTCCAGGCCGAGACGAGCAGGCGACGCGAGTCGGGGTTCGTGCGGATCTGTTCGATCACGTTCGTGAGCTGGTCGATCGTGCCCCCGTCCGGCGTCGGCCACGAGCGCCACTGCACGCCGTACACGGGCCCGAGCTCGCCGTGCTCGTCGGCCCACTCGTCCCAGATCGTCACGCCGCGCTCCTGGAGCCACCGCGCGTTCGACTCGCCGCGGATGAACCACAGCAGCTCCTGCACGATCGAGGGCAGGTGCAGCTTCTTGGTGGTGATGAGCGGAAACCCGGCGCCGAGGTCGAATCGCAGCTGCGCCCCGAAGACGCTGCGCGTGCCGGTGCCGGTGCGGTCGGATTTCTTGGCGCCGTGCTCCAGCACGGACCGCAGCAGATCCTCGTACGGGGTCTGGATGCTCGTGGCAGTGGTCATGTCGCCTCCGGGTCGAAAGGGGCTGCGCCGGCGGCGACGCCGCCACCCGCTCCAAGTGTCACAGCGCCGCCCGCCGCCTCCCGCACGGCGGTCGGCGCGTCGGCAGTCGCGACGCGGGCTCCCGGGGCTCCGGAGGCGCCGGGGGCTCCGGCAGACGTTGCGGGGGCGTCGAACGCCGCGCGAGTGGCCGGCCCCGCAACCTCGGCGCCCGAGGCGACCCCCGAACGCGAGGCGACCCCCGAACCCGGGCCGACTCCCGGACGCGGGCCGACGTTCGTCGCCTCATGCTCGCCGTCTTCGAGGAGAGCCTCGCGGATGATGCGTCGCGGGTCGTATTGGCGAGGGTCGAGCTTTCGCCAGTCGACCTCGTCGAACTCGTCGCCCATCTCTTCGCGCACGCGTTCTTTCGCGCCCGTCGCCGTCGACTTCGCCCACCGCACGAAGCGTCGCAGCTGTTCCGCTGCCTGGGGGAGTCGCTCGGGCCCGATGATGAACGCGGCGATGACGCCGATCAGCAGGAGCTTCTCGAACGTCAGGCCAAACACCCCTCAAGGATACGCCGCCGGCGGGCGACGCCTCCGCGGGCCCGCCATGCCGGGGTCCGCGACGCCGCGATTTGCTCCGCACTCGCCTCCCGGCCCCGGGCCGAGCGCGCCGCTACGCTTGCGCACATGTCCGAGCTCGAGCGCAACGCGCGCTACACCGATGAGCGCATCGCCGAACATCCGGCGCAGCTCGAGGTACGCACGCACGCGCTCGAAGAGGGCATGCGGCCGATCTCGCCGACCACGGGGGCGCACCTCGCGTTCATCGCCACGTCGACGGGAGCGCGGAGCATCATCGAGATCGGCTCCGGTGTCGGCGTCGCAAGCCTGTGGCTGCATCGGGGCGCTCCGAACGCGACGCTCACGGCGATCGACGACGGGCCCGAGCATCTCGCTCAGGCGCGTCGTGCGCTGCTGGCGGAGGGGGCGCGCTCCTCGACGCTCCGCCTCATCGCTGGCCACCCCCTCGACCTGCTTCCGCGCATGACGGAATCGGGCTACGACCTCGTCGTCATCGGCGGCGAACTCGAGCACATCGCGGCCTACCTGCAGCACGCGCTGCGGCTCGTCCGGCCGGGCGGGACGATCGTCGCGCTTCGCGCCCTCAACGGTGGGCGCGTCGCCGACCCGGCGCGCCGCGACCCAGTCACGAGCGGCCTGCGGGCTCTCATCCGCGAGTTCGATCGGCAGCCAGACCTGACGGTCTCAATCCTCCCCGTGGACGGCGGCATCCTGCAGCTCGCCAAGCGCGCCTCGTAACCGAGTGCCGCAGCCTCGGCGCGCGACGACCGGGTCCGGAGGTGGCCCGGCCTCGACAGCACGGCGACGCGCCCCAATCGAGATACACGGCCGGTCCGGCGCGCCGCGCGACACACGGCACGTTGTGTTTGATCGGGCGTTGACCCACGATTGACCCGCGGATCGATACCGCTCACCACCGACGGAATGGGGATCCATGGCAACCACGAAGAACGGCGACATCGCTTCTCCTCGAGCACACCCTCGGGCCTGGCTCGCGCTAGCGATCGTCCGCATCCTCGTGGGATTCGAGTTTCTCTGGGCCTTCATCGACAAGACCTTCGGGCTCACGTTCGCGACCAGCCCCGAGAACGCCTGGATCAACGGGGGTTCGCCGACACACGGATATTTGAGCGCCGAGCGCGCCCTGCAGGGCGTGTTCGAGCCCATCGCCGGGCACGTCGTCGTCGACGTGCTGTTCATGGCAGGACTACTCGGCGTCGGTGTGGGGCTGATGGCGGGCATCGCCGTGCGCCTGGCCTCGATCGGCGGCGCGCTCATGATGCTGATGATGTGGCTGGCGTCGTTCCCCATCGCCCCAAACCCCTTCGTCGACTATCACCTCGTCGAAGGGGTGCTGATGGCGGTCTTCGCGTTCGGCCTTCCGGCCCAGCGCCTCAGCTTCGCGGGGCCGTGGCGGCGGCTCACGAGGGGAACGCCCTGGCTGCAATAGGCCGAAACTCGCGCGCGTAACGATGCTCACGCCGCGTCGTGGCGAGCGAAGCGGTGGGTACAGGAGCGGCGCCGGACGGGATCATCCCGTCCGGCGCCGTCGCGCCACAGCGGCTACTCGCCGACGGCGCCCGACAGGGCGTTGCGCAGTTCCTTCGCCTCTGCATCGTTCACCGACACGACGAGACGCCCTCCACCCTCGAGGGGAACGCGAACGATGATCAACCGACCTTCGCGGACTGCTTCCATAGGACCGTCGCCGGTACGGGGCTTCATCGCGGCCATGTGTGTGCCTCCATCTTGATGCGAACTCGAACAGTTTACCGGTCCTGCGCCGCGGGGCCTCGATCATCCGGATCATCGCGACGGGACGTGACCGCGGGCTCCGCGAATATCGGCGAGCGGGGCGGATGAACATGACTCAGGATGACGGCTGAGGCGGCCACCTGCAGGCGTTCACATCTGGAATTCCATACTCCTGCATAGGATGAGCGGGTTGCTTGCAGTGCGACCACGGAGCGTCGATCCGGCGCACCGTCTTCGCGCCGGGCAGCAGCCAACCGGCCAACGCCGGACAGCACATTTCGAAAGGACGCCCATGGCAGAGTTCACGCTTCCCGATCTCCCTTACGACTACGCCGCGCTCGAGCCCCACATCTCGGGTCGCATCATGGAGCTCCATCACTCGAAGCACCACGCGACCTACGTCAAGGGCGCCAACACGGCACTCGAGCAGATCGCCGAGGCCCGCGAATCGGGCAACCTCGCGAACATCAACAAGCTCGAGAAGGACCTCGCGTTCAACCTCGGTGGTCACGTGAACCACTCGGTGTTCTGGACGAACCTCTCGCCCGAGGGCGGTGAGCCCGAGGGCTCCATCAAGACGGCGCTGGACGAGCAGTTCGGCGGCCTCGAGAAGTTCAAGGAGCAGTTCACGGCCGTCGCCCTGGGTGTTCAGGGCTCGGGCTGGGCCGTGCTCGGCTACGACCAGACCGGTGGGAACCTCACGACCTTCCAGCTGTTCGACCAGCAGGGCAACATCCCCTTCGGCGTCACGCCGATCCTGCAGCTCGATGTATGGGAGCACGCGTACTACCTCGACTACGAGAACGTCCGCGCCGACTACATCAAGGCGTTCTGGAACATCGTGAACTGGAAGAACGTCGCGGAGCGGCTCGACGCCGCCCAGGCGTAACGCCGCCGAGCGCGCCTCGACGATCGCGCCGCGGGCATCCATGACCGGATGCTCGGGGCGCGTTCTCGTTTCGGTACCGCGCATGTCGGAAGGCCGGCCCGAGGCGGCCAATCCGAGACGACGAGGGTGAGGCGACGAGGGCTACAGCACGAGCAGCGAGACGGCGGCGATCGCCGAGGCGACGAGCGTGACGATCTCGAACTGCCGCTGCGAAACGCGCTTGATCACGGAGACGCCGACGACCGTGCCGGCGAGTACCAACGGAATGAGCAGGAGCACGAGCCACAGGCCCTCACCCGTGTAGAGCCCCAGCGACGCGGCGAGCGGCACCTTCGAGATGTTGACGATGCAGAAGAACCACGCGTTCGTGCCGATGAACTGCATCTTGTCGATGCGCGCCGCGAGAAAATAGAGCGCCATGAACGGGCCGGCGGCGTTCGCGGTCATCGTCGTGAAGCCCGCCGCGACGCCCGCGCCGATCTGCACGGGCCAGCCGGGGCCCGCCGCCGCCGATGTGGGGCCGTGGGGCGGCTCGTCCGACGAGACGCGCCGCTGTGACCGCCCGCGGAGGCGCGGCCGGAGCTGGATCAGCACCATGACCAGCAGCAGCCCGCCGATCGTGAGTTTCATGACGGTGTCGTCGACGAGGTTCATGAACAGCGCGCCGAGCAGGAGCCCCGGGACTACAGCGGGCAGCAGGCGCGGCAGCAGGCGCCACCGCACTCGCCGGTAGCGGGCGACCGCGACGAGGTCGCCGACGATGAGCAGTAGCAGAACCGTTGCGGTCGATTCCTTCGCGGGCATCACGAAAGCGAACACGGCGACGCTGATCGCGGCGACGCCGCCGAACGAGGTCTTGCTGAAGCCGATGACGACGGCAGCTGCCGCGAGGGCGACGAGCGCAGGCCAACCGTGGAGCCCGACGAGGTCGGGCACGGCTAGCGCACCCGGAAGCCGACGGAGCGTCCCGAGAGGCCACGCGGGCGCGACGCGATCGCCCGCGCGGCCGCGCGAAGCGCCACGGCAGCGGGGTCGGCGGGATCGTTCAGCACGATCGGCCGGCCAGCGTCACCGGCCTCGCGAAGGGGAATGCTGAGCGGCACCTCCGCGAGGAGCGGCACCTCGAGGTCGGACACCGATGTGGATGCCGACGCGGGTGCGGATTCGTCTTCCCCACTCAGCCGCGCCGCGACGTGGCGACCGCCGCCCTCGCCGAACACCGCCAGGCGGGCACCATCGGGGCCCTCGGCGGGCGACATGGTCTCGATGACGCCGATGACGCGCTGCCCTATCTTGCGGGCGACGAGGCCGGAGCGCACGGCGACGTCGGCGGCAGACGGCTGCGGCGTGGTGACGACGACGACCTCGGCGCCGGGAAGCAGCTGCCCGAGTGAGATCGCGATGTCACCAGTCCCGGGCGGCAGATCGACGAGCAGCACATCGAGATCGCCGAAGTACACGTCGCGCAAGAATTGCTCGATCGTGCGGTGCAGCATGGGGCCGCGCCACGCCACGACGCCGTCGCCCTCGCCCAGGAACATGCCGATGGAGATGACCTTCACGCCGTGCGCGATGGGCGGCAGGATCATGTCGTCGAGCCGGGTCGGCACGGTCGTGCCTGCGTCGCCAACAGCATCCGGGCCAGTGAGGCCCATGAGCGCCGGGATCGAGTAGCCGTGCACGTCGGCGTCGACGATCCCGACCGCGAGGCCGTCGGCCGACATGGACGCGGCGAGATTGGCGGTCACGGTCGACTTGCCGACCCCGCCCTTCCCGCTCGATACCGCGACGACGCGCGTCAGGGAATCGGGCCCGAACGGGATCTCGCGCGGACCGCTTCCACGGAGCGAATCACGCATCGCGGCCCGCTGCGCGGGCGTCATGACGCCGAGGTCGAGCCGGTACGGCCGCTCGCCGATCGCGTGCTCGATGGCGCGCCTCACGTCGGCCTCGATGCGCGATGCGGCCGGGCAGCCGACGATCGTGAGGCGGAGCTCGACGACCGCGGGCTCGTCGGGGGAATCGCTGGCGTCGACGCGCTCGATCATGCCGAGCTCGGTGACGGGGCGGCGGATCTCGGGATCAATGACTTCATCGAGGGCGCGCAGGATGCTTGCACGCGCTGACGAGTCGGCGCCATCCGGTCGGGTGGACGGTTCAGTCATTCGTCTCCTGCGCCGCTGTCGCGGGCGGTTCCTCGGCGTCGGTCGACGCGTCTGCCTCGGCCCGTGTCTCGGGCTCGGGCTTTGCCTGTGCCTCGGGCTCTGCCTCGGTTTCTGCCTCTGCCGCTGCCTCTGCCGCTGATTCGGCTTCGGCTTCGGCCTCGCGACGGACCTTGGCGCGGCGGCGTTGCTCGCTCACGTCGCGCTCTCGATACTCGTCGGCCTCGGCCGCGCGGGCGCGCCGCAACGCGAGGCGCTCGCGCTGGGTCCGCTCGGGCGGGGTGCCGTCATCGGGCGCGTCACCGGCCGCATCGTCGAGTGCCTCGAGCTCTTCGAGGTCCTCGAGGAGGCTGCGCAGTTCTGCGCGGATGAAGTCCTTCGATGCCATATCGGCCACGAGCATCCGCAGCGCGACGAGCTCGCGGGCAAGGTACTCGAGATCGGCCGTGTTGCGCTCGGCTCGCTGCCGATCCTGCTCGATCTGCACGCGGTCGCGGTCGTCCTGTCGGTTCTGCGCGAGCAGCAGCATGGGGGCGGCGTACGAGGCCTGAAGCGACAGCATCAGCGTGAGCGCCGTGAACCCAAGGGCGGCGGAATCGAATCGCACGTGCTCCGGCAGCATGCTGTTCCACACGAGCCATGCCACGCAGAACAGCGTGAGCGCAATGAGGAACGCGGGTGTCCCCATGCCCCGGGCGAACGTCTCCATCAGCCGACCGAGGCGGTCCTTCGACCCGCGCTCGCCCTGCTGCTCCGAGGGGACGGTCTCGTGTCGTTGGCGGCGCGCCGTGCCGCGCCGTTCGTCACGGCCGGAACGGGGCCCGCGGCCTCCGGCATCACCTCCGCGCCTGGCGGTGCCGTTCCCGCGGCCGGGACGCCACCACCGGCGTCCCTCGCTCCGGGGTAGGGACAGGTCGGCGTCGCGCCCCGTGATCCGGTCAGCCACGTCCTCGCCTCCTCGTGCGCTGCGGTGTCGTGACCTCGCTCTGCGTCAACCGTTGACGCCGCGAGGCCGCCCTCGTGGGCACCACGCCGCCGTCCACGTCGCGCGTGCGCCAGTCTTCGGGAAGGAGGTGATCGAGCACGTCATCGATCGTGATGACGCCGACGAGGCGGTGCTCGGAGTCGACGACGGGCAGGGCGACGAGATCGTAGCTCGCGAGCACCCGCGCCACCTCCGCGTCGCTCGTCGTCCAGTGCACCGCCTCCGTCTCGGTGTCGAGGATCGTCGAGAGCTGTTCGTGCGGTGGATACCTGAGCAGGCGTTGGAAGTGCACCACCCCCAGGTAGCGACCGGTGGGCGGCTCGTACGGCGAGACCGTCACGAACACCGTCGTCGCGAGGGCGGTGGAGATCTCTTTCTGGCGGATGCGTACCAGTGCCTCAGCAACGGTCGTGTCGGCGGAGCAGATGATCGGATCGGTCGTCATGAGGCCGCCGGCGGTGTCCGGCGCGTACGTGAGCAGCATGCGCACGTCGTCCGCCTCATTCGGCTCCATTCGAGCGAGCAGCGCCTCACTCGTCTCGGCATCGAGCCGCGCCACCAGGTCAGCCGCGTCATCGGGCTGCATGTGGTCGAGGATGTCGGCCGCGTGCTCCTCGTGGAGGTGCACGATGATGCGCACCTGGTCGTCTTCGTGCATCTCTTCGAGCGCGTCCGCGAGGCGGTCGTCCGGCATCTCGCTGACGATATCGAGCATCCGGTCTTCGGGAAGGCCGAGGAGCTCCGCCGCGAGGTCGGACGGCTTGAGCTCGGAGGTCGCGGTGATGAAGGCGCTCGCGGGCCCTCGGTCGTCGTCGTCCTCGTCCTCGAAGTCGATCTCGTCCCAAGTGACGTAGCGCGAGGGTCCCTTGCCGAATAGGGACGCGCCGACGCGGGGAAGCCTGACGAACAGTTGGCGCAGGTGCCAATCCCCGGCGTCGTCGCGTTCGATCGCGACGTCCTCAAGCGTGCCCGGGCTGCCGTCGTCGACGAGGGTCACGGTGCGGTCGAGGAGATCGGCGAGCACGCGCAGCTCGCCGCCCTTCTGCTCGAATGGACGGCCATCGATCCGCCCCTCGATGATGAGCTGACCGGCGCCGATCGACCGCAGCATCCGGATCGGCGCGAACGAGTGCCCCTTGAAGCCCGGCAGCTCAACCACGAATCCACTCACTCGGGGCGCATGCTCGGCGCGGGTCTGCACGACGACGTCGCGGACGCGCCCCACGCGGTCGCCGTCCTCATCGAAGACGGCGAGGTTCGCGAGGCGTGCGACGAAGGCTTTTGAGACGCTCACGGGCTCATGGTAGTGCGCGGTCGACCGCCGCAATCCGCGCCCCGGGGGTGCGCCGTGCGAGAACATTGGCCGAGCCGCGCCCGAGCCCCGGCTCACGACGGGGTTGAGGTGGAACACTGAGCGTATGAGCTCGCCGTCTTCGCGATCCACCGCCCGTTTTCCGACGATCCCCACCGGTGAGGTGGTGGGATCGTACGAGACGTACGAGCGCGCGCAGGCCGCAGTCGATCAGCTTGCCCGCGCAGATTTTCCTCTCGGTGAGGTGTCGATCGTCGGCAGCACGCTCAAGAGCGTCGAGCGAGTGACCGGCAAGATGAACGCGGGTAGGGCGGCGCTCGGCGGCCTGCTCTCCGGCGTCATGCTCGGCGTCTTCGTCGGGCTGCTCGTGCTCATCCTTACGCCGCAGGCGGGACTCACGACGTTGTTGCCGGTCATGATGGTTGCTATCGGTTTCAGTGTGCTGTGGAGCCTGCTTACGCACGTCATGAACCCCCGCAAAAAGGAGTTCACGTCGGTCATGCAGATACTGGCGGCCCACTTCGACGTCGTGGTGGGGCCCGAGCTTGCGGGTCGCGCACGTCAGGTCCTTGGAACCGGGGCAACCGGCGGGCAGGCGGCGTACGCGGGATCGGCGGTTCCGCCGTCGGGCATGAACACGACGGCGCAACCGGTGTCGGAAGAGGTACAGGGACCCGAACAGCCGTGGGGACCTGCACAGCCGCGCGGGCCCGAACAACCGTTTGGACCCGGACAGCCGCAGCCGCAGGAAGGCGGCGCCATCACGGGGCCTGTGACGTCTGAGCCGGCCGAGTCGACCGAGCCAGCCACGCCGCAGCGACCCCGAACCTACGGTGAGGCGCAGGATGCGCTGCGTCGAGAGCGTGAGAGTGCGGCGCGCGATCGCCGCCGCAGGGAGGCCGGGGATGCCGGGAGCGCGACGGGACAGTCGAGCTAGCCGTACCAGCTCCGCTCGTCGGCAGCTCCGCTAGTCGGCGCGCCTGCCCCGGCGGAGCCAGGACTCGACATCGTCGGCCGCACGGGGAATCGCGATCGACAGGTTTTCTGCTCCGTCCGCCGTCACGAGCACGTCGTCCTCGATGCGGACGCCGATGCCGCGCAGCTCGTCCGGCACAGTGAGGTCGTCGGGTTGGAAGTACAGCCCGGGCTCGATCGTGAACACCATGCCGGCTTCCACGACGCCATCGAGGTACAGCTCGCGGCGCGCCTTGGCGCAGTCGTGTACATCGATGCCCAAGTGGTGGCTCGTGCCGTGCACCATGTAGCGGCGGTGTTGCTGACCGTCGCGCGCCAGCGCTTCGTCTGCCGTGACACCGAGCAATCCCCACTCGGCGGTGCGCTGGGCGATGACGCGCATCGCGGTCTCATGGACGTCCCGGAACGTGATGCCGGGCTTGACGACCGCGAATGCCGCGTCGGCGGCATCGAGCACGGCCTGGTAGACGCGTCGCTGCGGCTCCGTGAAGGTGCCGTTGACCGGCAGGGTCCGCGTGATGTCGGCCGTGTACAGCGAATCGACTTCGACTCCCGCATCGATGAGCACCAGGTCGCCGTCGCGCACCTCGCCCGAGTTCTTGGTCCAGTGCAAGATGCAGGCGTGGTGGCCCGACGCCGCGATCGTGTCGTAGCCCACCTCGTTGCCCTCGAGCCGGGCACGGGTGTGGAACACCCCCTCGATGAGGCGCTCGCCGCGCGGCAGCGTCGTCGCCCGCCTCAGAGACCCGACGATGTCGTCGAATCCGGATGCAGTGGCGGCGACGGCCTTGCGGAGTTCGCCGATCTCGAACTCGTCCTTCACGAGCCGCAGCTCGCTGAGCGCCTGTTCGAGCTCGGCATCGGCGGCCTCGACCTTCGCGCGGCGATCGACGTCCGCGAGCATCCGCTCGGAGATCTCGAGCTCGTCGACGGCCGACGACATCGATTCGTCGCCGTTCACGCCGCGCGCCGCGTCGAGCCGCGCCGTCAACTCCGGATCGGCCTCGCGAACGACCCGCAGCGGTCCGTCCTCGTCGAGGTTCAGCCGATCGAGGTTCAACCGATCGAGGTGCTCTGTGGGGATGTCGAGGTCGGCCGCGACCTGCGCGAGCGACGGGCGCGGTCCGATCCAGAACTCGCCGATGTCAGGGTTCGCATAGAACTCATCGCTCTCGCGGCCGGCGCGTTCGCGGAAATACAGCGTGGCGGTGTGAGCGGTGCCGCTCGGCTCGAGCACGAGAACGGCGCCTGGCTCGGCGTCCGATCCCCAACCGGTCAGGTGCGAAAAGGCACTGTGGGCGCGGAACGGGTAATCCGTGTCGTTCGACCGCTGCTTGCGCGTGCCCGCCGGGACCACGATGCGCTCGCCGACGAAACGTGAGCTGATCGACCGGCGCCTGACCGCGGCCGAGGGGGCTGCCTCTCGCCGTGGCGGAAGGGGCTCATCGCGCTCGGCCCAGCCGAGCGAGATGCGCTGCTGGAACGCCGCCGTCCGGGGCGTGGTCGACCGGTTCGTCGAGTGCGCTGGGACACTTACCTGCTCGGTTGAAGTTGCCTGCTCGGTCGCAGAGGTCTGCCCGGTCGCGCGCGGCGGCTCGGGCGCCTCGGCCTGCGTTGTGCTGGCGGCGGTGTCTGCGGTGACGTCGGACGTGTCCATCCGGCCATTCTGCCGCGACCGGCCTGAGTGCGCGTGAACCGTGGCCGCGGCGGGTCGAACTGACAGTCGGTCCTGGCTCGGTGCCGGTCAGGCCGGGTGCCGGTCAGGCATAGGCGGGACTGAGTTGGGCGAAGACGGGTCGGTGGTCGCTGCCGGCGCGATCGACGCTCGTGACCACTTCGAAGCCCGTGAATCGCCACTGGCTCGTCGCCATGACGTGGTCGATTTGAGCGCCGAGGAGGGGCGGGAGGCCTGTCGTCCACGTGCCGAGGGCACCGTTTCCCGTGGCCCGAGCTCCGTCGACGCACTCGCCGAAGTCGTAAGCCGTCTCCGCGGGCTCACCGAGGGTGACCCAGTTCGACCCTCCGTTCGAGTCAGTGGCGCCGAGTCCGACGAGGTGGTCGATCGTGGCATTGAAGTCGCCAGCCATGATGACGTTGCCGGCGCACAGGCCGGCGAGCCATTCGAGGTCGGTCTCCCACTGGTCCATGTTCAGTGGCGTCGGCGCGACAGGGTGCGCGGCGACGATCGTCGGCCCGGTCCCGAGCGGGCGCGCGATGACGGTCGGCAAGGTGCCCGTGTCGCCCTCGTCGGTGACGACGACGTAGTCACCGAGGTCGGGGGCGATGAGCAGTGTCGTCGAAGTGGCCCGGTACTCCTCATCGAAGGTTCGCGTGTGCACCCACATCGGAGAGCCGGCCTCCGCCATGAGATTGGCGATCTCGACGCCCATCTCCTCGGTGGTCTCGGGCAAGACGACGACGTCAGCGCCGTAGTCGATCGCGAGGGTCGCGATGGCGGGCGAACCGGGCTCGTCGCCGCGCGTATTCCACGACAGCACGCGGATGTCCTCGGCGCTGTACTCGGCAGGCACATTGGGGTCGCCGATGCCGCGCGAGGCGACGAGGCCAACGGAGGCGACGACGAAGACGGTCAGCACGATCGCGACGCCGCCGAGCAGGCGCCTCGCCCCTCGAGAAGAGGCGATGGCGATGAGGAGCCCGAACAGCAGGACGGTCGCGCCGATGACGATGGGCACGCGAAAGGGAATGGCCTGAGCGACGAAGATGGTGCGCTGAAGGCCCAAGAGGTGGGGGGCGAAGAGCACCGTGGCGGCGGCGAGCGTGATGAGCGCAAGCACGATCGCGGCGATCGCGGTGCCGGGGGAGGTGCGGCGGACGGATTTCGGCATACGGCCGTCGAGATTACCCCGCTCGGCGGTGTGAACCTGGGTGGCGCGCGCTGCGACGCGCCGCAGGACTCGTGTGCTCCGCGGCTACGCTGCGTGCATGTCCCGCGTGCCTCGATTCGACCCCGCGAAACCCATCGATCTGCACACGCATTCGTCGGCATCCGATGGCACGGAAGAGCCGGCCGAGGTGGTGCGGCAGGCTTCGCTTGCGGGCGTTGGCACGATCGCGCTGACCGACCACGACTCGACAGCGGGCTGGCGGGTGGCATCGGCGGCGGCCGTAAGGCACGGCGTCACGCTCGTCCCCGGCGTCGAACTGTCGACGCAGATCGGTCGCGCCTCGGTGCACGTGCTCGGCTACCTTGTCGACCCGCAGAACGTCGCCCTGCGGGTCGAGATGGATGCCGTGCGCGAGTCGCGCGTCACGCGCGCGGAGCGCATGGTGGCGCGCATCGGGGCCGACTACCCCCTCACGTGGGCCGACGTGCTCGCCGTCGCCGAGACGGGGGCGACGGTCGGCCGCCCGCACATCGCGGATGCGCTCGTCGTCAATGGCGTCGTGCCGAACCGCTCCGCCGCGTTCGACAGCATCCTCCACTGGCGCGGGGGCTACTACCAGCCGCATCACGCGCCCGCGCCGGAACGTGCAATCGAACTCGTCCGTGCCGCGGGTGGGGTTCCCGTGCTCGCGCACCCCGCAACGCGCGGTGGAGCTGCGCTCCTGGACGACCGGTTCAGCGAACTGCTGGCGGCCGGCCTTCTCGGCCTCGAGATCGAGCATCGGGAGAACGGTGAGGAGGGCAAGCGAGTGCTGCGCGAGCTCGCCGCGCGCCATGATCTCATCGTGACCGGCTCGAGCGACTATCACGGGTCGGGCAAACCGAACCGGCTCGGCGAGCACACCACCGCTCCCGCGATGCTCGAGCGCATCATCGAGTCGGCGAGTGGGAGCTCGCCGGTGTACCCCTGATGTCCTGCGTACCCCTGATGTCAGGCGTACCCGCGTTCCCTGATGTTCTGCATTCCCTGGCGTCACTGCGTTCCCCACATTCGACAGCATGTATTTGCTGTCACCCGTGATCCTGACCTGACGCCCTGTCGTCGGCCGGACGGCCACCGCGTCGACGGCGAGTTCCCCGGAATCGTGGGATGCGCCGGAGCCGCCGCATGGCAAATCGACGTGGACGCGCCGACCTCACACGGGGCGGGGACCCGCTACGGGGTGGCGCCACGGCTCTTCGACCCGGGGGAGCGGCGGATCGGTCGGGCAGCCCGGAGCTGTCGGGGAGGCCGGAGCGCTGGGAACAGTAGGGCCGGTCGGTTGGGCGAAGCGGCTCGTGGAGGTCGAGGAGGCGAAGGTGGGAGCTGGTCGCGGGCTCCCAACGGCGCCTGAGGGCATTCCACACGTCGGGCGGGAGCACTTCGGGGATACCGTTCCGCATTCGGACGTGCCAACCATCGCGCGTTCCGATCGTGCGGTGGTGAAACCAGCAGAGTGCCACGCCATTATCGGTGTGTGTCGGCCCTCCGATCGCCCACTCCTGAACATGGTGGAGCTCGCACCATGCGGCCGGAACCGTACAGCCGGGAATCACGCACCCGCCGTCGCGGAGCGCGATCGCACGGCGCTGACGAGCGTTGAACGCGCGGTCGGATACGCCGATCGAGACGATGCGACTGGCCTCGTCGAGAACCACGCGCTGAATCTCGCCCGCGCAGCCGTGCTGGTGAGCGACCGCCAGCGACGTCGGTGCCTCGCTGCCCTCGAGGTGCGCCCAACCGCGCCCGGCTGCGAGGTCACGTTCGCGGACCGAGACCACCAGCGTGGGTGCAGCGCCGCCAAGCTCGGGGAGCTCACCCGAGCGAGCCGCGACGCCGAGCGCGGTCGCGAGGGCGTCGTGTTGCCGCTGCGGCCGCGACCGATCATCGAACACACGAACCTCGGCGTCGGCGTCGGCGTCGGTCGATCCTGTCGGGATGAACTGCGGGCCCGTGAGCTTCGGATTCAGCAGCGAATCGAAGACGCGCTGCAGCTGCGCCGCGACGTCAACCGTGAGCAGCCCCCGAATTGCGACGACCCCGCGCCCGGCTCGCTCGAGAACCTGAAGCAGGTCGGCATCCGCAGCGCCGCGCGACTCATAGTCGGCGAGCGCGGGCGCAACAACGTCGTCGAGCATTCGCTCAACCTCCGCCAGCACCTCACCGATCTCTCGCATGTGACAAGCCAACACGCACCCTCCGACATTCGAGGGACGTGGCGTTTCGCGCGGGAGTCGCGCCCGATGAGCACTCCCTCGGCGGCTGCACGGTCATTCGAGAGGGCGCTCTTGTACCGTCAGGAACATGAGTGCGTTCACCCTTGATGAGCTTCTCGGCCTCGAACACGCTGGTTGGACATCGCTTTGCGACTCCACGGGCGGAACGTTCTACGGCGAACTGATGACACCGGATGCCCTGTTCGTGTTGGTCAACGGGGCAGTGATGACGAGAGACGAAATCGCTGCCTCACTCGATGGTGCTCCTGGCTGGGAGTCGTTCGAGATCACGGATGCGCGGCTCGTTGACGCTGGTGAGGACGCCGCCGCACTGATCTACCGCGCGACGTCCTCGCGTTCCGATCTCGCCGAGCCGTTCACGGCCATCATGTCGAGCGTGTACCGCCGCGTTGAGGGACGGCCTCGCCTGGCGCTCTACCAACAGACCGCGGACATGTCGTCACGCAGTACGTGACCGGACAACGGCTAGCTGTCAACGCAGCGGAGTCCATCCCAGTGGAAGCGGGTGGGATGCCGCCGCTCGCTGCCGATCCGCCGCCTCGGACCAGCCTTGTCCGCCGTCAGCCCCCGCCGAATCGGCCACGGCACCTCTTGCCGCACGGAAGCCGACGTCCTCGACGATTGCATCCGGCGCGTTCCCGCGACGCACACCGACTCGGCAGCTCCATTCCGGGTCGGCCCAACCGCCGCCCTTGAGGAGCCGGTACTCCCCGTAACGAGCGGGATCGAGGCGGTCCCAGCACCACTCCCACACGTTGCCGAGGGTGTCGAACAGCCCGTAGTCGTTCGGAGCTTTCCGGCCGACCGTCTGCGGGGCGCCGACGTCGTCCAAGGCAGACCAGGCGATTTCCGACAGCGGACCGTAACGTGGCCCAAGTCCGCCGCCCAAGCTCGCGAAGACCCACTCTGCCTCCGTGGGGAGGCGGAATCCGTTCGCGGCCGGATTCCATCTGACCGCTTCGTCCGTGAAGGTGTACGCAGGCTCGATCCCCTCGGCCTCAGAGGCGGCGTTGCACCATGCCACAGCGTCCAGCCACCGAACCCCGCTTGCAGGGGCTTCGACGTTCTCCAGGCTGGAGGCGTTCTCGAGGTCGAAAACGAACTCTCCCGCTCGCACCGGTGTCGTCGCGATGCGAAAGGGCTGCAACACGACGCGACGTTCAGTATTGCGCCGCGAGTCCCTGAGCATGACGGTGCCGCCAGGAATTGCGGTGAGGTGCACCAGACAAGGGTAGTTGGCCGGCACGGGGAGGCTCGGGCGCGCGGCCAGCCCTCAGGCCTGGGACTCGGCCGCCGCCGAACCGCCGTTCCCTCCGCTGCGCGAACGCCGACGGCGTCGCCGGCGGGGGGCAGCGTCGCCGCCCTCACCGGTGCCGTTCGACGATTCCCCCGCGGCGCCGTCGACCGACGCGCTTCTCGTGTCGCCGCTCTCGGCGCGCGACGACGCGCCAGTCCCGCTGCCGCCAGAACCCGTGCCGCGAGAGCCGCCGCCGCCCGAGCCGCTGCCGCTTGACCCGATGTCACCCGAGCCCCGCCGGCGGCGACGCGCCGGACGATCAGCGCCTCGCGAAGCATCCGGCCCTGAGCGATCTCCGTCGCTGCCCGTTTCCGGACGCGCGCCGCTTTCGGCCGCGACGCGAGCGGTCCGCGGGAGTCGACCCTTCGTTCCCTCAGGGATGTCGAGGTCACTGTAGAGGTGCGCCGATGACGAGTACGTCTCGGGCGGCTCGTCCTGACCGAGCTCGAGCGCGCGCGAAATGAGGCCCCAGCGCGTGAGGTCGTCCCAGTCGACGAGCGTGACCGCGATCCCGGTGTTCCCGGCGCGCCCCGTGCGGCCGACGCGGTGCAGATACGACTCCTCGTCGTCGGGGATCGTGTGATTGATGACGTGCGTGACATCGTCGACGTCGATTCCGCGCGCCGCGACGTCGGTGGCGATGAGCACGTCGCGCTTGCCGGCCTTGAAGGCCGACATCGCCTTCTCGCGCGCTTCTTGACTGAGGTCGCCGTGCACCGCGGCCGCCGCGAATCCGCGGTCGCGCAGCTCTTCCATGAGCCGGGCGGCCCCGCGCTTCGTGCGCGTGAACACGACCGTCTTGCCGCGGCCGTTGGCCTGCAGGGTGCGAGCGATGAGCTCGTCCTTGTCGAGCGAGTGCGCCCGATAGACGAGGTGGCGGATGTTGGCCTGCGTGATGCTCTCGTCCGGAGCCTGCGCGCGGATGTGGATGGGCTTGCGCATGAAGCGACGCGCGAGCGTGACGATTTGGCCCGGCATGGTGGCCGAGAACAGCATCGTGTGACGCGTCTCGGGTGTGCGCGCGAACAGCTTCTCGATGTCGGGGAGGAACCCGAGATCGAGCATCTTGTCGGCTTCGTCGAGCACCATCTCGCTCACGTTGCCGAGGTTGAGGATGCGCTGCTGGGCGAGGTCGAGCAGGCGGCCCGGGGTGCCCACCACGATCTGCGCGCCCTGCTTCAACTGGTCGATCTGGCCTTCATAGGCCTTGCCGCCGTAGATGGGCACCACCATCGTCGGCCGGTTGCGCGCCGCGAGCTCGAGGTCTTGGAAGACCTGCACGCACAGCTCGCGAGTCGGCACCACCACGAGGGCCTGGACGCCGTGCTCTGGATCGGGGCCGAGCCGCTGGATGAGGGGCAGGCCGAACCCGAACGTCTTGCCGGTGCCCGTCTTGGCCTGGCCGATGATGTCCTGGCCGCTCATCGCCAGCGGGATCGTCTGCTCTTGGATCGGGAACGGCGAGGTGATGCCGTCGTCGGAAAGCGACTGGACGAGATCGGCGTCAACGCCGAGGTCGGAGAAATTCACTACTGTTGTGCCCTATCGAAACTCTGAGGTGCGCCCGGTTCTCGAAGGGCGCAAGGGGTGCATCCAACGTGCACCGCATCCGAACATGGTAGTCGCCGTCGGCCCGGCACTCGTCCACGTGGGCGGCGAGGCGCTCGCCGAACCGCCCGGGCCGCAGCGCGGGAATCCGATGATAGGCGGCGGCGTGGTCGTGCGTAGGATGACTGCCGTGACCGAGGAGCTGCAGCTTGCCGACCTGATTCCGGACGTGCCCGGAACCGGCGCGCGTATCGCGTATCTGCAGCTGCTGCAGTTCCAGGAGCTCTCGTCGCTCGTGACGGACGCTCCCGAGCTCACGGCCAAGCAGGAGCTCGGCCGCGTCGCCGCGCTGTCGCTGCAGCGTCACCAGGCGGCGATCGCGGCCCTCGACGAGGCGGGCGTCGCCGGGACGACGCACATGCGTCGCACGGCCGACGAGCTCAATGAGTTCGCCGAGCGCGTCGCGGGGCGCGACTGGGACGAGCGGATCCTGACCTGTCATCTGGCCGCGAGCATTCTTCGGGATTTCTACGCCGAGGTGCTCGAGGCACATGGTGAGGCGGCAGCGCCCCTGCGACCCACAATCGTGCACGAGGACGTACAGGCCGAGCTGCACGGGATCATCGCCGGCCGCCTCCGCGGCAACTTCGTGCTCGCCGATCGGCTCGCAATGTGGGGCCGTCGGATCACGGGTGATTCGCTGCTCGCCGGCCGCCGCGCCCTCGGTATTCCCGTCGGAACGCCTGCCGAGTCGGTTCGCGAAGGCGCCGACGCCGTGCTCGATGAGATCAACGCGCGGCTCATGGCCGAGCACTCCCGCCGCATGAACGCGTTGGGGCTCGCGGCGTAGACCGGACTCCCCGCCCGGTCCATCGCACGGGTTCGCCCATCCGAGGGCGATTACTCGAGCTTCAGCACCTTCGACCGCAGGAACCCTCCGGCGCGACGCGCGAAGCGGCCGCCGACGCTCCCGAACGGATCATCGGTGACCATGTACGTCCACGTCGATGACGGCCGCCGCAGGCCGAGTTCGGTCGCGTCGCGGTCGAGGTCGTCGGGGTCGAGCGCGTCGAGGAACTCGCGAAAGCGCTCGTCGACGCGATCGAAGAACCCCGCGAACTCGCGGTGCGCGATCATGCTGAACTCCTCGACCGGGTTCTGCGACGCGAGCGACCGCAGGTGGATGCCGTCGCGAACCTCTCCGAGCAGAGCGAGGTGCTCGGTCCATTCGTCGTCGAGGAAGAACAGCCGGGCTCGGTAGGACAGGTCGAACAGCGTGTCGCGCCGGGCGTCGCCGAGCGACCGCAGCGGTGCCGGCAGGGATGCCCCGAGTTTGTCGATCGCAGAGGGCCGCTTCACCGTCGCGCGGTGGGCGAGCACGGCGCGCCGCTGGCTGGCGATCGCGCGTGAGTATTGCCACGTGCTGCGGTGCCGGTCGGTGCGGATGCCCTCGGCGATGGATTGCGCGGACCGTACGATCGCTCGGCGTTGCGCTTCGGGGATGCGTTCGCCGCGTCGCGCGATCTCGGCCAACGTGTGCGTGGGGGCGTTCTCGGTGACGAGGTTCGCCTCGAGACTGGTGATGACGAGGCTCATGCCGGGGTCGCCCTGACGACCGGCGCGACCGCGAAGCTGCGCGTCGAGCCGCGTCGAGGGCGCACGGCTCGTCGCGAGCACGGCGAGCCCGCCGGCCTCGACCACGCGGTCGCGGTCGCCGGCGTCGGCGCCGCCGAGCACGATGTCGGTGCCGCGCCCGGACATTTGGGTCGAGACCGTCACGGAGCCGAACTCCCCGGCGCGTGCCACGATGCCGGCCTCGTCGGCATCGTTCTTGGCGTTGAGCACGCGAGGCCGGATGTTGCGGCGGCGCAGGCGTTTCGCGAGCCGTTCCGACTCGGCGACGGTCTGGGTGCCGACGAGCACCGGCTGACCCGTCTCGTGTCTCGCCACGACCTCGGCGACGAGGTCGTCGAGCGCCTCGGCAGCCGTGAGGAAGACGCGATCGAGTTCGTCGACGCGCCGGCAGGGCTCGTTGCGCTCGACGCGGCCTGACGGGAGGTCGTAGAACTCGGTGAACTCGTCGGCGACGGCGACGACGGTGCCGCTCATGCCGCCCAGGCGCTGGTAGCCCCGCACGAGGTCCTGCACGGTGATCGAGTCGAGCACGACCGATCGGGGGCTCGGCTCGAGGCCTTCCTTCGCCTCCACGGCGGCGTGCAGGCCGTCGGGCCAGCGCTGGTGGTGCGCGACGCGGCCGCGAGCCGCGTTCACGAGCTCGATTCGGCCGTGAGTGACGAGGTAGTCGACGTCGCGCTGAACGAGCACGCGTGCGTGCAGTGCGAGGTTGAGCCGGGTGAGGAGCGGCGCGTGCTCCGGCTCGAACAGATTGATGCCGCCGAGCTGCGACTCGAGTCGCTCGATGCCGTCGTCCGTCAGCCAGGCGTTCGAGCGTTCGGCATCCGTCTCGAAATCACCGCCTTCGTCGAGGTCCGCAACGAGTTCGGCCGCGTCGTCGGCACGGTCCGGGGCGTGAGCCGACGTGCCAGCAAGCACGAGCGGCACCATCGCCTCGTCGATCATGACTGCGTCGGCCTCATCGACGATGGCGGTGTCGAGCTCGACCGAGACGAGCTCGTCCGCGGTGGATGCGAACCGGTCGCGCAGCAGGTCGAAGCCGACTTCACTGACGGGCGCGTACAGGACATCGGCGCGGTAGGCGGCGCGTCGCTCGTCGCGGGGAGACCGCTGCCCGATCCACGCGACGTCGAGCCCCACCAGCTCGAAGAGGGGACGCATCCACTCGGCGTCGCGCTCGGCGAGGTAATCGTTGACGGACAGGAGGTGCGTGGGGTGGCCGGCGAGGGCGTACGCGGCCGCAGCCATGGCGCCGACAAGGGTTTTGCCCTCACCCGTGTCCATTTCGACCGCCGTGCCCCCGAGCAGCGCGGCGCACGCCTGGAGCTGCACGTCGAAAGGCCGAAGTCCGAGTGCCCGGTTGGCGGCCTCGCGTGCGATGGTCAGATACCGGACGGTCGCGTCGTCGTCGCCGGCGGTCGCCCCGACCGCCGCGGCCCGCGCGCGGGTGCGCAGCTCACCATCGCCGAGGCTCTTCGCCTCGGCGGCGAGGTCGTTCGCGCGCCCGGCCAGCACTTCTACGCGCCGGAACGGCGTCGTGCCCGGCAGGCCGGCGATGCGCGCGAGCCACCGGGGGACTCGCCTCGTCACCGAAGAGGCCGAGCGCCGCGCGGCATGGCTAGACCCTCGCCCGGCCGACGTGCCGCAGGCGGTCGAAGAACTCGTCGTCGTCGCGCTTGCGACGGCGGCCGACGGTCACGGCGAGGACGCCGACGACGAGCACGGTGGCTCCGAGCGTGATCCACCAGATCCAGCCCTGGTCGTAGGCGAGCCAGCCGAGTCCGAGGACCGCGCCGAGCCATGTCAGCACCTCCCAGACGACGAGGGCCGTTATCGCACCGGAGGCCGGTACGAGGGCGGCCCCGACGAGGCTGCGCTCGCGGGTGAGGAAGTAACCGGCGAGGCCGATGATGAGGCCGGCGAGGCCAGCGAACATGAGCTCCATGGTCGTCAGGCGATGAAGCCGACGCGGCGCTGCTGCTCGCGCGTCACCTCGACGTAGAGCACGCTCTCCCGCTGCACGAGATAGACGTGCCGCTTGTCATCGACGAAGCGCAGCAGCGGCGTGTCGTTCTCGAACGCCTCCTGCACCTGCTTCTCGATCGCTTCGGCCGACTGCTCGGTCTCGAAGGTGAGTTCACGGGGAGCGTGCTGGATGCCGATGCGAAGTTCCACTGCGCCTCTTTCGTCGACGTTCGGTTGCTGGACCAGGCTACCCGCGGCCGAAGCCCTTTCGTGCCGGGTATGACACGCCCGTGGCGAACGGGGCGAATCGAGCGGAGCGCGCATGTCGGAGGGCGCCGATACCGTGATGCCCATGACGGAACTCGACGGACCGCAGCGCGCGGCACTCGATCCTTCGCAGCGCGCCGTGCTCGAAGCACCGGCCGCCGAGCCGCTTGTCGTCGTTGGCGCGCCCGGCACGGGGAAAACCACCGCGCTCGTCGAAGTTCTCGCGCACCGCGTGGCCGGCGGCGCGTACTCGGCCGACGAGATACTTGCCTTGGCGCCGGCCCGCGCCCAGGCGGCGCGGCTCCGAGACCGGATCGCCGCCCGCCTCGGCGGCACCGTATCCGGCACCCGTGCGCGCACGCCGCAATCGCTCGCGTTCGAGATCGTCCGGGAGCAGCGTGCCGCAGCGGGCAAGCAGCCGCCCGTGCTGTTGACGGGTGCCGACGACGACGCGCTGATCCGCGAGCTCGTCGAGGGCTCCGTCGACCCCGTCAATCGCTATGGGTTCGCGTCGCCCGTGACCAGCGACGTGCTCCGCCTGGCCGGGTTCCGCACCGAGTTGCGTGATCTCAAATCGGCGATGAGCGAGTACGACGTCTCGCCGGACGAGCTGGCGTCGTACGGCGTGCACCGGCCAGTGTGGCGGGGGGCCGCGAACCTCATCGAAGAGCTCGAAACCGTGCTGAGCCTGCAGCGCGACGGCGCGTACGACGTGCCCGGGCTTCTGCTCGAGGCCGCGAGCATCCTGCACGCGGAGCAGGGGATCGGGCGACTCGCCGTCGATCGCCTGCGGCTCGTCGTGGTCGACGACGCGCAGGAGCTGACCGAGGCCGCCCGCCGGTTGTTGGTCGCCCTCGAGGCGCGCGGAGTCACGGTCATCACCTTCGGCGACCCCGATATCGCGACCGGCACCTTCCGCGGCGGAGGGCCGGAGCATGCCGTCGGTTGGCGGCCGCGCGAAGAGCCCGCCCCCCGGCGCCTGCTGTTGACCACCGTGCACCGGCACCGAGAGCCGATCCGGTCGGCCATTGCGGCCGTGACCGCGCGGATCGGCGCGCGCGGGGAGGGACGGCACCGCGCGGCGCTCGCGTCGACGACCGTGTCACCGCCGCCCGATCACGAAAAGGGGGCCGGGGCGCTGGCGGCGTCCGGCGCAGGTGATTGGCAGGTGCGAGTGGCGATCGCCGACAGCGCGGTTGCCGAGGCGCGACTGATCGCCGCGACCCTGCGCCGGCTTCATCTCGAGCATGGGGTCGCGTGGAGCGACATGGCCGTCCTGGCTCGCTCCGGCGCCGCGCTGCCGACCCTCGCCCGCCTGCTCGCGCGGGCTGAGGTTCCCACGAGTGCGGTGCGGGCGCCGGATGCCGGGGCCGATCCGGCCGTCGCTGCCATCGTCAGCTTGGCCGGCGCCGCAGCCGACCCCGCGTCGCTGACCGGCGAGGTGATCGAAGGGTTCCTCTCATCGCCGCTGTTCGGCGTCGACGCCATGCGCGTTCGACAGTTGCGGCGAGCTCTGCGAAAGCGCGAAGTGGAGTCCGGTGGCGGCCGGAGCGCGGACGAACTGCTCGTCGAGGCGATCGTGGCGCCCGCTGGAACGGTCGGCATCGAGGCGCCCACCGATGCCGGACCGGACACCACCGGGCTGTCGTTGCCGGCACGACATCCGGCGATCGTCGCGCTCCGGCGGCTTGCCGCACTGCTGCGCCGTGCCGGTCAGGTGGCCCGTGACGGCGCCGCCGACGAAGTGCTGTGGGCCGTGTGGGAGGGCGCTGGCGTGGCAGACCGATGGCGGCGCCTTGCCCTGCGCGGTGGTGGAGACGGTGAAGGGGCCGACGCGCGCCTCGACGCGGTTGTCACCCTGTTCGATGTGGCGAAGCGCGTGGTCGAGCGCACACCCGACACCACGATCGAGAACTTCGTGATGTCGTGGGAGCAGCGTGACGTCGAGAGCGACTCGCTCGCGAGCCGCGCAGAGCGCGAGGCGGTGACGCTTGCGACGCCGGCCTCGGTCGTCGGCCGGGAGTTCCGGGCCGTGGTCGTCTCGGGGGTCAACGAGGGGACGTGGCCCAACCTCAGGCTGCGCGACACGCTGCTCGGCGCGGGTCACCTGATCGACCTCGTGACCTCCCGCGCGGACGACGCCTCCGTCGTCGATCGGCGTCGCGAGGTGCTCGATGACGAATCGCGAATGTTCGCCCAGGCACTGTCGAGGGCGAGGGAGTGGTTGCTCGTCACGGCCGTCGAGAGCGATGACGGCGGCCCGTCAATCCTGTTTCGCCGCCTCGATGCGCCGCACCTGCCGGGGTCACGGTACGGCGGCGTTCGTCAGGACATCCTCCCGTCGACGCTGCGCGAATTGACGGCAGATCTCCGGCGGCGCGCCCGGGATCGCGCCGTGCGCGGCGACGACGCCGACCTCGAGGCCGCGGCGCTTGCGCGACTCGCGCGCGCGGGCGTGCACGGTGCACATCCCGATTCGTGGCTCGGACTGCGAGAGCCGTCTACGACGCGACCCCTCGTCGACCTCGTCGCATCCGGGGGCGAGCCCGACGCGATCAGCGTTTCGCCGTCAGCCATCGAACGCTTCGAGGAATGCGGCGTCGAGTGGTTCGTGACGAGTCACGGCGGCGGCGACACGAGCCCGGAGATGACCCTCGGCACGCTCGTGCACGCGGCCGCCGAGTTCGACTTCCGAAGCCGGGCAGCTCGGCTCGACTACGTGTCCTCGCGCTTCGATGAGCTGCGCGCGGAAGCGCCGTGGCGCGAGGCGGCGATGCACGGGCGGCTTGCCCTCATGCTCGACGCGCTGGAAGGCTACGTCGAGGAACGGCGCGCGCGGGGCGTCGTGACGCTCGCGACCGAGCGTCCATTCGTCGTGGATGTTCCCGTGCGCCGCGCCGGTATCGACGTGATCGTGCGAATGCGGGGCACGATCGACCGTATCGAGGGCCATCCCGAAGAGGGTGTGCGCATCGTCGACCTCAAGACGTCGAAGACGGTCGTCACGAAGGCCGCGGCGGAAGCGCACGCGCAGCTGGCCGCCTACCAGCTCGCCGCTCGACGCCGCGCGATCGGACAGCCACGCGCATCCGCCGATGGTGACGACCCGGCGCCCCGGATCGATGGCGGCGAGCCGATCGACGTCGCACCCGAACAGCTCGGGGGAGCGGCACTGGTCTTCCTCGGTCGTGGAAAGCACACCGATGTCCGCGTGCAACCGGCCATGACCAGCAGCCAAGAGCTCGGCTTCGAGCGACGGCTCGTTCGCGCGGCGCTCGGCATGGCGGGGCTCGTGCTCGTCCCCGACAGCGACCACGACAACGACAACGACAACGACCGCGATAACGGCATGCGCGGCGCGGTCGGCTCGCCCGCAGCGGAAGCCAGCGCGCTCGTGCCCGTCGACCCCGGGGCACCAGCGGCATTCACCGCCGCTCCGGAATCCCACTGCGAAAGCAGCTTCGGCGGTGTCAGCGTCTGTCGCATCCACATCGTTCCGGAGGTGACCGAATGACCGTGACGCAGATCCCCCGAGAGCAGCCTCGAGAGCAGCCCGGAGGCCGGACGGACATCACGCACGAGGCGATCGCGCTGGGGCTGCGCCCGCACGCCGACGCGCCCGTGTTCCCGCCGACCGATGAGCAACGTCGCGTCATCGAGGCGCCGCTCGCGCCGAGCCTCGTGGTCGCCGGTGCCGGGAGCGGCAAGACGCACACCATGGTGCGGCGCATGCTGTGGCTCATCGCGAAGCACGGTGCGGCACCCTCATCTCTGCTCGGCCTCACCTTCACGAGGAAGGCGGCGGGTGAGCTGCGTGAGCGCCTCGATGACGGCCTGCGCCGGCTCCGCGCGACCGGGCTGATCGGTGGCGACGAGGCCGATCTTCCGGAGGTGTCGACCTACAACGCCTTCGCGCACCGCGTTTTCCAAGAGCACGCGCTGCTCATCGGCCGCGAGCCCGATTCGGTGCTCCTCGACGAGCCCGCAGCATTTGCGCTCATGCGCAGCATCGTGCTCCGCAGCGACGACGCGGCGCTCGGCGAGCTCGACGATTCGATCGGCACCGTCACGGAGCGGGCGCTTGCCCTCGCCCGCGCCATGCGCGAGAACGGCGCGACCCTGGACGATGTCGAGCGCGTCTGCGATGCCGTCGACGCGTTCAAGCTGCTGCCGGGCAAGAAGTCCAAAGGTGAGTTCGTGCCGCTTGCGGGGCTGCTGGAACAAGCCGCGAAGCTCGACAGACTGCGGCCCTACGCATGTCTCGCGATCGAGTACGAGGCGCGCAAGCGCGAACGAGGACTCATCGAGTTCACCGACCAGGTCGCCGGTGCCCTCGAGATCTGCCGGCGCGCCCCCGAAGTCGTGCAGCTGCTGCGAGCCCGTCACGAGCACGTCATCCTCGACGAATACCAGGACACGTCGGTCGGCCAGACAGCGCTGCTCGCGACGATGTTCGACGGCCACAGCCTGATGGCGGTCGGAGACCCGAAGCAGTCGATCTACGGCTGGCGCGGCGCGAGCGCCGCGAACATGCGGCGCTTCCACAGTGATTTCGGTGCGGCGCCCGATGCCACCTACACGCTGTCCACGAGCTGGCGGAACGACGTGCGCATCCTCGAGGTGGCCAATCTCATCGCCGCCCCGCTTTCGCGCGGCGAGTCGCATCCCCTGCCCGAGCTCGGCCCACGCCCCGGCGCGGGGGAAGGAGCCGTCGAGGCGAGCGCGCATGAGACCGTCGAGGACGAGTTCGCCGCGGTGGCCGACTGGATCGCCGACGCCTTCACGGGTCCGCAGGGCCGCACCCCCGAGGGCCGCGTCGTCGCGATCCGCGAAGACGCTCCGAGCGCCGCGGTGCTGTTCCGCACCAGGCGCAACATGTCCAGAGTCTCGCGAGAGCTCTCGCGCCGAGGCATACCGGTTCGTGTCGTCGGGCTCGGCGGCCTGCTCACGACTCCCGAGATCACCGACCTCGCCTCGATCCTCCGCGCCGCGCGCGATCCCGCCGCCGGAAGCGAGCTGATCCGTATCCTGGTCGGAGCGAGGGGCCGGCTCGGGCCGGCCGACGTGGCGGCGCTGCACGGGCTCGCGCGCGCCATGACGCGTTCCGCCGAGAGCGCTGCGGGCGGCGCGGAGCTCGGGCCCGACGCCGAGATGTCGTTGGCGGACGCCCTCATCTACGTGGCCTCGAAGCAGCCCGATGGCAACGGGATCGCCGGCGTGAGCCACGAGGCGCACGTGCGGATCATCGAGGTCGCGGCCCTGCTCGATGACGTGCGCTCGCACCTCGGGCTTCCACTCGTTGAGGTCGTCGAGTACGTGATTGTCCGCGCCGACATCGATCTCGAGGCAGCGGCGAACCCCCATCGTCCGGAGGCGACCGGGAACCTCGACGCGTTCATGGACCACGTCGTCGCCTACGCGGCTGCGCACCCCTCAGGCGACATCGGAGCGCTCCTCGACTGGATCAACATCGCGGCCACGCGCGACGACCTCGCGGCCGCGCCGGCCGAGCCCGAACCTGGAGCCGTCCAACTGCTCACGATTCATGGGGCGAAAGGTCTGGAATGGGACATCGTGGCGGTGCCGGATCTCGTCGACGGGGGCTTCCCGCAGCAATCGCGTGAGGGATCGGGGTGGTTCAGGGCCGGCGTGCTTCCGTACCCCCTGCGCCTCGATCGCGACGATCTGCCGCGCTTCGCACTCGACGGGTACGAGCGCCAGTCGGAGGTCAAAGACGCCATCACGCGTCTAGCAGAGGAGGTGAAGGCTCGGTTCCTCGACGAGGAACGCCGGCTGGCGTACGTCGCGTACACCCGAGCGCGGTCGCGCTTGCTGCTCACCGCTGGTTACTGGGGGCGCGCGAAGCAGCCTCGCGAGCTCTCCCCGTACGTGTCAGAGCCGATCGAGGCCGGCCTCGTACCGCCCGTCGAAGAACGTCGCAACGACGAGCGACCGGCATCGCTGGAGACGGCGGACACGCTCACGTGGCCTCAGCGCCCGTTCCGGGGCGACGACGCCGACGCGTTGCTGGCCACGGCCGGCCGCGTCCGCGAGTTCGGCGCAGCGGACGACACGCCTCCCACGCCGTGGGATCACGACATCGAGCTCCTGCTCCGCGAGCGCGACGAACGAATGCGCGCGCGCCCGGTGACGATGCCGCAGCGGATCGCCGCGAGCCACTTCAAAGATCTCGTCCTCGAACCTGAGCAGGCGGCCGAGCAGTGGCGAAGGCCACTGCCGCAGCGACCGTTCCGGCAGACGCGTCTGGGCACGATGTTCCACGCCTGGGTCGAGGAGCGCTTCGCCGCGCCGGCGGGCGGGGGCGACTTGATCGACGCCGACACGTTCGGCCTCGAACCCGACGAGCTCGAGCTGCTCGGCGTGCACGCGCCAACGACCGCCGACGCCGAGCGGCTCGCCGATCTGCAGGCCAAGTTCGAGCGCAGCCCCTGGGCGGACCGACGCCCCGCGGCGGTGGAGCAGACCATCGAGGTGCCGCTCGGCGGGCGCACGGTCGTGTGCAAGCTCGATGCCGTGTACGAGAACGACGACGGCACCATCGACGTCGTCGACTGGAAGACCGGCGCTGCGCCACGCGGCGCGGCCGCGGAGTGGGAACGTCAGCTGCAACTCGCCCTGTATACCCTCGCGTACAGCGCGCACCGGGGTGTGCCGGCTGAGCGCATCCGCGCCGTGCTGTTCTACGTCGCCGAGGGCGCAGCCGGCACCGAGTATCGCTTCGACAGCGTGTCAAACCGGGCAGAACTCGAACGCCTTCTCACGGAGGCCGAAACGCGCATCGCCGCCCTCGCAACGGGGGAGTAGCTGGCGGCGGCACAGCAGGCGCGCGGCCACGACAACGCAGCGTTCACGCACCGGCGATGCGGCGCCGGGATCTCTGTGTCGGCGGGCGTCAGCCCTCGCCCGCACCGCGCTCGCGTACGTCGAGACCCAGGATCTCACCGGTCTCCGATCGAGCGCCATCCCGCAGGAAGTCACCCGGCGGGGTGTCGTCGCTGAGGTCGTCGTCGTGCGCGTGGTCGAGGTCGTCCGCCGCGTTGTCATCGGGATGCACGGACGTGCCCGTTTCACCGTGGACGAGTCCGGTCTGCACGCGCGCCGTCGCCCCCGCTGGCGGGCGGCGGTCGTCACGGTCGTCAGTGCCGCCCGCATGTGATGCCCCCGGCGACTGGCCCGTCACGAGATCGTCGCGACCCGCATCGCGCAGCAGCGCCTGGACCTCGGCGAGGTCGAGAATCGGCAGCGTCTCATGTACGAGCGGCTCAGCCTCCTCGTGATGGACCCGGTCCACCAGGGCGGCGAGCGTCGCCTCGGCGTCCGCGATGATCGCGTCATCGTTCGCGTCGACGCCGTGCAGGAGCCACCGGGCGATCTCGAGCTCCGCGTGCAGCGCCGCCCTGCGCCGCAACTGACGGTCGGGCCCGCCGATCGCTTCGGCGTAGTGGTCGAGGATGCCACGCGCGACGTGCGGATCGAGATCTTGCAGCCAGTGCAGATCGCGCGCGGGGTCGCCGACGCGCAAGTCGCTCCACTCGAGCACGCCGACGATCGACAGTCCGTTCGTCAGCAGGGCGCCGAGGCTCAGCGAGCCGTGAATGACGCGCGGCTGGAACTGCCACAGCGTGCTGTCCGCCACCGCGTCCTCCCACCGGCGCTGCACGGCGACAGGAAGGCGACCAGTCTTGGTCGCGCGAGCCACGAGGGACCGGGCGGAGGCTCGAACCTCGTCGCTGGTCAACACCGGCAGTCCCGACTCTTCGACGAAGACGCGCGGCAGGTCGTGGATCGCGGCGATGGAACGGCCGATCTCGGCCACGAGCATGGTGCTGGGCTCGAGGGGCACCCGATCGGCTTTCTCGCCCAGCACGAACTCGTACACCGACAGGTTCGTGTCGCCGTCGGTGAGACCGCCGACGACGCTCGGCACGGCGAACGGCAGGCGGCTGCGCACCCCAGGCGACATCGCCGCAAGCGCCCGCGCGTCGGCGATTTGCTGCCTGGCCGCGGCCCGGGAACGCGGCCGTCGCGCGATCAGCAGCTGCCCATCGCCCGCCTTGAGGATCGCCGCGTCGAAGTCGCCATAGCTGCCCGTCGAGTACTCGGTGCCCTCGACCACGTCGAGGCCGGGTACCGCGGCCGTGGCAAGAGCCGCGAGTTCGAGGTAGAGCTGCGCCATGCCGTTACCGTACGTGCCGGCACGGTACCCGTTGCCGCGCCACGCCCCGGGACGCCGTTTGCGCGGCATAGGCTGTCGTCGACATGCTCGACTTCCCGTCTCGGCTCCCGCTCGCCACGCAGGCCATCGATCGCGACGACGTATCGCGAGGCGACGCCGCACTCTGGCGTGGAATTTTTACTGATCCGGCGGCGCGCGTCCTGCTGCTGCACCGCGGCCAGTCGCCCTCCCGGCGCACCGAACGGGGCCCGATTCTCGCGCTCCGCCGAATGACCGAGGCGCCATGGCGCCTCGAGGAACACCGCGCCGTCTATCTCGGGCGAACCGAGATCGAGAGCCGCAGCGGAATGCCGCCGGGAACCCGAGTGGTGTCGTACTCGATCACCGACGCGGAACGGAATGCACTGGACGACGTCGATGAGACCTGGGTTGACCTGCGCGTCGTGGGGGTCGACCTCGACGACGTCGATGCCGGCCTCTTCACCGCGGCCGCAGCCATGCAGAACTGGCACGAGTCGATGCTGCACGCGCCCGACTCGGGCCGGCCCACCCGCCCCACCCGAGCCGGCTGGGTGCGGCTCGACGAGCACGAAGGGGGGCGAGAGCACTTTCCGCGCACCGACGCCGCCGTCATCGCGGCCGTCATCGACCAGAACGAGCGGCTACTGCTCGGTGCGAACGCGAGGTGGACGCCGCGTCGGTACTCGCTGCTCGCAGGATTCGTCGAGCCGGGTGAATCGTTCGAGGCTGCCGTCGTGCGCGAGGTGCGGGAGGAATCCGGCGCTCGTGTCGTGCGCCCGCGTTACCTCGGCTCACAGCCGTGGCCCTTCCCGGCCTCGATCATGGTCGGATTCATGGGGGAGCTCGACCCCGAGCAGGACCCGGAATCGATCCGTCCCGACAAGACCGAGATCGCCGACGTGCGATGGTTCACGCGCGACGAGGTGCGCGACAACCGGCACCTGTTGCCGCCGCACATTTCCATCGCGCGCGCAATCATCGAGGAGTGGTACGGCGGTGCCCTCGACGACTGAGGCGACCGGCGGCCACCATGCCGGCGACGATCGCGCGGGCTCGCTCCTCGCCGGTCTGAACGAGGCGCAGCGGGAAGCCGCGCTCACCCTCGTCGGCCCCGTGCGCATCCTCGCCGGTGCAGGCACGGGCAAGACCCGCACGATCACGCACCGAATCGCCCACGGCATCCGAGAAGGCGTCTACGACCCGGGCCGCGTGCTCACGCTCACCTTTACCGCCAAAGCGGCGGGCGAACTCCGCGAGCGCCTGCGCGCACTCGGGGCGCCCGGCGTGCAGGCGCGAACGTTTCACGCGGCGGCCCTGAGCCAGCTCAGCTACTTCTGGCCGCATACGGTGGGCGGCGAGCCGCCCCGGGTGCTCTCAGGGAAAGGGCCGGTCGTGGCCGAGGCGGCGCAGCGCATCGGCCTGCGCGTCGACCAGCCCGCCGTACGCGACCTCGCGACCGAGATCGAGTGGCGGAAAGTGCGCGACCTCACGATCGAGGAGTATGCCGTTGCGGCGCAGGCACGTGCATTGCCGGCCGGCCTCGACACCGATCGTGCGGCAGCCCTGCTGCAGGCGTACGAGGCGGTCAAGGACGAGCGGCGTTCGATGGACTTCGAGGATGTGCTGCTCGCGACGGCCGGCATGCTCGAACTCGAGCCATGGGTGACGCAGCGCGTGCGGGAGCAGTACCGGTTCTTCGTCGTCGACGAGTATCAGGACGTCTCTCCGCTCCAGCACCGACTCCTCCGGCTGTGGCTCGGCAGCCGACGGGAGCTGTGCGTCGTGGGTGACCCGGCGCAGACCATCTTCTCGTTCACGGGCGCGACGAGCGACCACCTCGTTGGCTTCCCGCACGAGTTTCCCGGCGCGCGCACGGTCGAGCTGGGCATGAACTACCGCTCGACTGGCGCGGTCATCGATGTCGCCAACGGCATCGCTCGCGAGATCGCCGCCGCCCTGCAGCTTGCGCCGGCGGATCCCCTCGCGAGTGGCCCGTCGCCCTCCCTGACTGCGTACGACGACGATGATGCGGAGGCCGAGGGCGTGGCCCGCGCCATCAGCGCCGATCTGCTTGAGGGCGTCGCCGCCGATGAGATCGCCGTGCTGTTCCGCCTCCGCGGTCAGGCCGAGCCGATCGAGCGCGCGCTGCAGCACGCCGGCATTCCCTACGTGCTGCACGGGCAGCGCCGCTACTTCGAGCAGCCCATCGTGCGCACCGCCATCACGGCGCTTCGAGCCGAGGCCGCGAATCCCCGCGAAGAGCCACTGTTTCAGACGGTGCGGCGCGTGCTCGGCGACCTCGGCTGGGCGCCAACGGCCCCGGCACGCCCCGGCGCGCAGCGCGACACCTGGGCTGCCCTCGACGCGATCGTGCGTCTTGCGGATGCCGCCGGTGACAGGACGACGATCGTCACGTTTGCGAGCAACCTCGCCGAGCGGGCCAGGCTGCAACTGGAGCCGACGCTCGGGGCCGTGATGCTCTCGACGGTCCACGCCGCGAAGGGGCTCGAGTGGGACAGCGTGCACGTGATCGGGGCGAGCGACGACCTGCTGCCGTTTGTCGCCGCGCGGTCGAAGGAGGCGATCGACGAAGAGCGTCGCCTCGCTTACGTTGCGGTCACCCGGGCACGACGATCGCTCCGCCTGAGCTACGCGGTCGGGGGTGGGCGAGAGGGGCGACGAGCGCCCTCACGCTTCCTGGCACCGCTCGGCACCCGCATTCGGGGTGGAAGCGCCACGGCATCGTCGACGCCGCGCCCGTGACGAGGTCGATGCGGTAGGCCGGCTGCGTCGACCGCAGGTCGGTGAGCCCTGCGGCCACGGCGGCGGCGATCCCGACCTCGATGGTGGTGCGCATGGCCGAGACTCGGCCGATCAACTGCGAGGCGATCGTTGGCCATGCGTCGTCGGCGTCGCGTCGCGCGAGATCCGCGCAGCGCAGGCACGGCGTGCATCCGGGGAGGATGAGCGGCGTGACCTCGATGGAGTGATCGCCGAGCAGCACGGCCGCGTGCGGAATATCGGCGGCCATGAGCGGCTGCGCACGGCGGGGTGGTACGACGAAGTCCGCGATCTCGATCAGCACGCGCCCTGAAGGAGGCAGCTCATCGTTGTCGAGCTCGTGGACGTCGACGCCGCGATCGGCCAGCGTGTGGGCGATGTGCCGGTAGGGCTCGCCACGAACCGCCGCGGTTCGGAGCGCCACCGCTCGATCGCCCGCGGTGGCGAGAGGGAGGCCGGAGGGATCGACCTCGTCGAGCACGGGACGGAGAGCCGTGAGCGCCGCACGCGCCTCGGCGCGCGTGGCGCCGTAGCGGACCGCGGCAGCGATAGCCGCGGACTCGGTCGTGCCGCCCCGCAGCCGCGCGATGAGCCAGTCGATACCGCCCGTGACGCCTTCGACGATCGCGAGGGGTTCGGGCACGCCGACCTGCAGCGTGGTGGTAGTGCGCCAGACGAGCTCGAGGCCGGGCCGAATGCGGAACATCACGCCGAGATTGTGGCCCTCCCAGTCGGATGGGCACCAGGGGGAGGATCAGCCTGTGGAGAACTCCCGCGCGTCAGCGGTCGCCGGTCGGGGCATCCGGCGCGTCACCCGTCTCGGGTCTGTCGCCGTCGGTGCCGCTCTCGCCGTCGGTGCGGCCGTCTCCGGGGGTATTGCCGTCGCCATCGGTGCCGTCGTCGGTGCCGTCCGTGTCGCCTGCCCCGCCGGGGCGGCCAACGGCATCCTCGTTCTCGTCGTGAGTCGTACCCATGCCTCCGGCCGGAGCGCCGCCGAAGGCGCTCGGGTCGTTGAGGAGCGATTCGAGCTCGCGGTCGAAGTCGTCGCCGGCCGTCTCGCCCACGTCGAGGCGCGTCACGAGTAGCGTCGGCTCGTCGAGGTCGGCGCTCGTGGGCAGAGCGTCGAAGTGATCCCAGAGCGCGTCGCGGGCGGCGCTGCCGTGGGCGTCGGCGACCGCCCGCCACATGGCCGACGCGTCACGAAGCCGTCGCGGGCGGAGCTCAAGGCCGACGAGGGTCGAGAACGCGCGTTCCGCCGGACCGCCCGTGGCGCGACGGCGCCGTACCATCTCGGCGATCGCCTCGGCCTTGGGGAGCCGCGCCGTGGCATCCTGCGTCACGACGTCGACCCAGCCCTCGATGAGCGCGAGCATCGTCTCGAGTCGGGCCAGCGTCGCCTCTTGCTCTGTGGTTCGCGGCGGGATGAAGGCCCCCGAGGACAGCGCCTCGCGAATGGCGTCGGAGTCGGTTGGGTCGAGATCGCGAACGAGCCCCTCGATGCGTTCGACGTCGATCGTGATGCCGCGGGCGAACGCCGTCACGGAAGAGACGAGATGCGTCTGCAGCCACTTGGCGTGGGAGAAGAGACGCGCGTGAGCGAGCTCCCGAACGGCGAGGTAAAGTTCGACCTCGCTCGCGGTGACGTCGAGACCCTCCGCGAAGGTCGCGACGTTCTGCGGTAGCAGGGCGGCTCGCGGTCGGTCGAACACCGGCATGCCGATGTCGCCCCCAGCCATGACCTCGGCTGACAGCTGACCGATCACCTGCCCGAGCTGCACGCTGAACATGGCGCCGCCGAGATTGCGCATCATGGCGCCCGACTGCTGCACCATGCCCTGCATATCGGGTGGTGTCTGGTCTTTCAGCACCTCCATGAGGGCGTCAGCGATGCTCGTGGCAACGGGCTCTGCGAGCTGCGACCACAGCCCCATCGACCCGCCGATCCACTCGAGGCGTGTGAGGGTCTGCGGCAGCTCGGCGACCTCGCCGAGCTCGGTCGCCTCGCCGAGCCAGAGACCGGCGAGACGGAAGGCCTGCTGAAAGCGCTCGGCCTCCTCGGGCGAGACCTCCCGGTTCTCGGGCCGCGCGACGCGCTTCGCGTGTTCCGTCGCGGTCTCCCAGTCGATGCCGTCCGTCTGTTTCGCGAGGGCCGCCTGCATGTTGTTCATGAGGGCCTGCACGGCCGCGGGGTCGTTGGGCAGGCCGCCGATCCCCGCGAGTTTCGACGGGTCGAAGCCGCTGCCACCCTCCAGCATGTCGCGGAGCATCTCGCGCAGCTCGTCCTGGGGGTCTCGGTCGTCCTCGTGGTCGGCGTTTGCGCCGTCGCGGTCTGCCATGTCGGTCCTTCCAGCGGGTCGTTCTACGCTAACGGGTGGCCTCGACGCGAATACGCGAGGGGGCCGCGAATCCGCCCATCCGGGGTGCGCCGACCGCGAACAGCGAGCCGTTCCCCTCCGCCGAGTCTGGAAGACGACGAGTGACGAACCCCCCTAACCCGGCCGATCCGGCAGGGCCCGACGACGCGAACCCCCGGACGCAAGCCTGGAGCGGTCCGCCGGCCGCGACAGCGACGACGGGCGCGCCCGCCGGCATGACCGTCCGCGCGCGGGACCCGCGTCGATTCGGCCGGGCGATGCTGTCCAGCGGGCGAACGGGCGTCGCCGCGCTCGTCGTCGCCGTGCTCCTGCTGCTCGTCATGGCGCTCACGCCGACGGCATACGTGCTGCGACAGCCGGGCCCGGTGTTCAACGCGCTCGGTGACGTTGTGCTCGAGGAAGGCGCCGACCCCGTCCCGGTGCTCACGATCGAGGGCGCCGAAACGTACGATCCCGGCGACGGCCGCCTCGACGTCATGACCGTGAACATCCTCGGCAGCCCGAGGGGCATGCCCGGCTGGGTCGAGGCGTTCGTGGCCTATGCCAGCGGCGATCGCGTCGTGATGCCGGTCGAGGTGTACTACCCGCCCGGACAGACGGCGGAGGACCGTGCGAACGAGAACGAGTCGATGATGCAGCAGTCGCAGGGTGAGGCGATCGCCGCGGCACTCCGGCACCTCGGGCACGAAATCGACATCGCCGTCGTGGTCTCGGAGGTCAACCCGGACGGCCCCGCCGACGGCGCGCTCCAGCCCGGCGACCGCATCATCTCCGTCGACGGGGTCGAGATCGACGGGTTCGACGCGGTGCGGCAAGCGCTCGACGGCAACACCGGCACGCCGGTGCCCGTGACGGCCGATCGCGGCGGCGAGCCGATCGAGGTGCAGATCGCGCCGAGCATCTCGACGCCGGAGGGCGAGGCGGCGCCGCGGCCCCTGCTCGGCATCACCGTCGTCGGCGCCTACGACTTCCCCGTCGACGTGTCGATCCAGCTCGGCGACGTGGGCGGCCCGAGCGCCGGCCTCATCTTCGCCCTGTCGATCATCGACCTGCTGACCCCTGGCAGTCTCACGGCCGGTCACCACTTCGCGGGGACGGGCACGATCACCGCGGACGGCGAGGTCGGGCCGATCGGAGGGATCAGGCAGAAGCTGTTCGCGGCCGCCGATGAAGGCGCCGAGGCCTTTCTGGCGCCGATAGACAACTGCGAAGAGGCGCTCACGGGCGGCGTGCCGGGCAACCTGCCCGTCTACGCCATCGCGACACTCGACGACGCCCTCCTCGTCATCGAAACGCTGGCATCCGGCGACGATACGAGCGCGCTGCCCACCTGTCAGTCCGCGATCGGCGGCTGACCGACGGGAGCAGACGTACCCGCGGGCCCTTCTGCCCGCAGGTAGAATGTTGTTTTCGCACGCTCATCGACGACCGACGGGAACGACGTGACCGCATCTGCCTCGGCATCCCCTGGCCAACCGACCGACCGAGGAACGCCGAGAAAGCGGCGACCCCTTGTCACGACCCTCGTGGTCGTGATCGCGCTCATCGCCGTGTTCTTCTGGTTCTCGGGCTTCTACGCCGACATCCTCTGGTATGACCAGCTCGGCGCGCTTTCCGTACTCCTGACGCAGTGGGGCGCTGGCGCGGTGATGTTCCTCATCGGCCTCGTCGCCATGGCGGTCCCCGTCATCATCAACCTGCAGATCGCGTACCGAGCGCGTCCCGTCTACGCGAAGCTCAACGATCAGCTCGACCGCTACCAGCAGGTCATCGAGCCGCTGCGGCGGGTCGCCATGTTCGGCGTGCCGATCCTCATCGGCCTGGTCGCCGGTCTCGTCGCCTCGGGAGCGTGGCCGACGGTGATCCAGTGGATGCACGCCACGCCGTTCGGGGTCGCCGACCCCCGCTTCGGTTTTGACATCTCATTCTATGTGTTCCACCTGCCGTTCTGGCGCGGGGTGATCGCGTTCGCGAGCGCGGTGACGATGGTGTCCCTCCTGCTGACGGCCGCGACCACATACCTGTACGGCGGTATTCGCGTCACTGGTCGCGACGTCGTCATCTCGAAGAGCGCGCGGATGCACGTGGCGATCCTCGCGGGCCTCTACCTGCTGCTGCAGGCCGTGTCGATCTGGTTCGACCGCTACGCGTTGCTCACGAGCTACAACGAGCGCTGGACCGGTGCCATGTACACCGACACGATGGCGCGCATTCCGGGCCTCGCTGTTCTCGCCGGTGCCTGCGCGATCGTGGCCGTGCTGTTCTTCATCGCCGCGGTCATCGGCCGGTGGCGTCTGCCGCTGGCCGGGCTGGCGCTCGTGCTGGTCGTCGGCCTTGTCGTCGGCGTCGGCTATCCGTGGGCGGTGCAGCAGTTCCAAGTCGGGCCGTCGGAGCAGGCGCTCGAGCAGCCCTACATCGAAGACAACATCGAGGCGACCCGCAGCGCGTATGGCATCGACGACGTCGAGGTCGTGCCATATGACGCGCAGACCTCGGTCTCGCCGGGCCAGCTGCGCGAAGACGCCGAGACGACCTCGAACATTCGCATCGTCGACCCGGCACTCGTGCAGCCGACGTTCGCGCAGCTTCACCAGGAACGCACGTACTACCAGTTCAACTCGCCGCTCGACGTCGACCGCTACGACATCGACGGGCAGGTGCACGACACCGTCAGCGGCATCCGCGACATCAACGTTGCCGGTCTCGATGGCGGCGCGCAGTCGTGGGTCAACACGACGCTCGTGTACACGCACGGGTACGGCCTCGTCGCCGCCTACGGCAACCAGCGGATGCCGGACGGCACGCCGCTGCTCATGGAGGGCAACATGCCCACCATGGGCGAGCTGCCCGACTACCGGCCGCAGGTGTACTTCGGTGAGAACTCGCCCGAATACTCGATCGTCGGTCAGCCGGAAGGCTCCTCGCCGATCGAGTTCGACCACGTCTCCGGCGAAGACGGGCAGAGCCAGACTTACACGACGTTCGACGAGGAGGGCGGGCCGAGCATCGGCAACTTCTTCAACCGCCTCATCTACTCGATCAAGTTCCAGTCTGAGCAGATCCTCCTTTCCGAGTACGTCACCGAGGAGTCGCAGATCCTCTACGACCGCGATCCGGCGCTCCGCGTCGCCAAGGTTGCGCCGTACCTCAACATCGACACCGACCCCTATGCGTCGGTCGTCGACGGCCGGCTCATGTGGATCATCGATGGGTACACGACCACAGACGCGTACCCGTATTCGACGCAGCAGTCGATGCAGCAGCTGATCGCCGACACGCCAGCGGCTCCGCTCCCGGGCCAGGCGAGTGCCATCAACTACATCCGCAACTCGGTCAAGGCGACGGTCGACGCCTACAGCGGCGAGGTCACGCTCTACGCATGGGATGAGGAAGACCCGATCCTGCAGACCTGGTCGAAGGTCTTTCCCACCACGATCCAGCCGATGACTGAGATGTCGGGAGACCTGCTCAGTCACGTGCGGTATCCGACCGACATGTTCAAGGTGCAGCGGGCGACCCTCGCTACGTACCACGTGACCGACCCGGTCGCGTTCTACAACCGGCAGAACGCGTGGGAGCTGCCCCAGGATCCGACTGCGGGTGCGACCGATGGCCGCATCCAGAGCCCGTACTACCTGACGACGCAGATGCCTGACCAGGATTCGGCGTACGCCCTGTACTCGACGTACATTCCGCGCGTCAACCAGGGTGGTCAAACGAGAAACGTGCTCACGGGTTACCTGTCGGCGAATGCCAACGCGGGATCGACCGATGGCACCGTCGCCGAGGACTACGGACGACTGACGCTGCTGCAGGTCACGAACGACAACATCCCCGGCCCGGGTCAGGTGCAGAACAGCTTCAACTCCGATCCGGTCGTGGCGAACCAGTTGAACCTGCTTGAGCGCGGCGGGCAGACAGAGGTCTTGCGCGGCAACCTGCTGACGTTGCCGGTCGGCGGTGGGTTCCTGTTCGTGCAACCCGTCTACGTGCAGTCGACGGGGCAGACGAGCTACCCGCTGCTGCGGCGCGTGCTCGTGGCATTCGGTGAACGCGTCGCTTTCGAGGACACCCTCGACCAGGCGCTCGACACGCTGTTCGGCGGCGATTCGGGTGCCGACGCGGGCGATGAGGAGGTCGCCCCGGACGACGGTGAGGGCGGCGGCACCGAACCCGATCCGGCGCTCAGCGCGGCTGATCGCCTGAACGAGGCGCTCGACGAGGCTGCGCAGGCGCTCGAGGACCGCACCAACGCCTATGCGTCGAACGATCTCGTCGCGGCGGCGGAGGCCGACTCGCGGCTTCAGGCGGCGCTCGCCGAGGCCGACGCAGCGAACGCCGAGCTCCAGGCAGAACTGGGCAACCCGGTGGAGGATCCCGGCGCGGGCGACACCGCCGACGCGACCGACGACGAGGCGGGCGACACGGGCGCCGATCCGGAGGCGACTCCGTAGCGACGACCGAGGTGGGCGCGCCGGGCGGGCGAGAGCGATCTCGCCCGCCCGGCGCGCCCTGTGGCCCCTGGGATGCTCCGCATGGCTCGGATTCGGGGTAGGGACACGCCCGGTACACGCCCGTCAAACTTCAACTGGACATGACTGAACGACTCGTGTACGTTTATCTCTTGTGCCGCGGGGTGGAGCAGTTCGGTAGCTCGCCGGGCTCATAACCCGGAGGTCGTAGGTTCAAATCCTGCCCCCGCAACCAAATGTGGCCCCTGGCCTGGGAATCTCCCAGGCCAGGGGCCATTGTCATTGGCCCCGGCAGATGTGGTTCCTTGGCCCCTCGGGTGTGGTTATTTGAGCTTGTCGAAAGGCCGCGCGCATCCACGACCGAATCGGACACCTGCTACCGAACGTTCGGTCGCATATGTCCGACTCGGTAGCTGATCGCCCCTCCTTCGTGCCGCGTCGCGGTGCCATGACCAATGTGGGGGATACGCGGCTGCAGTGACCATTGCCATCCGCGATCGACTGGTGAACGCCGAAGTCGCGGTCTCGAAGGACTGGATCAGGCCCGCGGACGCCGGATGCTGGACGTGTCGGTGGTGGGCGGGGTCGGTCTCCCCGCGGGGCGCGGCTTTGCGATAATGAGTGGGTGATCGAGATCCGCGGGGCCGGCGTCGTCGAGGGCGATGTGACCTTGCTCGCCCCGACATCGAGCCGCGTGGCGCAGGGCGGCGCCCTGGTCGTACGGGGGCCGAACGGGTCGGGCAAATCGACCCTGCTCCAGCTCGTGGCCGGCCTGCGCGTGCCGACCACCGGATCGCTCATCGTGGCGGGCGATGCGCCGCGACCGCGCAGTCCGGAGTTCCGCCGCCGAGTCGCCGCACTCGTCGCCACCCCGCCCCTCGCGCGCGACCTGACACTCGCCGAGCACATCGATCTGGTCGCGGCAACCTGGTCGGGGCCAGGTCGCCACGTGGCCGGCGGGCGGGTCCTCGACGAGCTCGATCTTGGTCGCCTGGCGACGCGCTTCCCGCACGAACTGTCCTCGGGGCAGCAGCAGCTCTTCACGGTCGCGCTCGTCCTGGCACGACCGAGCGAGGTGCTCGTGTTCGACGAGCCCGAGCACCGGCTCGACGACGACCGAGTGCAGTCGGTTGCGGCGGCCATCGCCGCGCGCCGCGCCGCGGGTGCCACCGTCGTGGTGGCGACGCACGACGACGCCGTCGAGGCGGGCGTCGGCGGCGACGTGCTTCACCTGGGGCGAGCCGCCGCGTGAGGGAACGCGCGTTCCGCGTCTACGCCGTCGCAATGGTCTGCGCGGTCGCTGTCGTGCCCCTCGCCCGCGCGGTCTGGCTGTCGCTTGCTGGGGCCGGCGGGCTCCACCTCGCCGCGGCGGCGACGCCGGCGACCGTCGTGATTGCGATCGCCTGCCTGTGGTCCGGCGCACTCATCGCCGGGGGCATGCGGGGGCCCGCGCTGTTGCGACCGTTCCCGACCTGGGTGCGCGCCTCGAGCGACCGCTCGCGGGTGCGCGACTTCGGGCCTGCCACCCTGCGAGGCGGCGCCGTCGTAACCGCTGCGACGACGGTCACTGCGGCGGCCATCGCGACGGCGTTCATCTCGAACGGCCTCGCGGCGCCCCTCGCCGCCGTGCCGATCGCGGGCGCCGGGGCGCTGATCGGCGTCCTCGCATCCGTCGCCTGGCTCGCCGGGCAATCGCTGGGGGCATCGAGCCGCGCAGCGGGGACAGGCGCCATGATCGCGGCGGCGGGTGTCGTCGCTGCGCTCGCCTCCGGCTCGATCCCGCAGTCCGCTGCTCCTGCCGCGACGGTCGCGGCGTGGGCCGCACTTCCGCTGCCGACGCTGCTGGCGGGGCTCGCCGTGCTCGCCGTCGCGCTCACCGGGTGCGTGCCATGGCTGCTGAACCGCCTCGAGCCCGCTCTGCTCGTCAGACAGGCGGTGCGGGCGGACGCTGCCTCCGGGTATGCGGAAGTGTTCGAGCTCGGTGGCGCGCTCTCGCTCTACCGCGCGGTTCCGAGCGCCGGGCGCCGCGTGCGCGCGGTCGGCCGTCATCGGATGCTCGCGGTCGCGTTCGCCCGGCGTGACGCGGTCGGAACGTTGCGCTCGCCGTGGCGTCTCGCCGCCGGCGTCGCGGGGCTCGCCGCGGCCGGCGTCTCGGTGTTGGCGGCCGCGGGGTTCGCCGTCGCAGCGGCCGATGCCGCCGGGGGAGTCGCCGCGGGCGTCGGCGGTGGCGCGGCATGGCCGCTCGGTGCGCTCGCCGGGGTGCTCGCCTACGCCGCGTTCGGTTCCTTCACCGACGGCGTGCGTCACGCGGCCGATGCCGCCGAGACGACCGCGCTCTACGGCGTCGGCGACGGAACTCTCATGATGCTGCACGCGATCTTCCCCCTCGTGGCCGGCGTCGGGATCCTCGTGCTCGTCGCGATCGTCGCGGCCCTCGTTCTTTCCGGCGCCGTCCCCGGCGCGGGCATCGCCGGCATGATCGGCCACGGGGTGGCGGTGGCCGCGGGCTCGGCCGCCGCCTACGCCGCGCCCGCCGCCCTCGGGGTCCTGACACTCGCCGTCCGCGTCGCCGACGCCAGGAAGGGGCCGATGCCGGTCGCGATGTTGACGCCGATCCCCACGGAGGCCGGTGACCTGGGCGCCCTCCGGCGCGTCGTGTGGGCGGTCGATGCCCTGCTCCTCGCTATCCTCGCGGGCGTGGGCGCCGCCGTGCTACCGGTGGCCCCCGCGATCAGCGTCGTCGCGGTCATCGCTATCGTGGCCGTCGCTGCACGGCGGGGGCCCCGCGTCGCGAGGGAGTGATCGGCATGGCCGGGACCTGCCGGGCGCACGGGCGGATGGCTCTCTCGTGCGGGACACCGAGACCGAACGGCTCGAAATCGGTCACGATGCGACGGCAATCGTCCGTCGATTACCCGTATGGACAGCTCGATCATTACGCTCTATGACACTGGTGCATCCTGCACCCACCACGAGGTCTCCCTGCCTCGCGCGCGGCACCGCCGCAGCAGTCATTCGACGAAGGAGTCACACATGCGACGTTCCCGGTCAGTCCTCGCAACGGTCGGCCTCGCCGCCGCAACGGCCCTCACACTCACCGCGTGCGCGGGCGGCGGCGACGCCCCGGCCGAAACCGGTGGCGACGGCTCGGCCGGAGGCGAGAGCTTCAGCATCGGCATCTCCCAGTTGGCACAGCACCCCGCCCTCGACGCCGCCGCCGAGGGATTCCAGGCCGCGTTCGACGAGGCCGGCATCGACGCCGACTTCGATCTCCAGAACGCCAACGGCGAGCAGGCGACGGCGACGACGATCGCGCAGACGTTCCAGACGTCCGGGAAAGACCTCATCCTCGCCATCGCGACGCCCGCAGCGCAGGCCGCCGCCCAGGCGATCGCCGATGCCCCCGTCCTCTTCACGGCCGTGACCGATCCGCAAGAGGCCGGTCTCGTCGAGAGCAACGACGCTCCGGGCGGCAACGTGACTGGGACGACCGACCTCAACCCGGTCGCCGACCAGCTGGCGTTGCTCAAGGAGATCATGCCCGACGCGCAGTCGGTGGGCATCATCTACTCGTCGGGCGAGGTCAACTCGCAGGTGCAGGTCGACCTCGCGAAGGAGGCCGCCGACGAGCTCGGCATCACGATTTCGGAGGCGACCGTGACGAACGCGAGCGAGGTGGCCACGGCGGCGCAGACCCTCGGCGACGTCGACGCCATCTACGTTCCGACCGACAACCGCGTGACGGAGGCGTTCGAGACGGTCGTGCAGTACGCGGAAGACAACCAGGTGCCGCTGTTCGGCTCCGAGGTCGACCAGGTCGCCCGCGGCGCGATCGCCACCCTCGGTCTCGACTACTACGAGCTCGGCTACCAGACTGGCGAGATGGCGATCCGCATCCTCACCGAAGACGCCGACCCGGCCTCGATGCCCGTCGAGACCCTCAGCGAGTTCCTGCTGAACGTCAACCCGGGCGCTGCGGAGCGCATGGGCATCACGGTCCCGGAGGACGTGCTCGGCCGCGCCGACGAGACCATTGAGTAGCGCCTCGCGGTCCGGATCGATCCGGGAAGACCCACGACACCGACACGACGGAGTGCAGCAATGATCGGCACCCTCGAGCTTGGCCTCATCTACGGCGTGATGGCGCTGGGGGTCTACCTCACCTTCCGCATCCTGAACTTCCCAGACCTCACGGTTGATGGAAGCTTCACGACCGGGGCTGCCGTCGGCGCCGGCCTCACCATCCTCGGCTGGAACCCCGCCGTCGCGACCCTCGTGGCCGTTGCGGCGGGGGCAGCCGCGGGCTGCATCACGGGTCTCCTGCATACGTTCGGACGCATTGACGGGCTGCTCGCGGGCATCCTGACCATGATCGCGCTCTGGAGCATCAACCTGCGCATCATGGGTACGTCCAACCTCTCGCTCCTGCGCGAGGAGACGACGTTCACGCCGCTTCGCGAGGCCGGCATCATGGGCACCTGGGGGAGCGTCGGGCTCATGCTCGCCGGCGTCCTCGTCCTGAAGCTGGTCGTCGATTGGTTCCTGTCGACCGATCTCGGACTCTCGATCCAGGCGACCGGCAACAACCAGCAGATGATCCGCGCCCTCGGCGTCAACACCAATGCCACGACCATCCTCACCCTCGCGATCTCGAACGGCTTCGTCGCCGGGTGCGGGGCCCTGATCGCGCAGTACCAGGGGTTCGCCGACATCTCGATGGGCATCGGCCTCATTCTCGTCGGCCTCGCGTCCGTGATCCTGGGCCAGGCACTGTTCGGCAACTCGTCGGTGTTCCTCGCCACGGTCGGCGTGATCGTCGGCGCGGTGCTCTACCGCCTCGTGATCTTCGCGGCGCTGTCGGTCGGCCTCGACCCGAACGACATGAAGCTCATCTCGGCCGTGCTCGTGGTGATCGCACTGCTGCTGCCCATGATCCCGGGCTTCAGCAGGCTGCAGGTGATCGGCAGCTGGCGAAAACCGCCGCCAGAGAAGTCGGTGGTCACCGAGAAGCTGCCCGTCCCTGCGGGCGCCGGGGCCGCGGCGCCGAGTGCGCGCAGCGGCACGACGACGGGAGGCGACGCAAATGCTTGAGCTCCAGGGCATCTCGAAGACGTTCTTCCCCGGCACCGTCAACGAGCGCGTCGCGCTCGCCGGCGTCGACCTCACCATGAACGAGGGCGACTTCGTGACGGTCATCGGGTCGAACGGCGCTGGCAAGTCGACGCTGTTGAACGCGCTTTCGGGCAAGCTGCGCGTCGACTCCGGCAAAATCTTGCTCGACGGCACGCACATCGGGGGACTGGCCGAGCACGCCCGCGCGCGTTTCGTGGGCAGAGTCTTCCAAGACCCGATGGCGGGCACGGCCCCCGACCTCACGATCGAGCAGAACCTCGCCCTCGCATACCGGCGCGGTGCGACGCGGGGACTGTCACTCGGCCTCACACGCGGACGGCGCGAGCATTTCGCCGAGCAGCTCGCCCGCCTCGAGCTCGGGCTCGAGCATCGCCTGCGAGCGAAGGTGGGCCTGCTCTCGGGTGGCCAGCGGCAGGCGCTGTCGCTCCTCATGGCGAGCTTCACCAACCCGCGGGTGCTGCTGCTCGACGAGCACACGGCCGCGCTCGATCCGCAGCGGGCGGCACAGGTGACCCAGCTGACGAGGGACATCGTGTCGTCGGCCGGTCTCACGACGCTCATGGTCACGCACAACATGCAGCAGGCGCTCGACCTCGGCAACCGGCTCATCATGATGCACGATGGGCGCATCATCCTCGAGCTGAGCGCCGACGAGAAGGCGCAGGCGACCGTCGACGACCTGCTCGGGGAGTTCGGCAAGATCAAGGGGGCCGAGCTCGACGATCGTACGATGCTGCAGTAGCGGCGTCGCGTCGGCTCGACGCAGCGAGCGACCAGCGAGGCGGGGCCCGGATCCGTATCCCGTGCCCCGCCTCGCGTCGTCAACCCTCGGCGATCGCGGGCTCGGCAGCCGGCCCTCGCGCCACCGCGGGCTCGTGCACGGGCACGGGCCGGCGCGTCGGGGCAGGAGCCGCCGCCCGCCGCGCGTGCACCCGCCGGCGGGCCGCCGCGATCGCTCGCGCGTTCGGGAAGCGGGCCGGGGCGGTGCGGCCGTGTGTCCAGAAGATCGCGAGGCCGACGAACAGGATGCCGCCGACCAGGTTTCCGAGCACGGTCGGCAGTTCGTTCCACAGCAGGTAGTCGACGAGCGTGAAATCGGCGCCGAGCATGAGCCCGGCGGGGAAGAGGAACAGGTTGACGATCGAGTGCTCGAAACCGAGATAGAAGAACAGCATGATCGGCAGCCACATGCCGACGACTTTGCCCTGCACGGTCGTTGACATCATCGCGGCGACCACCCCGGTCGACACCATCCAGTTGCACAGGACGGCGCGGATGAACAGCGTGGCCATGCCGCCGGTGCCGTGCTCGGCGTAGCCCACCGTGCGCCCGTGGCCGATCTCGGCGATGGCCTGGCCGATCGCGCTCGGCTCGGTCGTGAAGCCGTACGTCACGTACACCGACACGAAGAACGCGATGAGCACGGCCCCGGCGAGGTTGCCCGCGAAGATGAGCCCCCAGCAGCGGAGCACCCCGCCCCAGGTGACCCCGGGCCGCTTCGCGAGGCGGGCGAGGGGAGCGAGGGTGAACACCCCGGTGAGCAGGTCGTAGCCGAGCAGGTAGAGCAGCACGAAGCCGACGGGAAAGAGCAGAGCGCCGAGCAGCGGTTCACCCGTCTGCGTCGTGATCGTGACCGCGAAGACCGCACCGATGGCGAGCATGCTGCCGCCCATGAACCCGCGGATCAGCATGTCGCGGGTCGCCATGTGGATCTTGGCTGCGCCGGAGTCGACCATCGCGGTCGCGAGGTCGGCGGGCTTGATGTAAGACACGGGTTCCTCCTGGGTCGATGTCGTCGCGCGAGGCGATCACCACCATCGTTGGCGTCACATGTTTCGCGCCGCGGCGCCTGGCTGTTGCCGCCTCGCTACGTTGTCCTCACGCCGCGGAGGGCGAGCCGTGAGGTCGCCGGGGCGGGAGCGCGCCGAGATAGCGCTCCTTCACGATCGCCACGAGCTCGGGCGCCGCCGGCTCGTCCGGCGTCAGCAGTGGCCGGGTCGTGACGTCGGTCCCGGCCGACTCGGCCACCGACTGGAAATAGCCCGGCGCGAGCAGGTAGCTCACGCCGACGAGGCGGCGATCGGGATGCTCCGCCCGGATGCGGGCGACGACCTCGCTCATCGGGGCGCCCGCGCCGGCCAGCGCACCGACGGCGACGGGCACGCGGAGCAATTCGGCCAGCAGCTCGCCCGCGATGATGCCATCCCGAGTCGCCTCGGTGTCAGACGACCCCGCGACGATGAGCACGAGCGCGTCGCGCGCCGGCGACCAGTCGACCTCGGCGAGCCGAAGCGCGAGCACGCTCGCGAGCCGCGGATCGGGACCGAGGGCCCTCGTGACCGCCGCGTGAGAGGCGGTGTGGGCATCCACGTCTCGCGCGATGTCGTGCTTGACGTGGTAACCGGTCGCGAGCAGGAGCGGCACGACGATGGCGTCGGCGTCGGCGGTCGCGAGCGCCGCCGGCACGTCGGGTTGCTGCACGTCGACGAACCCGCCGTGCACGGGCGCCCCGGGGACGGCCGCGCGGACGGCCTCAACCAGGCCGAGCACGGCCGTCCGGCCGTGTTCGTCGGAGGTACCGTGCGACACCGCCAGCATCGCGGCGGGCGGTGCGACCGAGACGTCGCCGCCGTCGACGCGGGCGCGCCAGATCGGCAGGCGCAGCTCGGGCGACGTGAAGCACCGCCCCGTGCGCAGGTCGAAAACGTCCTTGTGGAGGGGCGAGGCGATGGTCGGCACGGTCTCACCCTCGACGCGCTTCTCGCCGACGAGCCCGCGTGAGAGCACCATCGCGCCCGTCTTCGGGTCGACGTTGCTCGTGGCGTAGACGTTGCCGTTCTGCAGGCGGAACAGCGCGACCTGGGTGCCGCTCGCGACGAGCGCGGCGACGCCCCACACCGGGTCGAGGTCGTCGTAGCGGCACACGCGCGTCCACGGGCCGTCGGGGGACGCGACGGACGCATGGGCGACGGCTGGGCCGGTGAGCACGGCGGTTGAGTTCATGGCTCGACGGTACGAATGGGGTGTTTCGTGGTCTCGCGCGACGCGTTTCACGCGTGTGACATCGCCCCAACACCTCGCTGTGGGTCGCGTGAAGGCAGCGTTACACCAGCGACACGGCTGCGTGATGGCAGAGAAACCGCGGCTGCCTACCGTTCAGGCATGAACATCACCACGAACCCGCGATCCATCGCGGTCGTCGGCGGCGGGCCGGCGGCTCACCGCCTCGTCGAGGCGCTGGCGGATCGGGGCGCGCTGGGCACGAGTGTGAACGTGACGGTGCTGGCCGAGGAGCCGCACGCGCCCTATGACCGCGTGCAGCTCTCGAAGCGCTTCGAAGGCCCGACCGAGCTGGCGCTCGCCGACGACGGGTTCTGGTCGCAACCGGGGGTGTCGCTCCGCACCGGCACGCGCGTCGCCGCCATCTATCCCGACACGCGGGAACTGCGCTTCGAGACGGGCGACGTGCTGGCGTACGACGAGCTCGTGATGGCGACCGGCTCATCGGCGACCCGCCCGACGATCGACCACGCCGACGTCGCCCACGTCATGCGCACCCTCGACGACGTCGACGCCCTCGTGTCGACCGTCGCCGTGCTGCGCTCGCGGCTGCGGCGCGCACCGATCATCACCGTCGTCGGGGGTGGCCTGCTCGGCCTCGAGGCCGCGGGCGGCGTCGCCGAGCTCGGCGCGAAACCCACCCTCGTGCATTCGCGGGCATGGCTCATGAGCTCCCAGGTCGACGAGGGCGCCGGTCGCACCCTTGCGAGGCTCATCGCCGACCGGGGCATCGATTTGGAACTCGGCGTCCGCCCCACCGGCATCGTGCGTGCGCCGTCCGGGGCGACCATCGGCCTCGAGCTCACCGACGGGCGCTCGATCCCCGCCGACCTCGTGGTCTTCGCGATCGGTATCACCCCCCGCGACGAGCTTGCGCGCGACGCCGACATCGCCCTCGCACCCCGCGGGGGCATCGCGATCGACGAGACCTGCGCATCCAGCGCCCCGGGGGTCTGGGCCATCGGCGAGGTCGCCGCCCTCGACGGGAAGACGGTGGGCCTCGTGGCCCCCGCGAACGCGATGGCCGAGGTCGTCGCCGATCGCCTCCTCGGCGGGCAAGCGACGTTCACGCCGTTCGACGAGGCAACATCGCTCAAGCTCGCGGGCGTCGACGTCGCGAACTTCGGAGCCGTCACGTCCGTGCCGGAGGGCGCGATCGAGGTCGTTTTCGCCGACCCGATCGCCGGCGTCTACCAGAAACTCGTCGTGGGCGACGACGCCCGCACCCTGCTCGGGGGCGTGTTCGTCGGCAACGCTGAGCCGTACGTGCGGCTGCGCCCCATGCTCGGGCGCCAGCTGCCAGACAGTCCAGGCGTGTACCTCGACGCGGGCAGCGGTGCGGACGGCGTCGAGCTCGAGGTCGTCGATGGGACGATCGTGTGCAGCTGCAAGGGCGTCACGGCAGGTGTGCTCCGCGACCACATCCGCGGCGGCCGCACCGACCTCGGCGAGCTCAAGGCGTGCTCCGGCGCCGGCACGCAGTGCGGCTCGTGCGTCTCGCTCGTCAAGAACATGCTCGATCGCGAACTCACGGCCGCCGGCGTCGCCGTATCTGCGGCCCTCTGCGAGCACACCGAGCTGAGCCGAACCGAGCTCTTCGAAGCGGTGCGCGTACTCGGGCTGCAGACGGTCGGCGAGGTCCAGGGCCGCTTCATCGATGGGGGCGTCGGCTGCGACATCTGCAAACCCGTCGTCGCCTCGATCATTGCGACGCAGACGGGCGGCTACATCCTCGATGACGGGGCGGCCGCGCTGCAAGACACGAACGACCGCGCGCTCGCCAACATGCAGAAGGACGGCACCTACTCGGTCGTGCCGCGCATTCCCGGTGGCGAGATCACGCCCGACAAGCTCGCTGTCATCGCCGAGGTCGCACAGGAGTACGGCCTGTACGCGAAGATCACGGGCGGGCAGCGCATCGACCTGTTCGGCGCCAGGCTCGAGCAGCTGCCGCATATCTGGAAGCGCCTCGTCGACGCGGGCATGGAATCGGGCCAGGCCTACGGCAAGAGCCTGCGCACGGTGAAGAGCTGCGTCGGGTCGACCTGGTGTCGCTACGGCGTGCAGGACTCGGTCGGCATGGCGGTGTTCCTCGAGGAGCGATACCGCGGCCTGCGTTCGCCGCACAAGATCAAGTTCGGCGTGAGCGGCTGTGCGCGCGAGTGCGCGGAGGCGCAGGGTAAGGACATCGGCGTCATCGCGACGGCGGAGGGCTGGAACCTCTACGTGGGCGGCAACGGCGGCATGACGCCGAAGCACGCCGAGCTCCTGGCGAAGGACCTCGACGACGCCACGCTCGTGAGGTACATCGACCGCTACCTCATGTACTACATCCGTACGGCCGACCGTCTCCAGCGCACCGCCCGGTGGCAGGAGGCGCTCGAGGGTGGCCTCGACCACGTGCGCGACGTCGTGTGCGACGACTCGCTCGGCATCGCCGACGAGCTCGAGGCAGCCATGGCCAAGCACGTCGACGCCTACGAGGACGAATGGGCGGCCACGCTGCGCAGTCCGGAGCGCCTGCGCCGGTTCCAGTCGTTCGTGAATGCGCCGGATGCTCCCGATCCCTCGGTCATGCACGTGCCCGATGGCCGTGGCCAGCGTCGCCCCGCGACAGGCGGCGAACGCGAGGGCGTCCTGCTGAGCGGGCCGCGCATCCCTGTGGGCCGGCCGTGAGAGGAGAGGTGCTGATCGTCGGGGCCGGCCCGGGCGATCCCGACCTGATCACCGTCGCCGGTCTGCGCGCCCTACGGCGCGCCGATGTCGTGCTGTACGACCGGCTCGCGCCCGCAGAGCTCCTCGACGAGAGCCGCGCGGACGCCGTGCTGATCGACGTCGGCAAGACCCCAGGGCACCACGCCGTGCCGCAGGAACGCATCAATGAGCTGATCGTCGAGCACGCGCGCCGCGGCAGCGTCGTCGTGCGGCTGAAGGGCGGCGACCCGTACGTGTTCGGCCGCGGCGGCGAGGAGCTCGACGCCTGCCGCGCGGCCGGCGTGCCCGTGCGAATCATCCCGGGCATCACGAGCGCCATCGCGGTGCCGGGGCAGGCCGGGATCCCCGTCACGCACCGCGGCATCAGCCGCAGCTTCACGGTCGTGAGCGGGCACGTGCCCTTCGATGACGCGCAGTACCGGGCGCTGGCCGGCATTGGCGGTACCATCGTGGTCCTCATGGGCGTGAACACGATGCGGCAGGTCGTCACCGGCCTCGCGCGCGGAGGGATGCGGGCGGATGTGCCGCTTGCGGTCGTCGAGCGCGGGTTCAGCGAGGCGCGGCGCACGCGGGTCGCGACCGTCGGGACTGCCGGCGCGGTCTTCGCTGGCGATTCGCCGCGATCGCCCGCCGTCATCGTGATCGGCGAGGTCGTGCGGCGTGCCGAGGTCGACCCCCTCGACGAGGCCGCGCTGCAGGCGCGGGTCGAATCGCTCGTCGGGGCGGCGACGCCGTGATGATGGAGCGCGTGCGCCGAGGGCGCACCGCCGGACGGGGGAGTGCATGAACGGTGCCGCGGCAGTGAGCGCGCGCCTCGACGGGTTTCGCGTCGGGGTGACGAGCGACCGCCGGTCGGACGAGCTCATCGCGGCCCTCGCGCGGCGCGGCGCGGAGTGCGTGCACGCGCCGACGATTCGCATGGCGAACGAGGACGACCTCGCGCAGATCGAGGCCGAGACCGGGGCGATCGTCGACGCGGCACCGCATGTGCTGCTGGCGACGACCTCGTACGGCATCCGTCGCTGGTTCGACGTCGCCGACGAGGCCGGGCTCGGCGGCCCGCTCGTCGAGCGACTGGGGCGCGCCGAGATCCTCGTGCGCGGGCCGAAGGCGCGCGGCGCGATCCGTGCGGCCGGGCTCGACGACGAGGGCATGGGCGAGGTTGAAACGACGGAGGCGCTCGTCGACTACGCGATCGAGCGCGGCGTCGACGGCCGCACGGTCGCGGTGCAGCTGCACGGCGCGACCGACGAGCGGCAGCTCGCGCGCCTTCGCGCGGCGGGCGCGACGGTGCTCACCGTGAGCCCGTACGTGTGGCACGAGCACGAGGACCGCCCGCGGGTCGATCGGCTGATCGAGCTGATCATTGCGGGCGGGGTCGACGCGGTGACGTTCACGAGTGCGCCTGCCGCCGAGGCGCTGTTCCGCGCGGCCGCGCAGGTCGGGGCCGAGACGGACCTGCGCAGCGCGTTTCGCGGGGTTCCGGGCCTCGGCGGTGTCGCCGCGGTCGCGGTCGGGCCGGTGACGGCCGAGCCGATCATCGAGCGCGGGGTCGTCCCGATCGTGCCGCAGCGGTTCCGGATGGGTGCCATGATCAAGTCGCTTTGCGACGAGCTCATCGACGAGCATGTCGTGGGCATCGACACGGTCGCGGGACAGCTCACGCTTCGCGGCCGCACGATGGTGCACGGCGGCGAGGCGACGAGCCTCAGCCCCACTTCGCTCGCGCTGATCCGGGCCCTGATCGCGGCGCGGGGTGCGCTCGTCACGCGCGTCGATCTCGGTCGAGCCGCGAGCGTATCGGGCGAGGGCGTCAGCATCGACATGGCCATGAGCCGGCTGCGGGCAGCGCTGCCGAGCGACGTGGTGCAGACGATCGTGAAACGCGGTTACCGCCTGCGCTTGGCCGAGGCGGTCGCGGCCCGCTGAGCCGGGCGAGGGGACAACGCGTGCTGCATCACCGCGTGGACTTGCAGGTGAGTTCGCTCGTGGTCTCGATCGCTGAGCGTCGAATCATCGATCCGAGGTCGTCGACATACCCTCTGCGGCGGTGAACCGGGCACGTGAAACCGCCACTGGGGCAGGTGCGGGCAGACGTCGACAAGGTGGCTGAGGGCTACAGTCGCTCCGCGATCAGGGTCGCAAGGTGCACGCCCGTCGTGTCGCCGAGCTGCTCGGCCTGCGTGCGGCACGAGAATCCGTCGGCGAGGAACCGGGCGCCATCCGGCGCTTGACGCAGGGCCGGCAGCAGCGCGTTCTCGGCAACCGCGACGCTCGTCTCGTAGTGCCCCTTTTCGAGGCCGAAGTTGCCCGCGAGACCACAGCATCCCGCAAGCTGCGTCACCGACGCGCCCGCGGCATCCAGCAACGCCCGGTCGGCATGGAAGCCGAGCACGGAGTACTGGTGGCAGTGCGGCTGCACGATCAGCTCGACACCGTCGAGGCTCGGCATCGACCAATCGTCGGCCGGCTTCACGGGGGCGGCGCTCGAGAGCACCTCGGCAAGCGTGAAGGTCGACGCCGCAATGCGTTTCGCGCGCGGGTCGTCCGGGAACAGGTCGAGCAGGTCGCTGCGCAGCACCGCCGTGCAGCTCGGCTCGACGCCGACGATCGGAACGCCCGCGTCGACGACCGGGGCGAACGCGTCCATGAGGCGTGTCAGGCGGGCGCGTGCGCCGTCGAGCTGGCCGGTGGAAATCCACGTGAGCCCGCAGCACACCGACTGCTCCGGCGTCACGACCTCAAGGCCGGCTGCCTCGAGTACCCGCACCACGTCGGCGCCAACGCCGGGCGCGAAGCCGTTCGAGAACGAATCGGTCCACACCATGACGCGGCTCGTCTCCGCGCGGACGGGCGAATCGGGGGCGACGGCCCTGCCGCGACGGACCGCGCGCCGGCGATGCTCGCGGAACGTGCGCGGCGCGACCCGCGGAATGCGGCGCCGCTTGTCGACCCCCGCGATTGGTAACACGAGTCGGCGCAGCCAGTCGACGCTCATCGTGGCGTTCACGATCGGCGCGAGCGCCGACATCAGCGGCGTCCAGCGCGGCAGCTGCCCGAGCACGTAGTGCCGCATGGGCCGCACCCTGCCCTTGTAGGCGCGGTAGAGGGCCTCCGACTTGTACTGCGCCATGTCGACCCCAGCCGGGCAGTCGGTCGAGCACGCCTTGCAGCTGAGGCAGAGGTCGAGGGACTCGTCGACCTCGCGCGACGACCAGGCGCCGGGTCCGAGCGACCCGTTCGCGACCTCCTGCAGCACGCGGGCGCGGGCGCGCGTCGAGTCCTTCTCGTCGCGCGTGGCCTGATAGCTCGGACACATGAAGCCGCCCGCCCCGCCATTGTCGGCGCGGCACTTGCCCATGCCGACGCAGCGGTGCACGGCGTTCGTGAAGTCGCCCCCGTCGTGCTCGAACGCGAACCCGCCGCGAACGCGGGGGATGGGAAGCGCGTGGGGACGGCGCAGGTCGAGGTCGAGCGGGGCCGGGTCGACGAGCACGTCGGGGTTGAGCACATTCTTGGGGTCGAACAGCGCCTTCAGCTCGCGGAATGCCTCGATCGCGGCGGGCGAGTACATTTTCGGCAGTAACTCGCCGCGCGCACGCCCGTCACCGTGCTCGCCCGAGATCGACCCGCCGAACTCGGCGACGAGGTCCCCCGCATCGAGCATGAAGGCGCGCATGCCCTTGCCCGACTCGTGCAGCGGGAACGTGAGCCGCACGTGGATGCAGCCGTCGCCGAAGTGCCCATAGCTCATGCCGTCGATGCCGTGCTTCGCCGTGAGCTGCTCGAACCGCTCGAGGTATTCGCCGAGCCGATCCGGCGGCACCGCGGCGTCCTCGAACCCCGGCCACGCCTGGGTGCCACCGGGTCGCCCCGCAAGCCCGACGCCGTCTTCACGGATGCGCCAGATCGGCCGGGCGAGCGCGGCATCAGGTTGGATCATGTGGCTGATCGCCGACGAGGCCGCCACGAGCGCGTGGGACCGTTCGAGCGCGTCCTCGAGCGACTCGCCCGGCATCTCGATGAGGAGCCAGCCGGCGCCCTCCGGCAGCGACTCGACGGCGGCCGCGCCCTTCGCCTCGCGCACGGCCGTCACGAGACGGGCATCCAGCCCCTCGACCGCGCCCGGCTTGCAGGCGAGCAGCGCGGGCACGTCGTTCGCCGCGGCGACCATCGACGGGTAGCCGAGCACGACCGTCACGGGGGCGTTTGGCATCGGCACGAGCCGCACCGTCGCGCCCGTGATGACGCCGAGGGTGCCCTCGGAGCCGACGAGCAGGTCTTTCAGCGAATGCTGCCGCTCGGGCAGCAGCGCCTCGAGGGCGTAGCCGGAGACCTGTCGGCCGAACCTGCCGAACTCGAGACGGATCGTGGCGAGGTGGCGGCGCACGAACTCGTTGAGACCGGGCACGACCGACAGGTCGTCGGCGGCCGTGAAGCGGCGCCCGAGTCCGTCGATGATGTCGAGGTCGACGATGTTCTCGGCCGTGCGACCGAACGACAGGGAGTGCGAGCCGCAGGCGTTGTTGCCGGCCATGCCGCCGATCGTGCAGCGGGTCCACGTCGACGGGTCGGGGCCGAAGCGCAAGCCGTAGGGCTTGGCGGCGTCTTGGAGCCGGGCGACGACGACGCCCGGGTCGACGCGTGCCGTGCGTGCCTCGGCGTCGATGGAATGGATGCGATTCAGGTGCCGAGACGTGTCGACGACGAGCCCGCGCCCGATCGCGTTGCCCGCGATCGAAGTGCCGGCGCCCCGCAGGTGCAGCGGCACGCCGCGCTCCCGGGCTTCGTCGGTGATGGTGGCGAGCTCGTCGACGGTGCGCGGGAAGGCGACCGCGCTCGGCACGATGCGGTAGTTCGAGGCGTCGGTCGAGTACTCGGCCAGGCGTCGGCTCGCCGTGTCGACGTCACCGTCGATCCGCGACCGCAGCGCGGCGACGAGGTCGTTCGCGGCATCTGCATCGACCGTGGTCGGCACGAAATCGGTCGCCCCGCTCATCCCGCTCGCTACCGTCATACCTCGCCCTTCACGCGGTCGATCGACGCGCACCGCGTCGATGGAGCCAGGGGGAGGCCCCTCCTCGAGCCTACTCGCGCGCGCGGGTGCCGGCGCTCACGTGGGTTGCCCCGGGGGCGAGCGCGGCGTAGTCGTCGCGGCGTCCCCCGAGCACGGGGAAGTGCTCCCGCATAGCGTGGATTCGCTCGGGCTCGAACTCGGCGATCGTCACGCCCGGCGCGTGGCCGGCGCTTTCGACGAGCTTGCCGTTGGGCGCGGCAACGAGGCTCGAGCCGGCGAGCTCGACGCCGTTGTGCACGCCCGCGGCGTTCGCGGCGATGATCCACAGCTGATGCTCCATCGCGCGGGCCTGCGCCAGCACGCGCCACGGCTCGGCGCGGGCCATCGGCCAGGCGGCCGGCACGATCACGAGCTCGGCACCGCGATCGCTGAGCTCCTGCCAGAGGCCGGGGAACCGCAGGTCGTAGCAGACGACGACGGCGAGCCGGCCGAAGGGCGTCTCGGCGACCTGCAGATGGTCTCCTGGCGTGAGGAACTCAGGCTCGCGCGACTTGTACCCGAAGACGTGCAGCTTGCGGGCGACGTGACGGATGAGCCCCTCCGGATCGACGAGCACGCCGGTGTTGTGCAGCGAGCCCTGGTCATCGCGTTCGATGAACGTGCCCGTGTGCACCCAGCAACCGCGCTCGGTGGCGACCCGGCGCGCGAGCGCCACGGTCGGACCGTCGAGCGGTTCGGCGGCGCCCGGGTAGCGATCGAAGTCGTTGAATCCGACGCCCCAGAGCTCGGTCAGGGCGATGAGGTCGACGGGCGCGACGTCGACGAGCTGGCGTTCGACGCGCACACGGCGCTCGTCGATGGTTTCGTCGTCGGGGCTCGCGATCTGAATGATGGCGACGCGCATCTGCTCCTCGATTCTTGCGTGTCGGCGACTCGTGGCCGCCTGTTCAGCCGGTCACGATGACGAGCTGGAAGAACAGCACATAGGGCATGAAGCTCACCAGGAACGCAACGAACAGGATTGTGCTGAGACTCGTCCGTCGAACGTAGGCGACCAGTGTGGTGAGGCCGACCGTGCCGACGAACGAGAACACCAGCACGACGACCGCGACGATGAACAGCACGCCGTACACGTCGTCGGACGTGTCGAGGGTCTCGTCGCCGAACTGCACGGCCGTGACGAGTTGCACGGCCCAGAAGTGGATCATGAAGTAGCCGAAGATGAGCGGCAGGCCGAAGATGACGCCGATTCCGGCGCCCCAGATGGCCGCCTCACGAGGCTTGGGGCCGAAGATCTCGGCGGCGATGGCGACCGCGCGCTGCCGCCCGCTCGGCGCACCCGTGGCGACCGCGCCCGCTCCCGCATCCACCTCGATCGACATGATCTTCAGGTTAGTCGCTCCACTTCGGGGACCGTGACCTCGCCGCCGGGATGCCATGTCGACGCCGTCGACGGGCGGGCGCCGCGGTCGACGGGGCTACCTGCGGGAGAATAGTGGGCATGACGACGAACCGCTCTGTCCGAGATCACCTGCGTCAGGCGCGCGTGCGCCTTCGCCCCGCCGCCCGCCGACGAGCCCTCGTCGCGGGCCTCGTGGCGGGGCCGTTCGCAGCCGCTGGCTTCGGGTTCGCCTTCGTCGGCATTCCGCAGCTGTTCACGGGCGGCTCGGGCTCGTCGTGGGCCTTCGCGGTCATCGGTGTCGTGTCGATCGTCATCGCTTCGTTCCTCGGCGTCCGCATTCTGCGGCCGCACCACCGGGGTACCCGTTCGGCCATGCAGGCGGTCGTGCTCGTCGGCCTCCCACTCGCCCTGCTCGCCCAGACGATCATCGCCAATGTCATCCTGCAGCTCGCGATCGCCGCCGGCCCCGGGCTGGATCCGGCGCCTGCGCTCGTGTTCGGCGTTTCGTGGGGAGCCGTCGCCGCTCCCGGGCTCCTGCTCGGTCCGCTCGCGACGTGGTGGACCGCGCACCTGAACCGATACCTGCCGACCGAACTCGCGCGCGACCAGGAACGCGCGGCAAAGTACGAGGCCACGACCGACACGGAGCCGGGCACGATCCCCTCGTGACGGTTCCGGCGCGCCTCCCCGCGAGCGGGTCAGGGAGCCGGCGCGGGGCTACGGCCGAAGTGCGGGCGTATCGCCGGCTTCGTCCCCGCTCTCGTTCTCGAGCTCCGCGCGCCGCGCCCGTTCCAGGTAGGGCTCGGCGGTCGCCACCTGCCCCTGCAGGCTCGTGATCGTAGTTGCGAAGTTCTCGTTCGCCGTTTTTCGGAACGTCTCGACCTCGTCAAGCGTGGCGAACAGATTGTCGTAGGCGCGCTGGAGCGTCTCGATCGAGACGCCCGAGGTGACGGCCTGCTCTTGCACACGGCCCGCGTTCTCGCGCAGCAGCTGGCTCGTGCGGTCGATCATCGTGTTCGTCGTGCGGTTCACGGCGTCGATCTGGTCGAGCACGAGCCGCTGGTTCTCGAGGGCCTGGGCGACGATGACGGCCGTGCGGAGGGCGGTCATGGTCGTGGTCTTGGCGCGTTCGACGCCGTCGATGAGCTTGAGGTTGTTGTCCTGGATCAGGTCCATCGACAGGTACGACTGCACTGAGACGGCGATCTGCGTCTGAACGTCCATGCGCCGCTGGCGCACGGCGAACAGCACCTCGGTCTCCATCGTGCTCGCGGCCTGCTCGTCACCCGAGGCCCGCAGCGCGCCGATCTTGTCGTTCACGGCGACGTCGAGCTCGGCGAGCAGTGCATCGAGCTTTTTCAGCTCGCCCATCGTCTCCCACAGCGTCTTCCGTTCGATCGCGAGGGCCGCGTTGTCGCGCCGAAGCATGTCCTGGCCGCGGTCCAGCGCGAGGAGGATCGTGTTGAGCTGCTCCTGGTTCGACTCGTACTGGCGGAAGTACCGCTGCATCCGGTTGCCGAAGGGAAGGGCCCGGGTTAGTCGTGAGAAGAAGTCCTGCCGGTCGGGCGCGAGCTCCTCGACCGTGTTGCGGAGGTTGACGAGGGTCCCGGCGACATCGGCCTGGTGCCCGGAGCCGCCGCCGCCCTTCGCCTGCTGCAGGCTCGTCTGCAGGAAGCGGTTGGTGGCGTTCGACGATGCGGTGATCTCCTGGCGAGCCACGTTCTGGATCGCGCGCACCTGCTCCATGAACTCGGGGGTCTTGGGGCGCAGCGAGGCGACGTGACTCGCCCACGTGCCGGCGCGCTGCTTGAGATCGAGCAGCTGCTCCGGCGGCACGTCGGGCAGCATGTCGGTCGAGGACTCCGGCTGTACCGGCTCGACGGGCGGCTTGGCGTCGATGAGTTCGACTTCGGCGGGCGGCTCGAGTTTGTCGTTCATGCGAAGGCTCCGTTCTGGCCCGGGGGGCGTGTTGCGTGGGGTTCATGGGCGACGTCCGCCACCGCCGCGGGCGCGGGCGCCTCGACTGCGTGAGGCGTACCCAGGTCAAGGATCGCTGGTGTGCGGGCGTCCGCGAAGCGGGAATGCAGGAAGGACTCGTGCTGAGTCCCCGGCCACGGAGGGAGGGCATGCCCGCGAGCGCGCGGATGCCACCGAGCAGCTCGCCGATGCGCAACGGGCGCCGCGACCAGCGTCGTGGCGCCCGCGACGAGGGCCTTCGCCCAGCGACTCACAGGTACCCCCGGATCTCCTTGAACAGTGAGGCGAGATTATCGCTCGACGCATCAGAAATTCGTCCACCCGTGAGCTCGGCGAGGGCGGTCATCTCGTCGACATCGGATTCGTCGAACAGAATGACGCACACGGGACTCAGTCTGCGGCCTTTGCGAGTGCCGAGGTCCTGCGATCGAGGATGATCGCCACAATGGCGGTGACGGTGAGCAAGATCACGACCGCGGCAACGCGCGCGAAGAAAAGCCCCGATCCAGCGGTCATGACGACGTTGAACGCTGCCATGGGCATAGCGGCAACCTTCAATCTCGGTCGTCCTGACGTCGGACAATTCCCTGATGAGACGGCACTGTACGTTCGGCCGATAGCCGCGTTCAGCCCACGGCCTTGTCAGGAGTGGCGCTCGGCGCTCCCTACTTGCCCTCGTTCTCGTCGTCCTGGTCGACGGTGTCGTCGACGGCGGTGTCGTCCGCCGTGTCGTCGACCAGGTCGACGTCGACCTCGTCGTCCTCATCGTCGGCGTCGCTGCTCTCGTCGTCGAGCTCGTCGATCCACTCGTCGAGCAGGTCCTCGGCGTCTTCCTCCGTGTCGGCCGGCTCCACCTCGATCGTGCCGTCGCCCCAGAGGCGGCTCGAGACGCGCACGGCGTCGCTGTCGGAGATCGCCTCGTGGGCAGTCGCCTCGAACTCGCTGGCAAGCTGGGCCGCCTGGTCTTCGTCGTCCGCCTCGATGATGAGACCCGACACGACTTCGTACTGCAGGAGAACGGCAAAGGTGGGCATAGGGGGTTCCTCCGTGATCGCGCCGCGAGTGTGCCTCTTGACGCTAGTGCGCCCAGTCGAACGGAACAAGGCATGAACCTGTACGGAAGTCGGCGTGTCGTGGCGTCAGAGGTGCGGCGCGGCATCGGACACGCGGCGCCCGCGTGACCTAGCATGCAGACACGGGCGCCGAGACGCGCCGTTACTCCCCGCAACGAGGAACCTCGAATGCCTGCCGACTCGACTGCCGCGACGCCGACACCTCGTGATCCGGGGGCCGGCGCCACGACGTTCGAAGCGGTGACTCTCGACGAGGGAGACGCCAAAGTCGCCGAAGCCGCCGCGGTGGCGAGAGCCGAGACGGTGCGACGCGCAGCCGAAGCGCGCACCAGGCGGCTCCGCGCCGAGGCACGCAATCGCATTGAGACACGGCGCGCCGAGTCGACGACCGCCCCGACGACGCCGGGTCCGCGAAGCAATGCAACCGACGCATCCGGAGCGCACCTCCACAGCATCCACTCGAATCGGAACGGACGTCGTGAACCGTCGAAGGTCGCCATGCGACCCCGAGCTCTCCTGCTGTCGGCGCTTGCCATAGCCGTCGTCGGCGGCCTCATCGGCGGCCTCGTCGTCTGGGCGTTCATCGCGCCGCGGGGCATCGGCGGCCTGTCCGGCAGCGTTCCTGTCATCGGCGATGGCGGGGCTTCGACGACCGGTGTGCATGCGGCCGCGGAGTACGCGGCGCCGAGCGTGGTATCTCTGCGAGTCTCGACCGAGTCGCGCAGCGAGACCGGCTCGGGGATTGTGCTCCGAGACGACGGCTATGTCCTCACCAACGCGCACGTCATCACGCTCGACGGCACGGTCGACAATGCGGACGTGCGGGCCACGGTGGCCGACGGCCGCGTGTTCGAGGCCACGCTCGTCGGACTCGATCCCCTGGCCGACCTGGCGGTGATCCGGCTCGACGGCGCAGAGGGCCTCACGCCGGCGAGCTTCGGCGACTCGACCGAGGTCACGGTCGGCGACCCGACCGTCGTGCTCGGCTCGCCGCTTGGGCTCGCCGGCACCGTGACGAGCGGCGTCGTGTCGCGAGAGTACCGGTCCATCGAGATCGTCTCGTCAGCGGTGCCGCCCGAGACCGACACGAACCTGGATGCGACGAACGAAACCGGTCCGACGGCGACGCCGGGTCCACCGGGGTCGTCCACGATCCACCTCGCCGTGTTCCAGACCGACGCCGCGATCAACCCGGGAAACTCCGGTGGCCCCGTCGTGAACCTCTCGGGCCAGGTCATTGGCATCGCCGTCGCGATCGCGACCACGTCGAGTGCGCAGACGTCTCACGCATCGGGAAGCATCGGCCTCGGCTTCGCCATTCCGGGCAACGTCGCCCTGCGAGTCGCCGAGGACCTCATCGCCGGACGCACGCCGAGCCATGGGGCCTTTGGCGCGAGCGTCATGAGCTCCACCAGTGTCACGCCGAGCGGCCCCACGGTCGTGGGCGCATACATCGACGCGGTCACGAGTGGTGGAGCGGCCGCGCGCGCTGACCTGCGGCGGGGCGACATCGTCACGTCGGTCGCGGGTCTGCCCGTCACGGGCCCCGGCGACCTGCTCGCGTACGCACGACTCTTCGAGGCAGGCACCGCGGTCGACGTCGACGTCTACCGCCAGGGCGAGACCTCGACCATCGAGGTCGTGCTCGACAGCGCGGCGTAGCCGCCCGGCCAGGCTCGTCGCCGACGCCCCCGCGACGGGGCGCCGGAGCGCTACGGCTCCAGCTCCGCCATCGTTGCGTGCCGTGGCAGCCGGAAGAATGCGAAGGGCCCCCGCTTTGACATCTCGAGCGCGGATCGTTGGGAGTCGTCCTCGCGGACGAGCGCGTCGGGGTGCAGATCGAGGGGGAAGCTCGCCGGCACAGGACCGAACGCCTCCGCGGCGTTGCGCACGATGCGTTTCGCGAGCATCCGGTTTCCCGCACCGCCGACGACCGCGCCGACACCGAAGGGAATGATGCGGCCGAGCGTGCGCCCCGTGGCGCTGGCAACGAATCGTCGCAGGAACGCGTCACGGATGCGCACGGCGGCATCGCTCACCAGCACACGAGGAAGGCCGCGCGCGACGAGCTCGCCCCAGTAGTCCTGCTTGCTGGGGCCCTTGCCCGTGACCTGGCCTGCGAGCTGCGTGATGATGTCCTTGGCGACCTCGCCCACGATGAGCGATTGCACGAGCGTGCGCGCCCGTACGGGGTCGGCGAGTGCCAAGCCGTGCAGCTCTGCGACGGCCTGGCCGTACAGCGCGGTCATCTCGAGGAACGCGATCGTCTCGGCGCCCGAGATGGCGAGGGAGGCAGCGGTTCCGATTCCGGGTACGACGGCTGCCGCGCCCGTGCCGCCGCCCGTCGCCGTGACCGTGTTGAGGAACTGCAACTCAATGCGGCGCAGGAGCTCTGCCGGAGTGGCGTCGGGATGCTTGCGGCGTAGACGCCGGATCTGTGCAAGGACGACTGGGCGCTGGATGGCGAGATAGCGGTCCATGGTCCCGGTGGAGATCGCGGGGGAGGGGTGCTCACGTTCGACGCGCGGGGGCATCGGGGCAAGCGCGGGGTCGTCACGCAGATCGTCCCTTCGCGCTTCGGCGGGACCGCCCGCGGCTCTGAACTCGCGATCGTGCATGTCGAGCACCTCCGTTCACGGCGTTCACCGGCACGCCTGGCGGCGTCAGCTTAGGCGGGCGAGCCTGGAAGGAGGTTTCTGTGCGCGCGGGGAGCATGAACGTCCGGTGGAGCTTGGTACCGTTGTGCGATGTCGTTCGCACCGTCAGAAGAGTCGTTCGGCGATCGGGACCCGGGGGAGCACGAGCACGACGTCGATCATGCATCGATGGCGCAGCGCACTGCCCAGCGGCCGACGCCGACCATGGTCGACCCCATTCTGGTTGAGGGCCCCGCGGAGGCCGGTGAGGCCGACAGCGGGCACGAGCCGGAAGACGGCGACGCTGCAGCTGACGACGAGCGCGATCTCGATGTCGATGACAGCGTGGTGACTGCCGCCGAGCTGGGCGACGAAGGTGCCGAGGGCGAAGCGCCTGAAGCGGATGCCGTGGCGGCGGAGTCGGATGCTGAGGTGACGGAGTCGGATGCCGAGGTGGCTGAGGCCAATGCCGAGGCAGTCCAGGTGGATGCCGAGCCGGCCGAGCCAGATGCTGAGGTGACCGAGGCGGCCGAGCCGGAGGCCGGCTCCGAGACCGAGACGCCCGGTGGCGCGCAGGACGATGGCGAGTCGGACGCGTCGGGGCTCGACGATGAGCCGGTCGACGTCATCGAGTCGTCGCCCGCGCCGCCCCGCCCCGAGCGCGACCTTCGCTTCGGCGTCGCGACCGCCGCCGGGCTGTCGACCATGACCCCAGTGGCCCGCGTCACGGAAGCCCCGCACCGCGAGCTCGGCGAGGCCGTGCTGCGCGTCGAGGGGCTCACAAAGGCGTTCGGCACCACGGTTGCCGTTCGAGACGTGTCGCTCGAGGTGCGCAAGGGCTCGTTCTTCGGCATCGTCGGACCGAACGGCGCGGGGAAGACCACGACCCTGTCGATGGTGACGGGGCTGCTGCGGCCGACCTCGGGCAGCGCCACCGTGCTCGGGGTCGACGTCTGGCGAGCGTCGGCGAAGGCGCGGTCGCACATCGGCATCCTCCCCGACCGGCTTCGGCTCTTCGATCAGCTGACGGGGGCGCAGCTGCTCTACTACACGGGCGTGCTGAGGGGACTTCCCGCCGACGAGGCGCGGGCGCGCGCGGCGTCGCTCATCGACACCTTCGAGCTGAGCCGGTCGGCCAGCCGGCTCGTGGTCGATTACTCGGCGGGCATGACGAAGAAGGTCGCACTGGCATCCGCGCTCATCCACTCGCCGGATCTCCTCGTGCTCGACGAGCCGTTCGAATCGATCGATCCCGTGTCGGCGGGTCAGCTCACCGACATCCTCTTCGAGTACGTCGACCGGGGCGGCACCGTCATGCTCTCAAGTCACAGCATGGATCTCGTGCAGCGAGTCTGCGACCACGTCGCGGTCATCGTCGATGGTGAGATCCTCGCCGACGGCACGGTCGCCGAGGTGCGCGGCGATGTCACGCTCGAAGAGAGGTTCCGCGACATCGTGCGCGGCCCGCGACAGACGGAGGGGCTGGATTGGCTGGGCATCTCCTTCAGCTGAAGACGCAGAGCATCAAGGGCTCGGTCCGGCACGACGCCCCCGAGCGGGCGACCGCCATCATCGCGATCGCCGTCACCTGCCTGCTTGCCGTGCTCGCGCTCCTGGTCATCGGGGCCATGTGGGAGCGCGATGCCGACATGCGAGGAGCAGTCGCCGTCGTGGCCGGCACGATGGTCGCCATCGGCTCGTTCCTCGTCTCCGCGTCGGCTGCCGAGCCGGCGATCGACCCGCGGGCGCTCATCATGTCGGGCCGGAAGCCTGTTGTCGCGGCGTGGGAGTCGCTGCTCTCGTCGTTCATCGGCGTCGCTCCGCTCTGCCTCGCGATCGTGCTGGCCGGCTACGTCGCGCTGTGGCGCGACGAACCAGCATCCCTCGGCCTCGGGCTTGCGGGGGCGGTCGTGACGTGGATGCTGATGGTCACGCTCGCGAGGCTCGGTTCGTTGACGGGTCGGCTCACGAGCGACCGGGGGATCGCGAGCGATGTGCTGTCGGCGACCATGCTCGTCGCGGTGCTTGCCGCGTCGCCCGTCCTGTTCGTGCTCGTGACCGCGCCGTGGGAATCGGGCGCCGGCACCGTGATTCGCCTCGTCGCCGCCGGCCTCGCCTGGTCGCCGTTCGGCGCCGCCCTCGCGGCCCCCGCGACGTTGGTGACAGCGGGCACGGTCCCGGCGATCGTGCAACTGGGCATCGGCGTCGCGACGCTCGCGATCGCGGTCGCCGTGTGGCTCTGGCTCGGCACGAGGCTGGCTCAGGGCGCGCTTGGTCGGCGCCCCGCCTCGGCCAAGCTCGATCTCGGCCTCATCGGTGCGCTCGGCCGCACGCCGGCTGGTGCCGTCGCAGCTCGGACGGTGACGTACTGGCTGCGCGACCCCCGGTATCGCGTGGTGCTCACCGTCGTCGTGCTGGTCCCGCTGCTCGCCCTTGTGCCCCTCGCGCTCGCGGGCGTGCCGGAAACGGTGCTCGTGCTGCTGCCGGTGCCGCTCCTCGGCTTCTTCTTCGGATGGGCGTTGCACAATGACCTCGCGTTCGACAGCACCGCCCTTTGGCTGCACATCACGGCACCGATGGATGGTCGCAGCGATCGATTGGGCCGGGCGTTGCCAACGCTCTGGGCCGGGAGCGTCTTCGTCGCACTCGGTTCTGCGGTTACGGGCCTCATCACCGGCGAGTGGTTCGTGGCGATTTCCGTGCTCGGCGTCTCCCTGTGCCTGCTGCTCTCGGCCACGGGAATCTCGTCGATCACGAGCGTCATCTTCCCGTACGCGGTCGCCCGCCCCGGTGATTCGCCCTTCTCGCAGCCGGTGAGCTCGTGGGGCGCCGCGGCGTGGACGCATCCGGTGACCGGGCTCCTCGCGTTCGTCGCGGCCGCTCCGGCGATCACGGCCGGTATCTTCGGTCTGGTCACGGAAACGTGGTGGCTCCACCTCGTCGCGCTGGGAGCCGGAGTCGTGGTCGGCGCCTGCGTGCTGGCCTGGGGCATCGTCGCGGGCGGTCGACGCTATGAAACGGCGTCGAGCGACCTCATGACATTCGCCACGAGCGCGTGATCCCGAGGCGACGAGCATGAGCGACAACAGCACCCGGCGCCCCCTCGACCGTACCGACCGCGCGATCATCGCCGCCCTTTCGAACGACGCGCGCCTCTCGGTGCGGGCGCTCGCCGAGCGGCTCCATCTGTCGCGCACCGCGGCGCACTCGCGGGTGCAGCGGCTGATCGCGGACGGCGTCATCACGGGATTCGCGGCAACGGTCGATCGCGAGTCCATCGGTCTCGTCCTCTCGGCACTGGTGTTCGTCAAGATCGAAGAGAGCAACTGGCAGCGCATTCACGACCGCATCGCCGAGATGCCGTTCGTCGAACGCGTGCTCTCGGTCTCCGGCGAGGTCGATTTCGTCGTCAACGTCGCCGTGCCCGACCAGCAGACCCTGCGGAACACGATCCTGCAGGGCATCCACACGATCCCGGGCGTCGTCTCGACGCAGTCCTACATCGTGCTCGATCAGCGCGAGGGGGAGCGGCCGGGCGCGAAGTGGCCCGAGTACTGGTCGGGGAATCGGACGAACGGCACGGAAAGTACGCGGTAGACGTTCGATCGTCATCCGTACGGGCGCACACGTGATCACCCTGTACTGACTTGTTCCGCAGGCATGTTCCGGCTGCCCGGGCGCCCGGAACAATGGGGGAATGAGCCACGATGTCGTGCCCCCGCGCCCAGGTACTGCAACGCTGCCGACCGAGCAACCGATCCGGTTCATCGAGCCGAACGGCGAACTCGCGCCCGGCGACGCTCACGGCGGGTTCGCGCTGCCCCCGATCGCCGATCTCGTTGACATGCACCGGCGCATGTCGGTCGCGCGGCGCTTCGACACGCAGGTCACGGCACTCACCCGCCAGGGGCGGCTCGCCACCTACCCGTCCGCCCTCGGCCAGGAGGCGGCCGAGATTGCCGCATCGCGCGCCCTTCTGCCGGGCGATTGGCTGTTCCCGACTTATCGCGACACGATCGCGCTTCTCGATCGGGGGGTGAACGCCGAGTCCATCCTGAGCTTCTTCCGCGGTGACTGGCACATGGCGTTCGATCCCTACGAGCACGCCGTGGCGCCGCAGTCGACGCCCCTCGCCACCCAGGCGCTGCACGCTGTGGGCTTCGCGACCGCGGCGACGCGACGGGGCGAAGACACCGTGTGCCTCGCGATGCTCGGCGACGGCGCCTCGAGCGAGGGCGACGCCCACGAGGCGTTCAACTTCGCCTCGGTGTGGAATGCGCCGGTCGTGTTCCTCATCCAGAACAACCAGTACGCGATCTCGACGCCGACGCGGCGGCAGTTCGCCGCCCGTACCCTCGCCGACCGCGCGGTCGGCTACGGCATGCCCGGGCACTATGTTGACGGCAATGACGCGGCGGCGATGCTCGCGGTGCTGCGAGACGCCGTGGCGCATGCCCGGGCGGGCGGGGGCCCGACGCTCGTCGAGGCCTACACGTACCGGATCGAGTCGCACACCAACTCCGACGACCCCACGCGCTACCGCGAGGACGACGAGCGCAGGTCGTGGCAGGAGCGCGATCCGATCGCGCGGCTCGAAAAGTTCCTGGAGGCCCGCGAGGCTTTTGGCGATGAAGACCGCCTCCGCGTGCAGGAGGAGTCCGAGCATCTCGCCGCCTCCACGCGCGATGCGATGAATGCGACCCCGGAGTTAGATCCGCTGGAGATCTTCGATCACGTCTATTCGGCCGAGCGCACCTCGTTGCTCGAGCAGCGGGCCTTCCTCGAAGCCGAGCTCGCGAGTGCCGAACCCGCGATCGGGAGCGGAGGCGCCCGATGAGCACACCGTCAACGCGGGCAGCCGAGGGGCGCACGGCATCGGGCCAGGTCACGATGGCTGCGGCCCTGGGGCAGGCGCTTCGCCATTCGCTGGAAGACGACCCGAACGTGGTGATCTTCGGCGAGGACGTCGGGCCCCTCGGCGGCGTGTTCCGCGTCACCGACGGTCTCGCCCGGGACTTCGGCGATCAGCGGGTGTGGGATTCGCCGCTCGCCGAGGCGGGCATCGTCGGCACGGCGATCGGGATGGCGATGAACGGGATGCGCCCCGTGATCGAGATGCAGTTCGACGCGTTCTCGTACCCCGCATTCGAGCAGATCACCTCGCACCTCGCGAAGCAGCGCAACCGTACGCGCGGCGCGGTGCGACTGCCGATCGTCGTGCGGGTCCCGTACGCGGGTGGGATCGGCGGCGTCGAGCACCACTCTGACTCCTCCGAGGTGTACTGGGCCCACACGCCCGGCCTGACCGTTATGACCCCCTCGAACCCCGCCGACGCGTACTCGATGCTCCGGGAGGCGATCGCGCTCGACGATCCGGTCATGTTCCTGGAGCCGAAGAGCCGGTACTGGACGAAGGCCGATCTCGACCTGCCCGTGCAAGCGGCGCCCTCGAATCGTGCCGCCGTCGTGCGAGAGGGGACCGACGTGACGCTGCTCGCCTACGGCCCGACGGTCGCGACCGCCATCGAGGCGGCCGATCTCGGCGCCGATGAAGGTCTGTCGGTCGAAGTCGTCGATCTCCGCTCGCTGTCACCCTTCGACGACGAGACGATCGGCGCGTCGGTGCGCAAGACGAATCGCGCCGCCGTCATTCACGAGGCGCATCAGTTCTGCGGCTACGGGGCCGAGGTGGCCGCCCGCGTCACGGAGCGCGAGTTCTTCTCGCTCGCCGCGCCCATCCTGCGCATCACCGGCTTCGACGTGCCGTACCCGTCGCCGAAGCTCGAGCGCTACTACCTGCCGACCGCCGAGCGCGTGCTCGCGGCACTTGACACCTGGGAGTGGTGAGCTGGATGAAGTCGTTTCTGCTGCCTGATCTCGGTGAGGGGCTCACCGAGGCGAGCGTCGTCAATTGGCTCGTCGCCGAGGGCGACACGATCACGATCGATCAGCCCGTGGTGGAGGTCGAGTCGGCCAAGGCGGTCGTCGAGCTGCCGTCACCATTCGCCGGTGTGGTCTCGAGGCTGCACGCCGGGGTGGGCGAGACCATCCAACTCGGCGATCCCGTGATCTCGGTCGTCGCCGACGACGACCGCCCCGCCCCTGAGCAGGGTCCGGCCGCCGAGCCCGCCGCAGCGTCCTCGGCGCTGCCGGGCGAGGCATCGCCGTCGGCCCCGTCGTTCGTCCCCGCGGCCGCTCCCGCTCCCGACGACTCGGCCGAACACGGTCGCTCGGGTGCCGTGCTCGTCGGATACGGCACGACGACAGCGACGACGCGGCTCGCGCGCCCCGCCGGCGGGCGGTTCCGGCGTCGCGGCACTGCGGCCGGTGCGCCGCCGCCCGTGTCATCGCTGAACGAAGGTTCCGGCGTACACCCCGCGCCCGTCGACCCCTCGCGCCGTTCGCGCGTCGTCTCGCCGCTCGTTCGCCGACTGGCGCTCGACAACGGGTTCGACGCATCACATCTCGCCCCCACCGCTCCCGACGGCGTGGTTCGCCGAGAGGACGTGCAGGCCGCGATCACGGCCGTCGGCGCGAGCGGGCGCGGCACGGGCGCGCACGGGGCGACGCCGGAGGCCGAAGCGGCAGGCGCCGCCCCCGACGCCGCGACGGCGCGCGGGTGGTCCGACGGCCTGGGCGGGCGCGACGACGCCGCCGGCGTCACGCGCATCCCCATCACGGGCATGCGGGCGGCAGTTTCCGAGCATCTCTCGCGATCGCGCCGCGAGGTACCCGAGGCGACGATCTGGCTGGAGGTCGATGCCACGGGCGCGCTCGCGCTGCGAGAGCAATTGCGCGAGGAGACGGGCGAGCGATTCTCGATGGCGGCGATCATCGGACGCTTCGCGGTCGCGGCGCTCCGGAAGTACCCCGTGCTCAACGCGAATATCTCGGCGGACGGTCGTGAGGTCGCGCAGTATGACGCCGTGAACCTCGGTATCGCGGCGCAGACCGCGCGCGGTCTCGTGGTTCCCGTCATCCACGACGCCTCGGCGCTCTCGCTGCGCGGGCTGCGTGACGCGATCGACGACATCGCCCGCAACCACGCCGATGGCATCTTCCCTTCCGAACGGTTGCGCGGCGGCACGTTCACGCTCAACAACTACGGCGGGTTCGGGGTCGACGGCTCGGCGCCGATCCTCAATCATCCCGAGGTGGCGATGCTCGGCATCGGGCGGATGCTCGAGCGGCCGTGGGTGGTCGACGGCGAGATCGTGGTGCGCACGATCGTGACGCTCACGCTCGTGTTTGATCACCGCGTCTGCGACGGCGATGTCGCGAGCGGGTTCATCACGACCGTTGCGAAGGCGATCGAACGACCCACGCTTGCGCTCGCCGATCTGTGACAGGGAGCGAGCGGTTGCGCCCGCGCCCGTCGAGGCTCCCCGGGACGTGGCTGTCGCCCGAGAGAACGGTGCGCAGCGAAAGGGTCGCCCGGCGGGGGCGTAAACTGTCCGGCATGTCAAGCACGCTTCCCCCTGCAGGCCCCGAGAGCCCTGGCACCGGCGGCTCGACGTCGGTGCTCGATCGTGAGCTTGAGGAACTGCTCGAAGAAGAACAGACCAGCGATCCCGGCGATCACGACAAGTTCGCGCACTACGTGCCGAAGGACAAGATTCTTGAATCGGCCGTGACCGGCAAGCCGGTGCGCGCGCTCTGCGGCAAGAAGTGGCTGCCGAACTCCAACCCCGACCGGTTCCCCGTGTGCCCCGCGTGCAAGGCCATCTTCGAGAAGATGAACGCATAGGCGTCTCGGGACGCCGCCCTTACTGCCCGTTGACCCTTAATCCCCGTCGACGAAGACCGTGGAGAGGGCCGGATCGCCCGCCCGCAGCCGCAGGGCCGTGAGCGGGAGTTCAGCGATCACGGCTGCACAATGCTCCCGAGCGGCGGCGACCCCGGCGGCCCCGAGCCAGCGCTCGTCGACCACGCCGTCGGTCACGAGGTCGACGGCGAGCTCGCGGTCGTCGCCGTCGCCGACGGACGCGTCGCCGATGCCGACGAGTTCGGCCGTCGCGACGCCGCGCTCGTCGCGACGCCGCACGGGATGCTTGACGCCGCCGATCGAGACCTTCCCCGTCGAGGCCTTCGCAACCGATACCCACTCGCCCGACGCCTCGTCACGGCGGGCGACCAGCTTGTAGACCATCCCGGACGCCACGGCGCCAGAGCCCGTGACGACCGAGGTGCCGACGCCGTACGAGTCGACCGGCGCGGACGACAGGCCCGCGATGGCGAACTCGTCGAGGTCGTTCGTCACCGTGATCTTCGTCGACGTCGCGCCCAGGGCATCCAAGTGGGCCCGCACTTCTGCCACGAGGGTCGGCAGGTCGCCCGAGTCGAGCCGAACGCCCCCGAGCCCCGGCCCAGCGACCTCGATGGCGAGCTCGATGGCGCGGCCCACGTCGTAGGTGTCGACAAGGAGCGTCGTGCCGACCCCGAGGGTCTCGAGCTGCGCGACGAACGCGTCGCGCTCGGTGTCGTGCAGCAGCGTGAACGAGTGCGCGGCCGTTCCCATCGTCGGCACGCCCCAGGTGCGGCCCGCCTCGAGATTGCTCGTAGCGTCGAAGCCGGCGATGTAGGCGGCTCGCGACGCGGCGACGGCGGAGTGCTCGCCCGTCCGCCGCGACCCCATCTCGGCGAGCGGGCGGCCCTGCGCCACGCTCACCATTCGCGAGGCCGCGCTCGCGACCGCGGAGTCGTAGTTGTAGATGCTCAGCAGCAGGGTCTCGAGGATGACCCCCTCGGCGAATCCGGCGTGTACCTCGAGCAGCGGGGAGTTGGGGAAGAAGAGCTCGCCCTCGCGATACCCGCGGATGTTGCCCGTGAACCGGTAGTCGGCGAGCCAGCTCAGCGTCTCGTCGCGAACGATGCCGCGCTCGCGCAGGAACTCCAGCTCTGAGTCGCGGAACCGGAATCGCTGCAGCGCCTCGAGGGCCCGCCCGACGCCGGCGACCACTCCGTACCGGCGGCCTGCCGGCAGCTTGCGGGCGAAGAGCTCGAAGACGCAATCCCGATCGGCCGTGCCGGCATTGAGCGCGGCGTCGATCATCGTGAGCTCGTACTGGTCCGTGAGCAGTGCCGTCGAGGCGAAGTCGGTGGTCACGCCGGAAGCCTACGTGAGGGGACGACCTCGGCCGGGTGGACAGGGGCCCGGCGGTAGGATCGTCGCTCGTGAGCAACGCACCCATCGGCATTTTCGACTCGGGCGTCGGCGGGCTCACGGTCGCGCGGGAGATCCGGGCGCAGCTGCCCGGCGAGTCGCTCCGGTACATCGGCGACACGCGCCACGCCCCCTACGGCCCGAAACCGATCGCCGACGTGCGCCGCTATTCGCTCGAGGTGCTCGACGAGCTCGTCGCCGAGGGCGTCAAGCTGCTCGTCATCGCCTGCAACACGGCCTCGGCGGCCGTGCTCCGCGATGCCCGCGAGCGCTACGACGTGCCCGTCATCGAGGTCATCGCCCCCGCCGTCCGCGCCGCCGTGTCGTCGACGCGCAACGGCAGAGTCGGGGTCATCGGCACCGCCACGACGATCGACTCGCACGCCTACCAGGACATGTTCGAGGCGGCCCCGCACGTCGAGATCACGGCGAGCGCGTGCCCCGCGTTCGTCGAGTACGTCGAGCGGGGCGACACGACGAGCCCCGAGCTCGTGCGACTCGCCGAGGGCTACCTCGCGCCCCTCAAGGGCACCGACGTCGACACGGTGGTGCTCGGATGCACGCACTACCCCTTCCTCAAGGGTGTCATCGGCTACGTCATGGGGCCCGGCGTCACGCTCGTCTCGAGCGACGTCGAGACCGCCCAGGACGTCTATCGCCAACTGGCGTCGAACGGGCTGCTCGATCGTTCGGGCGCCGCGCCGACCTATTCGTACCGCCAGACGGGGCCCGACACGGACGCGTTCGTGCGGCTCGCACACCGCTTCCTCGGGCCCGACGTCGACCACGTCGGCCACCTCGAGACCGCCGCTATCACGCTGCCGCCGGGCGCGGCATCCGTGCCCGCAACCGCACCGCCGACCGCCCGCACGACGGAGGACCCATGACAACGACCCAACGACCAGACGGCCGCGAGCTCGATGAGCTCCGCCCAGTCACGATCGAGCGCGGCTGGAGCGAGCAGGCCGAGGGCTCGGCCCTCATCTCCTTCGGCCGAACCCGCGTGCTGTGCACGGCGAGCTTCACACCCGGGGTGCCGCGATGGCTCACCGGGCAGGGCAAGGGCTGGGTGACCGCCGAGTACGCCATGCTCCCGCGGGCCACCAATGAGCGCGGCTCGCGCGAGTCGGTCAAGGGCAAGATCGGGGGCCGCACGCACGAGATCTCGCGCCTCATCGGGCGATCGCTGCGCGCCGTCGTAGATATGAAGGCGCTCGGCGAGAATACGATCGTTCTCGACTGCGACGTGCTGCAGGCCGACGGTGGCACGCGCACGGCCGCCATTACGGGCGCGTACGTCGCGCTCGTCGACTCGATCGCCTGGGCTCGCGGCGCGGGCCACGTGCGGCCGAAGTCCGAGGTGCTCTCCGATTCGGTCGCGGCGATCTCGGTCGGCATCGTCGACGGCAGGGCCGTCCTCGACCTGCCGTACGTCGAGGATGTGAAGGCGGGCACCGACATGAACGTCGTCGTGACCGGCTCCGGCGACTTCATCGAGGTGCAGGGCACGGCGGAGGGGCGGCCGTTCGACCGCGCCGAGCTCGATCGCCTGCTTGACCTCGCCCTCATCGGCACGACGCGGCTCACCGAACTGCAGCGCGAGGCCCTGACGGGGGCGGAGTGAGCACGGGCGCTGGGGATGCCCGCGCCGCAGGCGCGTCGATCCCGGTCGTGCTGGCCTCGCACAATGCGCACAAGCTTGAAGAGCTTCGTCGCATCCTCGGCCCGCGCCTCGAGGGAATCGAGCTGCGCGCCTACGACGGGCCCGAGCCGGCAGAGGTCGGCGTGACCTTCGAGGCCAACGCGCTCATCAAGGCTCGCGCGGCCGCCGAGCACACGGGGCTGCCGGCCATCGCCGACGACTCGGGCATCTGCGTGGACGTGCTCGGGGGCGCCCCCGGCATCTTCTCGGCCCGCTGGTCGGGCCCAGCGAAGGACGCCCGCGCGAACGTCGACCTGCTGCTGTGGCAGTTGACCGACGTACCGGATGCCCACCGCACGGCGGCCTTCACTGCTGCAGCGGCCATGGTGGTGCCCAGTGCGTTCGCACCGGGCGACGCGGACGTTGCGGATGCCGTGCGCGGCGAATGGCGCGGTCGCCTCCTGCGCGCGGTCAGGGGAGAGGGCGGCTTCGGGTACGACCCGATCTTCGCGCCGGACGACGGCGACGACCGCAGCGCGGCCGAGCTGTCGGCCGATGAGAAGGACGCGCGCAGTCATCGACGCCGGGCGTTCGAAGCGCTCCTGCCTCGCCTCCGAGCGTCGCTCGGGCTCCGCGAGGGGTGACCGTGCGGGCGGGGGGACTCGAACCCCCACGCTCGGGAGCACAGGAACCTAAATCCTGCGTGTCTACCAATTCCACCACGCCCGCGCGGTCCCGATTCTACCGGTGGCGCCGAGCATGGAACGGGCGCCCGCATCCCGCCCGGTAGCCTGGGAGGATCATGATCAACTTGGACATCCAGGCCGAACTCCAGGCGCTGCGCCAGACGTTCGGCGACATCAGCGACGTCATGGACCCGGAGGCGCTGCGCGCCCAGGTCGCCGAACTTGAAGTCGAGGCATCGGCGCCCGACCTGTGGGATGACCCCGAGCGTGCGCAGGGTGTCACCAGCAGGCTCAGCCACGCGCAGGCCGACCTCAAGCGGCTTGAAGCGCTCGACAGGCGTCTGGACGACATCGAGGTGCTCGCCGAGATGGCGGTCGAGGGTGATGACGAGGAGACCGCGGAAGAGGTGCGCCGCGAGCTCGCCTCGATTTCGAAAGCCGTCGGCGTGCTCGAGGTGCAGACGCTGCTCGACGGCGAGTTCGACGAGCGGCCCGCCGTCATCACGATCCGCGCCGGAGCAGGTGGCGACGACGCGAGCGACTTCGCAGAGATGCTGCTGCGCATGTACGTGCGGTGGGCTGAGCAGCACGGCCACAAGACGAGCCTGCTCGACACCAGCTACGCCGACCACGGCATCAAGTCGGCGACGCTCGAGGTCGACGCGCCCTACGCCTTCGGGACGCTCTCGATCGAGGCAGGCACGCACCGGCTCGTGCGCATGAGTCCCTTCAACTCGGCCGGGAGCCGCGAGACGAGCTTCGCCGCCGTCGAGGTCGTCCCGCTGATCGAGCAGACGGACCAGATCGACGTTCCGGAGAACGACATCCGGGTCGACGTCTTCCGCTCGTCCGGCCCCGGCGGCCAGTCGGTCAACACGACCGACTCGGCCGTGCGAATCACGCACGTCCCGACCGGCATCGTCGTGAGCTGCCAGAACGAGAAGTCGCAGATCCAGAACCGCGCCGCCGCCATGCGCGTGCTGCAGTCGAGGCTGCTCCTCATCCGCCGCGAAGAGGAGGCGGCGAAGAAGAAGGAGCTCGCCGGCAACATCACGGCCAGCTGGGGCGACCAGATGCGCTCGTACGTGCTCGCGCCGTACAAGATGGTGAAGGACCTGCGCAGCGAGCACGAGTCGTCGAATCCCGACAAGGTCTTCGACGGCGATCTCGACGGGTTCATCGCGGCCGGTATCCGCTGGCGCAAGAAGCTGCAGGCCGAGGCCGCGTAGGCGCGCCTCGAGCATCCAAATCCGCCCCGCGCGTCGCGCGCGGGAACTGGGAGCACCGCGCCTACGCTTGTCGCGCCATGATCAGATTCGACAGCGTATCCAAGGCGTTCCCCGGCGGGCAGCGCGCTGCCGTCACCGACCTCACCTTCGAGGTCGAGCGGGGCGAGTTCGTCTTCCTCGTCGGCCCGAGCGGCTCGGGCAAATCAACCGTGCTGCGCCTCGTGCTGCGTGAAGACGTGCCTTCGAGCGGCGACGTGCACGTGCTCGGGCAAGACCTGCGGGCCATTCCCGGCAGCAAGGTGCCGCACTACCGTCGCAACCTCGGCATGGTGTTCCAAGATTTCCGGCTGCTTCCGCAGAAGACGGTCCGCGAGAACGTCGCCTACGCACTGCAGGTGCTCGGCCGCTCCCGCGGGCTCATCGCCGAGGCGGTGCCCGACGTGCTCAAGACGGTCGGCCTCGCGGGCATGCAGGACCGATTCCCGCACGAGTTATCCGGCGGTGAGCAGCAGCGAGTCGCCATCGCACGCGCGGTCGTCAACAGGCCGGCGATCCTGCTGGCCGACGAGCCGACCGGCAACCTCGATCCAGACACGAGCCGGGGCATCATGAAGCTGCTCAGCCGAATCAACGCGAACGGCACGACCGTCGTCATGGCCACGCACGACCAGTCGATCGTCGACGAGCACCGCCTTCGCGTGATCGAGCTCGCCGAGGGCGCGATCGTGCGCGACGAGCGAAGCGGCGTATACCAGCCCGAGCTGGTCGAGCCGGCACAGGCACCGGTTCAGGGTGCTGTCCGGGAATCGTCGAGGCGGCGCACGATCGCCGACTCGATGGCCGATCGGATCACCGCGAGGGACCTCGGCCTCCGCACGCCGGACGGTGACGCCGGTACCGATGCGGATGCTCCCGACAGCACGGCGCGCGGCGCCAAGGGCGAAACGGGGACGACCCGATGACGAGGCTCGTACTGGCGGAGATGTGGCAGGGCATCCGCCGCAACTCGACAATGGTGATCTCGCTGATCCTCGTGACGTTCGTGTCGCTCACGTTCATCGGCGCCTCGGTGCTCCTGCAGCTGCAGGTGTCGGCGATGAAATCGGAGTGGTTCGAACGCGCGCAGGTGGCTGTCGATCTCTGCAACGACCTATCGTCCGCCGCCAACTGCGCCGGCGGCGCCGTCACGGACGAGCAGCGTGAAGCGATCGACGTGGCCTTGCGCGGGGAGGTGCTCGCCCCCTACGTCGAGACGATCGCCTTCGAGACACAGGAGGAGGCGTATGCGAACTTCCAGCAGCAGTTCGCGGGCGACCCCATCGTCGACTTCGTCGAACCCGACTACCTCAACGAGGCCTTCTGGGTGACGCTCACCGACCCGGATGACGCCGAGGTGCTCGTGCAAACGCTGTCGAGCATGCCGGGCGTGGAGTCGGTCACGGATCAACGCCAGTATCTCGAGCCCGTGTTCGACGCGCTCAACGGTGCAAGCATCGCGGCCATCGCGATCGCGGTCGTCATGCTCGTGGCAGCTGCCCTGCTCGTGTCGACCACCATCCGCCTCAGCGCGTTCAGCCGCCGTCGCGAGCTCGGCATCATGCGCCTCGTCGGCGCCTCCAACCGGTTCATCCAGGCACCCTTTGTGCTCGAGGGCGTCGTAGCGGCGGTCATTGGCGCGGTGCTCGCGTCGGCAGCCCTCGCGGTCATCGTGCAGGTCTACGTGCGTGGTTTCCTCGCCCAGAGCATGCCGTTCACGTCATTCATCGGCATGACCGACGTGCTCCTCGTCATACCGATCCTGCTCGTCATCGGCGTCTTGCTGGCTGCGACCTCGGCCTCGATCTCCATTCGCCGCTACCTGCGCGTCTGAGAGGCCGGGGCCGCGTCGTCGCGCGAGCGCACCGCGCGTGTAGGCTGAGAGGTCGCGCCGCACGGGAAGGGGGACGCGCATGGCGAAGGAACGAGGCCACAAGGTCGTCGCGACGAACCGTAAGGCTCGGCACGACTACCTCATCGAAGACACCTACGAGGCGGGCCTCGTGCTTTCAGGCACCGAGGTGAAGTCGCTCCGAGAGGGCCGCGCGTCGCTCGTCGACGGGTACGGCTACATCGATCGCGGCGAGGCCTGGCTCGACGCCGTGCACATTCCCGAGTACCTCGAGGGCACCTGGAACAACCACGCGCCCCGCCGCAAGCGCAAGCTCCTCCTGCACAAGGACGAGATTCGCAAGCTGGACCAGGTGGTCAAGCAGGGCGGCTACACATTGATCCCGCTGCAGCTGTACTTCGTCGACGGGCGCGCCAAGGTCGAGCTCGCGCTCGCGAAGGGAAAGCGGGAGTACGACAAGCGCCACGCGCTGCGCGAACGGCAGGATCGCCGCGAAGCCGAGCGCGCCGTGTCGCAGCGCCGCTACCTGGGCGAGTAGCGACTCGCTTCGGTCGTTGCTGCCGTGTCCAAACCCGTTCGTGGTGTCCAAACCCGTTCGTGGTGAGCGTTCCGCCATCACGAGGATGGCGGCCCACCCCGGTGGGGGAGAGCCGCCATCGCGAGCCGGTGGCGGGAGTTAGCTGCCGAGCTGTGCCACCGCGTCGGTCACGACCGTCTCGTGCCCCGCGAGGATGCCCTTGATGCTGCGTGCCTGCCATCCCGTTCCTGAATCGCCCGCCGCGTTCGGGTCGGCCGCCTGCCAGGCCGAATCGATCGCGCTGTCGGCCGCCGCGCGCGCCTGATCGGCGGCGTCGAGGAGATCGAACGTGTTCGGGAACGGCCGCTCGCCGGCGGTCAGGTTCGGCTGCTCCGTGCGCATCGACTGTGCGGCCTCGGCGTAGGCGTCGGCGGTCGCCTGGTACTCGCTCGCCATCGTCGCGCAGACGTCCTCGAGCTCTGGCAGGAAGCACTGCGCGCCCGCCAGCTCGGCCGTGTCGCTGTAGTAGGCGGTGTTGGTCGCATCGATCGCGTTCGCGTAGGCGTCGCGACCTTCCTGCGTGCCGTAGTTGGGGCATCCGCCCGACGAGGTGCACGTGATGAAGAGGCCGTTGCCGAACTCGATGTCGCTGCCGTTCGCGATCGTCAGGGAGTCCTGGAGCGTCGTGGTGAGGTTGACGACGTACGTGTTGAGCAGCGAGTTGTACTGCGGGTACACGGTGCAGAACTCGCTGAGCGCGGTCATGGCCTCGACGCCGGTGCCGGTGAGGGTCTCGACGGCGGCGCGTCGCTCAGCGAGGCCATTGCTCGTCTCGAGCGCCTCCTGGTACTTCGCCGACGCGTCGGCGCCGTCTTCTTCGGCGAGCGACGGGACGGGTGAGGCCGCGAGCGTTTCGAGCGTGGTCGCTGCGGTGGCGACGCCCTCGCAGCGCGCCTCGAAGTCGCTCATCACCGACGAGTTCTGCGAGTTGAAGTCGGCGTTCTCGGCCAGTGCCTCGGAAACGACCACATTGGCGACCTTGTCGATCTCGTCCTGGGTCCACGTGGAGTTATGCGCTTCGAGGGCCGCAGTGAAGTCGTCGGCCAGCTGATCGCCCTTGGCCACGTTGGTCAGATGGATGCCGAGCGGAATGCCGATGGCCGCCAGGATGAGCAGCACGACGCCGCCGATCGCGGGGATCATGATGGCCGCTCGCTTGTACCAGGGCTTCTTCTGGCCGTCTCGCGGCCCCTCAGCGGGCGAGCCGGCCGGGTCGCCCTGGTGGGGAGGCCAGCCTGCGCCGCCGTACCCTGCGGCACCGGCGGCGGAGGCGCCTTGCGCGGCGCCCGGGTCGTGATGGAAGCCGGTCGACGAGTCCTGGCCGTACGCGGAAGTCTGCTGGGGCATCGCCGTGGTCTGCTCGTAGCCCGGCACGGCCGAGGTCTGCTCGGCACCCGACACTGGAGCCTGCGCGTTGTTCCAATCGCCGTTCGGGCCCGCGGCCGGCCCCTGGCCCCAGGTGGGTGAGGGGGGCTGTTGGCCGGCGCCTGCGGACCCTTGGTTCCAGTTGGCGTCAGGTGGCTGTTGGCCGGTCCCTGCCGATCCCTGGCCCCAGTTCGGTGCGGGGGGCTGTTGGCCGGCCCCTGCCGATCCTTGGTTCCAGTTGGCGTCAGGCGGCTGTTGACCGCCGCCTGCGGAGCCCTGGCCCCACGACGGCGCTGAGCCGCCGTTCGGAGCGTCCGACGGTTGAGCAGGGACGCCCCCGTGCTCGGGAGCCTGCCCGTCCGCGTGTCGACCGGGCGGACCCCACGCCTGGGGGTCGTGTTGCTGTCCGTCCGCTTCGCCCTCGCCCGGGCGACCCCACGGCGAACCCGGGCCGCTGAAGTTTCCGCTCATGAGGCGCAATACTAGTCGCGACGCGAACGGAAACCCGCCGGGCGCTTCGCCGAGTTCGGGACGGTCCTGCGCGTGGCTGCACGGATGCTGACGGGTGGCCGCCCGGTCAGGCTGAAGCCGACGCGGCGTAATCAGTGACCGCGGTCGCCAGGTGCGTCTCGTATTGGGTGACGAGACGGATCAGCATCCGCGTCTCCCAGCCCGGCTCCACGTCGAGGAGTGACTCGGGATCGACGCTGCCGGCCTCGAGCTTCGCCTTGTCGGCGACCTCCTGGAAGACGTGGTTCATTTCGGCGGTCGCCTCGGCGAGGCGAGGGAACGGCGGCTGACCAGGCTCGTCCGACACCTGGAGCTGCTCCATCGCGTTCGCCGCGGCCGTCACACCGCTCTTCGCCTCGTTCCAGGCGTCGGACATGAGCGTGCAATACGGCTTCAGAACGTCGAGCCAGCACGCGTCCCGATAGTGGGCGATGAGCGACTCCATCCGCTCCTCCTGAATCGAACGCCACGTGGCGGCGTACTTCCGCCGTTGTTCCTCGTTGGCGTAGTCGACGCAGCCGAGCGGGTCATCGCAGGTGGCCTGCACATTGTCGATCGTGATGACGCCGCCCGGCGCGACGGTTCGCAACGGCTCGAGTTCGGCGAGGTCGCGCGCCGATGCATGATTCTCGATCGTGACTCCGGCTTGAAAGTTGGTGCAGAACGCCGCGATCGGCGCGATCGTGTTGCTGAGCGCGCCGAGGAGTGTCTGTGCCGTCTGCCGCAGGGCGGCGAACTCGCCATCCCGCTGCTGCGCGTCGCGGTAGGCCGCGCTGAAACTGGCCGAGGGAAGCACGGCGAGCGTTGGCGGCGGGTTGTCCGTCATGGCCGTCGCCGCCCGGGTGGCATCCGCGAGCACCGCTCCGCATTCGGTACCGAATGCCTCCTGCGCCTCAGGGGGCTGCTGCAGGGCATCGGCAGATTCCTCGATGCCGGCGTGGGGGAGCGGGCCGAGAAGCGCCTGGAGGTTCTCGCTGGTCCACGCCGCTTCGAAGGCGGCGAGCTCCGTGGTGAACTGGCGCGCGGCCTCGTTGGCCTCGGCAGTCGCCCGCGCCTGCGCGAGGGCGGGCAAGCCGATGCCCGCGACGAGGCCGGCCACGAGCACGACGACGACGGGAATGATGATGACGAGTCGCGTGTACCAGCGCTTGCCGCGCTCCGGAGGGGTCGGGTCCGACGCCTCGTACATCTTCGAGGGGGTGTACTCCGGGTTCGACATGGCCACGTGGGAGCCGTGCCGACTGGCATCGCGGAAGCCGGCGACCCCTTTGGCCTCGCGGTTGGCCTCGACCGCCGAGCGCTCGGCCTCGGCGCGGCGCCGCTCTTCCAGGAGCTGTCGATATGCCCGCTCGGCCCTCTTCCCCTTCCGAGGCGCCTTCTTCGCGTCGTATTGCTCGGCCCGCGCCTCGGCGGAGTCCCAGTCGAATGGAATCGGGGCAGGCGGCGCGGTCTGTGCGGCCGTCGCGGCGTCGAGCGTGGGGGCGCCCGTCGTGCTGCTGACGAATCGCCTTCCCCGCCCCGCGGTCAGGCGGGCGGGCGACCCCGACTGGGCGTCGCCACGGGCGGACTCGGCCGGACCGCCGTGTTCGGCCGCCCACGCATCCTCGGCGCTCGAACCATCCGGGTTGATGTCGCGGATGCGGTTGCCCGGCGCGAAGCCGTCGCTCACAGGTGCCCCTCCAGTGTTGATCGAACGTCGTCCCCACTCGCAAGCGTCGCTCGAGGAGTCGCAGCGCGGGCGAAGTCTGCCACACCCGCGCATCACGAAGGTGACGCGGTTCCGGTGATCTCGAACCTGCCACCCCTTGCTTCGGCGGCGGCGGGACGATATCCTGATGTGCTGCCGCAAGCGCGGCATTGACAACTCAACAGCGTCACGTTGCTGCACGCAACTGCCCGCGCCCCGTGCGTGTGGCGGTAGACGGGGATGATCGGTTTCGACACTGTTCGTTACTCTGCGTGAAGCGGGTCGAGGATGCGGGGTTATCTCGTTAACGCCCCTCGCAACTAATAGGTGCCAACGCTAAGCGCACCGACTTCGCCCTCGCTGCTTAAGCGAGCCTGAAGTCCGTCGGTCCGGAGTTGCGCTCGCTCCGATCACCGGCGTCAATTTGAGCGCTTGCTGCGCGGCTGTGTCTCAGGGCCGCGCGGGACTTTTTCTGAGACTGGGCTTGTCGACGAAGGTGCCTCACCCTCACGTCGGAGCCGAGTAGAACATCAGTGAGGCTGCACCCGGAGAATGCGCAGTCTTCCGGCAGTGGACGGGGGTTCGATTCCCCCCATCTCCACCAGCGGCAACGTGACGTACCCCGACTGCCCTACTCCCGACTGGGAAGTAGGGCAGTTTTCTGTCTGGCGGCAGTCTCCCAGGTTCCCAGGTTTTACCCTCGTTTCACGGCGTGTCGCCCGTTGTTATGGCACGCTAATGGCATGGCGGGGAAGGTGCGGCGCGAGCACAACGGCACGATCCGGAAGCTACCGAGCGGCCGGTACCAACTACGGTTCAAGGTGCCGGGCTCGCTGCCGCCCGTCTACTACCCGGCACCGCACACGTTCGCGACGAAGGCGCCCGCTCAGGCTGCTCTCCGCCGCCACAACGCCGCGATCGACGCGGGTACGTGGCGGCACCCCGACGACCTCAAGGCCGAGGCCGAGGCTACCGCCGAGCGCGCTGCCGTGGAGGCCGTCACCGTCGCCGAGCTCTCGGAGCAGTGGCTCGAGGTGAAGCGCGCTGAGGGGCTGGCGCACGGGTCGCTCGTCACCTACAGGTCACGCCTGGCCGCGTCGGTGCTGCCCGCGTTCGGCACCGTGCGCGTGGTCGATGTGACGCCCGAAGCGGTTGCCGACTGGTTCAAGGTCCGTGACGCCGAGAGCCGTCATGTCGCGGCGCTTGCCTACGACACGCTGGCCGCGGTCATGCGGTACGCCGTCGGGCGTGGCGTCATCACCGAGTCACCGTGCACCGTGCCGTCGAAACAGCGCGCGTCGAAGCGCTCGACGGGGGAGCGCGGCATAGTCGTGCCCGACGACATCATGCAGGCGATCGCGGCCGAGCTGCCCGCGCCCCTGCATCTCGTGCCGCTGCTCGCGGGCTGGGCCGGCCTGCGCGAAGGTGAAGCGCTCGGGCTGACCGCCGATGCTCTCTCCGAGCACGACGGCACGACGTTCCTGCACATCACGCAGCAGGCGACCGCGAAGGGCCCGAGCGGGCTCGCGCCAACGAAGTCGCGAGCGGGCGAGCGGGTGGTGCCGGTGCCCGGCTGGCTCGCGCCGCAGCTGCACGAGGCCGTCGAGGGCGGTCTGCTGTTCCCTTCACCGCGGGACTCGTCGCGGCCGATCTCGCGGTCGGTGTGGGACCGGCGTTTCGCTGCCGCGGTCGAGGCTGCCCGTGCGAAGGGCGTGCCGGTGCCCGCGGGCGTCCGCCTGCACGACTTCCGGCACTCGGCATTGACGCGGTTCGCGCGTGCAGGTGCAACGGCCGAGGACATGCGCCGCTTCGGTGGCCACTCCGACGACAAGACGGCCGGTGTGTATCAGCACTCGGATGCGGCGCGGCTCGCCGATATCATGCGCCGGTCGGAGAGCTAACCCCGCTTCGGACGCCGCCCAGACTTCCCCGTCGCACTAATTGGGATGTACCCGCGGCGCCGTGCCTCTGCCGCCCATCGTTGCGCCGTGCGCTTGCTCGCGCCGGAAGCCTCCACGACCCGATCAACGGGCGACGGATCGCCCGCGTCGTGCGCGTTCAGCCAATGCTCCGCGACGGCCGCGAAAAACTCGTCGTCAGTCATTCCAGCGCGATTATCCAGCGCTGGCAGTTCGTTGCGTTCGTGATGCCTGCGGCGCAGCCACCGCGACATCTTGCGCATCCCGTACTCGACGCTCTCGCGTGTCAGTTCCGCTGATATTGCTTTTACCGGGAGGCTCCGCAGGTCGCTGCCAGTGACCTCGCGGCCGTCAGCGTCGGGCACGACGATGCTCGTCACGATCCGGACGGGCACCGTCTGACCAGCAACTTCGGCGATCTCGGTGCCCAGCTGCACGCGAAGCAAGAACGTGCGTCCGGTCTCGTCGTTGCGGACGACGGCCCATTGACGGGGATCGTCAATGTGACTACTACCGGGGATCGACTCGAGACGGTGCAGCTCGTCGGGTGCGAGCACGCTGCCGACGAATTGCCAGGGCGCAGGGAGAGTGACGGGCATTTGGCCAGCATAGTTGCAACCACGACACGCCGGAGCAGAGTGGCGCGGTTGTAACTCCGACATGGATGCGTATAATCGCCGGTGTCGCAGTTGAAACCGCGACACACGGCAGGACGGCCCGTGAGTGAGGGAGACCGAGCCCGCGGGGCCGTACGCAACTTGAGAACTCCACACGACCCGCCAGTGCGGCCAGCACCGCCCGGAAGCGCCCTAGGGGCGTTGCCGAGCTGAGCCGTGTCGGCGGCAACGAAACACCCTCCGCAACCGCGGAGGGATCACCACAACGAAAGGAGAGCAACATGACCACTCTCACGACGGGCGTACGCCAGGCAGCGTTCCCAATCAAGGCGATCGCCCAGGCGCTCGGCGTCCACCAGAACAGCATCTACGCGATGACCTACGACGGCACGTTGGCGACTATCCGCGTCGGCCGGTCGGTGCGCATCCCGCGTGCAGAGCTCGAGCGGCTCGGCTGGCCGATCCCCGAGCCGACGGCGTAGCGCGTGCTCGACATCCTCGCCGCGCACGCGCTGCTGGCGTTGCTGCTGCTCGGTGGCGCGCTCGTCGCGCTGCTGCTCTGCCCACCCGATGAAACAGACGAGGCCCCCGGGAGCGGCGTGCCAGCGCCATATGCCCCCGAGGGCGTCGCATCCAACCCCAGATCAAAGGAGTTACCCAGATGACCGAGTCCATTATCCCAGCCCCGACCGACAACCGCACACCGAACTACATCGTCGAGTTTCACGAGCCCATGCCGATCGACATCAGCATCGACAAGGAATCGGGCACGTGGCGCATGCCGAAGTTCACGGCGCACTTCGACCCCACCACGGGCGTCATCACCTTCACGACGTTCTTCGTGACGACCGCCCCGTACGCGGCCGCCAGCGAGGCGCGCGCAGCCGCGTACGCCATCGTCGCTGACCTGCGGGCGGGCAACATCACGCCCGACGAGTGGACCCTCGACGACGACGGCACCCGGTTCTACGTCGACGCGTGGACGGGCGAAGCTCGCCGATGCGACGTGACCGGGTGTCCCGGATTCGGCGAGTGGTTCCCGCACGCCTCGAGTCTTGACGGCCCGGCGATCGCGACGATTCATGATCCGCACGAGGCCCGACCGACGCGCGGCATGGCCTACTGGGGCATCACCGTCGCGTTCAACGAGGGCACGACCCGGTGGGAAGTCGAGGCGATCGCGCACGACTCGTTGAACCCGGTCGAGGCGCGCGGCGTTGCGCACGCGCTCTCCGAGGCCGCGGCCATTGCCGACGACCTGAACGGGACCCCGCCGCGCGAAGCCAACGACGCGGCCCTTGCGCGCCTCGTGCAGAAGCTCACCGCGACCGACCTGCTCGTTATCGGAGACCTGTTCGACTTCGGGCCGGCCGAAGTCATGCGGCGCCTCACCCCACCCGAATCGGTGACGCTCCGCCGCCCGGCCACGACGGCATGCGAGCCCGACACCCACGGCGCGGGAGGTGGACTGTGATCATCAGGCCGTTCTACAGCGGGTACGAAATCGAAGAACGCGAGGCCACGCGCTCGGTGATCGTCGACGCGGATAACGAGGCGGGGCGGCTCGCCCGCTACTACTTCGCCCTCGCGCGAGTGCCGCAGACGAAGAAGATCATCGTCTGGCACTTGCAGGGATCGACTGACCTCGAGCGCGTCGACGCTTTGCGTGTCACTGAGCGTTACCGACGTCTCGGCCCTACACCGCAGGTGTCTCCGGACCTGTGGCGCCGCCGCAAGGCCGGGCCGGGGTACTCCTTCGCTTCCCCGTGGCTCGGCAACTACGTCGATGTCGACGCCGTGTTCGCGCAGATCATGGCGACGGTCACGACCTCGAGCGATGCCCCTGCACCGCCGCGCGAAAGCGAGGTGTGGTCGTGAGCATCTTCGAGTCGCCCGAGCGCATCAAGCTGCTGAAGCCCGTGGGGTGGACGATCGTGTCGACCTCGACGGGCGTGCGCCTCGACCTCGAGTCGGTCGGGCTCGCCCTCGAGCTTGACCGCGACGACGCGCGGCAGCTTGCCGAGTCGCTGGCATTCACCGCCGCGGGGGAACCGGTGCCACGGCCCGCGTCGCCCACGGCGTCACCGCACCGGAAGGCGACTGGCCGCGAACGGAGGCGGATCGCATGACCCGGCGTCTCGTGGGGGCGTCGGTCGGAAGTGAACTCGACCGCGCCCTCACGGGGCTGCTCGACGGCAGCCTCGAGATCGCCGACCTGCACCCAGCACTCGCCGCGTGGTGGTGGGCCGGGTGGAACGCGGGCCGCTACTCGCTCGCGGGGCGGCTACAGCGGGCAGAGGACGAGGCGGCCCGGTGGTACGAGCTCGCGTACTGCCCCGGCGCGCGCGACTACCCGGACATGGTCCGTCGCCGCCTCGATGCTGCCGCCGCCCGGTGGCCGGAGCACGCGAACGAGACCGACGACTTCACGGCGGCACTTGAGGCCGCGACCACGCCGCGCCAGCGCGCGGCATAACCCGTAACGCGGCACCCGCCGCAGGATTGGAGATTCGACCCGATGACCCCACCAGACGATCTGTACGCCGACCTCGCGGCACTGCTCCGCGACGGCGTACCGGAACCGCCCACCCCAACGATCGGACTGTGCTCCGACGGCATCGGCCTCTTCTACCCCGGGACATTGAACACCGTTTTCGGTGACCCAGAGTCCGGTAAGACTTGGGTTGTCCTCGCGGCGCTCACCGAGCATCTACACGGTGGCGGGCGAGCCATTTTCGTCGACATCGACCACAACGGCGCTGCCTCGATCGCCGCCCGCTTGCTCGCTCTCGGAGCGGAACGCGATGTCATCACGGACCAATCGCGTTTTCGCCTGACGTCACCGGGTGACGCCGACGAAATGCAACAGGTCGTGAAAGATGCCCATAGCTGGAACCCGACATTCGTCGGTCTCGATTCAATAGGCGAACTACTCCCGATCTACGGCGCGTCGAGTAATTCGGCTGACGACTTCACTCGAGTACATTCCGCGGCATTGAAACCGTTCGTGAAACTCGGTGCGAGTGTTGTCGCCGTCGACCACGAGGCAAAGAACTCGGCAAGCCGCGACTACGGCGCGGGAGGCACCGCTGCGAAAAAGCGGGTTATCGGTGGCGCGTACTTGCGTTGCCGGATTATTGACCGGTTCGCGCCCGGTAAAGGTGGGCGTGCTGAATTGCTGATTGCGAAGGATCGTGAGGGTGGCCTTCGTAGGCATCGGGACGGGAAAGACGCGGAACCGCTAGCGGCGAAGTTCGTGCTCACACCGAGGAAAGACAACTCGGACATGCTCAGGTGGGATTTCTATGCGCCGGAACCTGGCGAGCGGCCCCAAGCGCCGCAGGGAACGACCGGCAAGAGCCTTGACGACATCATCGCGCTGATTGACGCGCTCGACCCGCCAGCGCGAAGCGCGAACGATGCAGCGCAGCGAATTTCTGCCCGTCGGGTCGACGTACTCGAAGCGTGGAGGCTCCGCGCTAGTGGTGGTTCCCGGAACCACGCGGAACCGCCGGAACTTGTGGTTCCCGGTTCCCAACCCCCATGTCCGGAACCGGGAACCACCCCCAACGGTCACGTTGCAGGTACACCCGGAACTGGTGGTTCCGTTGTTCCCAACCCCCATGTCGGGAACCGGGAACCACCCGTGGGCGGGGACGACGGCCGGGGGTGCCAGGCGTGCAGCCGGCCACTCATGGCGCCCATCAGCGTCGAGCGCGGTTTTTGCGAAGCCTGCTTCAAGGCCCTGCGCTCCACGCCGCCACCCCTGCCCGGTACCCCCGAACTGCGCGCGATCGGAGCATGACGATGACCAATATGAAGCCGCCCACCGTGCAGCCCCGCTCGTGGGCGCCACGGGGCCACGAACCCGAGCCCGCCGTGATGATCCGGTGCGCCAAGCGCTACCTCGTCGTCAGTGCTGAGCATCTTCGGTTCCTCGCCGATCTGCTGCACGACGTCGCCGACGACCACGAGATAGCAGAAAGGAAACCGCCCGCATGAATGAGACGATCTATCCCTGGCCGACAATTCAATGCGCGAATTGCCCTCGCGTACTCGCCCCCGAGGGCGCATTCCTCACACTCGACACGGGCGCAAATGTCTGCGTTCCCTGCCTGGAGACGTTTAAACATTCGGAGAAGTGGCCCGACTGCCCCGAGGAATGGCACGACGCCTACGACCATCTCAATTACGAGGACACCGAATGAGTGCCCCCCGGAAAGCCGAGCGAGAGTGGGCGGCGCTACAGGAAGCGCTCGCAGTCACCCGGCCAGCGTGTGCCGGTGACGACCGCTTCGTCGCGGACGACCCGCCCGCGGTGCTCGCGGGAATCTGCCGCCGATGCCCCGCCCGCGCACCCTGCGGTGCCTACGCCAGGCGGGCGAAACCCGGCGCCGGCTACTGGGCCGGGCGCGACTGGGCGAAACCGTACCGGGAAGAAGGCGAGGCCGCATAACCAGATAACCGCTAACCAATTCCAGGCCCATCAAACAATCAGCATTCACGAAAGGTGAAAACCCCATGACCATGACCATCACCCGCGGCGCGATCCGGCAGGAAGCCCTCGAGCACATCGAAAGCTACGTCGACCCCGGCCCGCAGCGCGACCGCCTCAAGGGCCTCGCGGCCGACCTCACCCCATACGGGCAGCAGCTCGAGCAGACACTCGCCGACGCACGCACCAAGCTCGACAGCGCCTTCTACGGGGCCGCCAGCATCGACGAGGTATTCAACGCCGCCCGAGACCTGCAAGCGGCCCAAGCCGATGCAGCGATCTGGTCGGAGCTACGTAGCCGCGTCACCAACGAGCGGGTGAGCGCTCGCGACCGCCGCAGCAGCTTTGAACCCGAAGACACCACGCCCGGCCTGACCTACCTCGACCAGCAGTTGCAGGCGCTCACCGCCCACGTGCACGACCTCGACGCGACCCTCGGCACGGTCACATCGGCTGACGCCGCTCTGCGCGCTGGCGGACAGCAAGCCACCGCATGGCTCGACCTTGACGAGGCCCTCGCCGTCTACGACGAGATCCGCCAGGCACAGCACGACATCATCGGCATGACCACCGGACTCCCCGACAGCTTCGCCGGACGGGAGGGGGCCTACTTTCTGTACGGCCACATGCGGGACCCCCTCGCCCATGAGGGGGAGGTCACGGCCCGGTACCGCCGTCTCCCCACTCGCAACATCGCTCGGCACCGCAGCGTCGAACCGTACTTCGACTGGCTCGAGGTTGGCCCGATCGCGTCGGCATGGAAGCGCGCACCACGCGACACCTGGCCGACCGGCGACCGCCACGCCTACCTGCGCTGGCTCGCCCGCGAGAACCAGGCTTGGGTACCCACCATCGAACAGACCGAGCAGCTCGCTGACCTCATCAACCGCATGACGAGCAACAACGTGCACGACGCACTCGACGCACACGACGAGTACTTCGCGGGCCGTGGACTCCCGCAGCCTGTCGACACCGACAGCATCCGCGCCGAGCTTCCGCCGGTCGCTCGAAAGGCAGCACTCCGATGAGCAACGACATCGTGCGCGGCAACCAGCAGGCAGGACGAGACCGCTACCGGCAACCACGCGAACGCGCTCAGGAGAGCGAAGCGCTCCGAGCAGGCCGTGACCTCTACAAGAAACGACACGGCACCGCACCGGACCAGCAGGCCGACGAACCTGCACCAACCGATGCCCAGCAACGCGGCCGAGACCTCTACCGACGCCGCCGATGAGTCCAGCGGGGGGAGGGGCACCACCCCCGCCCCCCGCCCCCTCGGGGCCATCCCCGGCGGCAAGGGCCGCTCTCTCTCCGAGCTCGAAACGAACGGCCCTTTAGGGGCTTCGAATTGAAAGGAAATGACTGTGACGAATAGAACGAAGGCACCCGTGAAACTTGGGGCGCCCGGTCGAAAGTTGTGGGACTCGATAACGAGCGAGTTCGAGCTCGCAGAACATGAGCTTGCGCAGCTTGAAGAAGCCGCTCGAGTTCGGGACATGATTGCTCGGCTTCGCAAGCAGGTCGACAGCGATGGGACGATGATCGATTCGTCGCAGGGGGTGCGGCTGCATCCGGGCATCGCCGAGATTCGACAGCAGCAGCTCGCGCTGGCGAGGCTGCTGGCGACGTTGGGCGTGCCGGCGCTCGCTGAGGACGATCTCCCGGCCTCGCGTGGCGTGCGTGGTGTCTACACGGGGCGACGATCGTGAGGCGGCGGAACAGCGGGGTGGAGCGCCCTTCGCCGTTGACCCGACTGTGGGATGAGTTGGAACGGCGCGGGTATTGGGCCGAGCGGGCGCGGCGCGGCATTGAGTCGGCTGGGAAGTCAGATGCGGCTCGTGGTGGGTCGCGGGTTGGGCCCGTGGGGAATGTGATTCGCGGGGTCCAGTGGGGTGGTCGGTCGTGAGGCGCCGTCGCCGTGATCCTGCGGGCGTGACGCCCGCGCTGCCCGATTTCGTGGACGACTTGTCCCTGCCGATCGAGGCTCGGCGGGCGCGTTGGGATGAGTGGATGGTCCTGTATGAGCAGGGCGTGGCGGTCCTGGAGGCGTCCGGGATTGATCCCGTGGAGGCGGGTTACCGGATTCCGGACATGCCTTTCGACGGAACAGACGTGTGACCGCGGTGGGCCGCGTCGCGCACGAGATCGACCGCCGCACCTTCTCGCAATGAACGAGAAGGTTTGACGGTCACCACTCTTGCGAGTGTTTGGGTGTCCTCTGCACGTGCACAGTGCGAGTGGCGGGCTCGAGCTTGGAAAACCGGAAGTCGCGGCTCTCGCTCGGCACTAATCTGTGCCCGTTGTGGCGCCGGGTGAGGTAGCCGGCGATCTTGCTCGCCTCATCGGGGCGGAAGCCTGCGTCGAGGCATCCGCGTTCGAGCGCCTCGGGGGTGAGTGGGTGCCAGCGGCTCCATTGATTCATCATGCTGGCCTTGATCTTGGCAATCTCGCGGCGCGGTAGGTATCCGTACCCGGCGCGCGTTCGGCCGAGGAACTGCAACACCGCTGAAATCTCTTCGGGCAGCGGTTGGGGTTCAGGGGTCATGTCGGGACGATAGCCGGTCCGTACGCGCGTGGAGCGGGACTGGCGAATTTCGCCAGTTGCTGCGAGGTCGTCGGCCGGTCCCGACGCGCGTGAGGTGGGGAGCCCTCAACATCGACGCGGCGATAGCGGCAGGGTCCCCGCTGGCCTTCCGCCTCTCTCCCCGGGCCGTCGCCAGTGGGTGGAGGGGGTCGCGCGCGTGCACGGCGTCGCTGGGGATGTAACGGGTATACTCGTTACATGGTCAAGCGGAAGATCAAGATGAAGCCCACGGAGTGGAGCACGCTGCAGGTGGACGGGCATCTAGGTCAGGCTGCGGGCATGGGCGATGTGTTCGAGATCATGCCGCCCGAGTATGTCGAAGCGCTCGTAGCTGAGCCCGATATCGTGCCCGCACTCCGAGCGCATGAGACAGCATTGCGCCAGTTTCGGAAACGAGTAGAAGCGTTACAGAACGGCGAGCCGGGCACCGAGTGCGAGCGTTGCGGGAAGCGCTTCCATGCTCGCCGCGGTGCACGATTCTGCTCTACTGCCTGCCGCGTCGCAGCGCATCGAGGCAGCACCACCTAGGGCGCGTTGCCCGCACGTCGAGCCATATGTGTCACCTGGCCCGCTGGGGTGGGCACTGGACGCCTGCCAGTAGGGGATAGCGGTTAGCGACCCCCATTGCCGCCTTCCAGCCGTCTAAGTGTTGTGCTGGGATACGCTGGGGCAGCACAACACTTAGGAGTGGCATGTCACGAGGCCCAGGACGATGGCAACGCGCGATTCTCGACACGCTCGCCGAGCACGAGGCTGTCGCGGTCACGCACCCCTCGCACACCCATGCCGAGCAGAACGCTATCCGGCGCGCCGCATACAAGCTCGAGGCCGCGGGCAAGATCAACCTCGTCGCTCAGCGCGTCGACGGACGCCCGCGCCTCGTGGCCTACCGTCCCGACTCTGACGTGCCGGACATGCGCGAGGTCACCGGCCTGGACGGCAAGACATACCGGATGCCGCGATGACGCGGTGCGCCCGGCGCACGCCACCCCGAGGGCCGGTGCGGCTATGGCACAAGCCCGACCGAAGCGACACCCATAATGTCACCGCTAGCACAGTCGCCTATATTCCGCTTATGGCACATGCAAGGCACGCAATGGCCGCTGAGCCCCGTAATTGAAGGGTTGTCCGCCCGTGATGGAGACTCCCCCCATCTCCACCAGCGGCAACGTGACGGTCAAGGCCCCGCCTTCCCTACTGCGAGTAGGGGAGGCGGGGCCTTTTCGTTTCTCCGGAGCGCTGCGCGGCCCCTCGGTGTGAGAATGCCACGGCACTGCGGGCTCTGATGGTTCGCAGTCTCGCACCTGAATGGACGTTGTCCTTACGTTGCTCGAGACTCGTTGAGCCGGCGCTCAAGTTTTTCGAGCGTTCGTCGTTGTTGCTCGTTGAGCAGGTCGGTCGCGTACTCCGCGAAGATGTCTGCCGTCGCGCTGATATCAAGAGGTGGATCGGATGCTGCAAGCTCCTCGATGACGGAGGTGAAGTTGATCGCGACGCTGTCGATCAGCTCGGCGATGTCCTGCTCTGTGCTGTCGGGGCCGAGCCGCCCGAACCTCTCGGAGATGTCTGCCACCGCTGACGCGAGGTCGGGATTGCTGAGTCGTTTGTAGAAGCGGGTGATGTGCGGCAGCTGGTCCTCGCCGGCGAGGTGTGCCAGAAGCACGGCTTGGTCACGGTCGAACTTCGCCAGCTCCGGGGAGAGGCCGGCTGCGAACCCCGCGAGAAACGGAGCCAGCTCGGGCGGGAGGTCGGGCGCCGCGTCGCTATCGCGGATGCGGGCGATGATGTCGCGTTGCCTCGCAAGGTGTTCGATCCGCGTCGCCAGTTCCGCGTCCAGCTCGTCCAGCAGTTCCCCGGCGTCATTCTTGGTGTCATCGAGGAGGTCCGGCATCCGATGCAGCGGTATGCCGAGTGAGGCCAGGCGCTTGATCCGCAGGACGCGGATCAGGTCGTGCACGTCGTACTCTCGGTAGCCGTTGCTGCGACGGTCGGGCTCGGCAAGGACACCGACCTGGTGGTAGTGCCGGAGCGCGCGGACCGTCACTCCGGCGAGTCGAGCCAGCTGGCCGCTATGCACCCTCGACCACCACCGTCACGTCGCTCTCCGCCTGCACCGCGTTCGGCTCCAGATTACGCAGCGAGGGCGAGGCGAGACCGAGGACCAGGGCGACGAGCCACACTGCGGCGAGTGCAACCGCGGCGGCGTTCACCCCTGCATATTCGGTGAGGACCGCGGCCGCGACGATCCCGATCGGTGGGGCGGCGGTCATGATCGCGTTCTGCGTCCCCATGATCCGCCCGCGCATGTGCTCGGGAATGCGCTCGATCATGAGCACGCCCATAAGGCTTCCGAACAGCCCGCTGGAGAGCCCCACGACGAACGCACCCGCGAACACAAGCCACACCGACGGCAGGGCGGCGATGATCCCGAAGCCGAGCGTGCTACCGATCAACCCGGCAAGGAACCAAGCCCGCCGGCGGCCGCGCGTGCCTGCGACGGCGTAGAGCGTGCCGCCGATGAGCATTCCCGCGGCGAGGGCGGTGAGGACGAAGCCGAGCATTCCAGGTTGCTCGACGAGCGTGAAATAGACCGGCAGGATGAGCCCTTGTAGCGAGGCGAGCACGATGACCGAGGCGAGGCTGAGCGTGGTCGTCATGACCAGGAACCGACTGCGGAACAGCACCCGCCACCCGTCGCGGAGCTGCCCCCACCCGCTTCCGGTCCTGCCCACTGCCGCGCCGTCCGCTGCGACGATCGCACCGACGTGGTGCGGGATGAGCAGTGTCAGCAGGGCGGCGGCCAGTGAGGTGGCCGCGGTGATCCACAACACCGTGGACCCGTCGAACAGCACCATGAGCGTCCCCGCCGCCGCAGGTCCGAGCAGGAGGGCGACTGCGCCCAGTGCCTCCCGGATGCCCATGAGCCGCTCCGACGCGATCCCGCCGTGCCGAACGATCGCCGGCAGCAGCGCGTCCCTCGCGGTCATGCCAGGCACGTCGCCGAGGGAGCCGATGATGCCGAACAGGACGAACCAGCCCAGGCTCAGTCCGGAGAGCAGGTCGACCAGCGGCAGAGCTGCGACCGACGCGGCCGACACAAGATCGGTCACGACCGATGACGTGCGCCGGTTGATCCGGTCGATCACCACGCCCATCAGCAGGCCGGCGAGCACCGCCGGGATCGCGGTCGCCGCCGCGACCGTCCCCGCGCCGAGCGCGCTGCCCGTGACCTGCAACACGATCAGCGGCAGCGCGATCCCCGCGATCGAGTTCCCCAGCAGGGACAGCAGATAGGACGCGAGGTACGCAACTGGAACGAGCTTCATGCATCCAGTGAGAACGATGACGTAGGGGCGGGGTCAAGCAGGCCGTCGTGCCAACTTCAGAGAGCATCGAACTCGACGCGTCCTCGCTAGGCGCATCCGGCGCCGGATCGAGGCCGGGCGGACACGTCGCTGGGCGGCGTGATGTGGCCAGGGTCTGGCCAAGAGCTGGCCAAATCTCATGCCACGTACCCCATCCGCGTCACCGGGGGTGAACCTTCGATGTCGCCGCTTCACCCCAACATCCGAGCCGAAACCCGGTACGACTGATCGCGGAAACGTGCAGTGATCTGGTGATTTGAACGCGAGCGTCGTCGTGCGGGAATGTTGAGCGGCTCGTTCGTGCACCCTGACGGTCCCTACGGCCGATGCCCACCCGCGAGGACCTACCATCGTCCTGTTTCCTTCTCGCAGGAAACTTGAGGCGGCGCATACTGGGGAGTAGCGCCGCCTCACCCCGTTGGTCGTGTTCGCCGTGGAGCACAACTCCTTGACTGGGCGAAGCTGGCCGATGCGGACGGAATGTGTCCGCATGCGGTCCGACACTGGAGGCACACGCGAACGGCGGGGAGCATCCGGCTCCCCGGGCAACCGGTCGCACGTCGAACGGAGTCACCATGGGGTTCCTCGCACCTGAAGTCACGACCGAGCACGACGCCCTCGCGTCGTTCCTCGAGCAGCAAGCGGCGCAGTTGCGCCTTGCGGCGCTCGACCTGACCGACGGGCAGGCGCGTCAGGCGCCGCTCCCGAGCTCGCTGTCGATCTCCGGGCTCCTCACGCACGTTGCGCAGGTGCTCGCGGGGTGGCTCGAGCGCGTGCGCGTGGCGCCCGCCGATGTCGGCTGGAACGAACTCGCGGTGCTGGGTGACGAGCTCGGGCTCGGCGACGGAATGTACTCGGGTCAAGAGGTGCCCGACCTCGCGCTCGACCAGATCCTCGAGATCTACGATCGGGCGGCCTCGCGAATCCGTCCCATCATCGAGGCGGCCGACCTTGACGCGCGCGTTCCCGTGCCCGACGCCCCGTGGTTCCCCGACGATCTCGAGTCGTGGAACGCCCGGTGGGTGTGCAACCACCTCATCGCCGAGGTCGCTCGCCACGTGGGCCATGCCGACGTCATTCGTGAAGCGATCGACGGCGAAATCGCGTACTCGCTGAATGCGCGCGCCGAGGGCGAGAGCTTCGACTGGGCCGAGTACACGGCGGACGAGTGAGCGAACCGGGCTCGCGGTGCCCGCCGCGCGGCTCGGGCAGACTGGTCGCGTGAAGATCGACGATACCGACCGGTGCCCGTGCCTGAGCGGTGACCCGTATGGGCGGTGCTGCGGGCTCGTGCACCGGGGCGAGCGGGTCGCCCCAACCGCCGAGGCGCTCATGCGATCGCGGTATTCGGCGTTCGTTGCCCTCGACGGCGACTACCTGAAGCGATCGTGGCATCCATCCACGCGCCCGGGCTCGCTCAGCCTCGACCCGGACACGCGGTGTCTTCGGCTCGACATCGTGCGAACGTGGGCCGGTGGCCCGTTCGACGACGCGGGCGAGGTCGAGTTCCGCGCGATTGCGCGTGATGCCGACGGTCGATACGTGTTGCACGAGGTGAGCACGTTCACGCGAGAGGGTGGCGAGTGGTTCTATGTCGACGGCGTCCAGATGCCGGGGGAGCCCGGGCAGCCCTCGTGACGCCACCTTCGTCGGCTCCTCTGTGGGGGCAGGCGATCGATGCGCAGGTGGCGCCTACCCGAAAAGCCGCTCCGTGGCGAGGCGCGCGCCCGCGGTGAGTGACTCGAGCTTCGCGACCGCGATCGACGGGTGCAGGCGGCCGCCAAGGCCGCAGTCGGTCGAGGCGATCACGTTTTCGCGGCCGACGACGCTCGCGAACTGCTCGATCCGGTCGGCGACGAGCTCGGGATGCTCCACCGTGTTCGTGGAGTGCGAGACGACGCCCGGCATGATGCGCTTGCCCTCGGGGAGCGGGTGGTCGCGCCACACCTTCCACTCGTGCGCGTGCCGGCCGTTGGCGGCCTCGAACGTGTAGGCGCCGGCGTTGATCGTGAGCACCTGATCGACGATGTGCTTGAACTCGATGTCGGTCGTGTGCGGCCCGTGCCACGACCCCCAGCACAGGTGGAACCGCACCTGCTCCTGCGGAATCCCGCGTAGCGCGTGGTTGAGCGCATCGACGCGAAGCTGCGTGAACGCCAGGTAGTCCTCGACCGTGGGTTCGGGGTTCACCTGATCCCAGCTCTCGGCGATCGAGGGGTCGTCGATCTGCACCGTCAGCCCTGCGTCAGTGATGGCGAGGTACTCCTCGCGCAGCACGTCGGCCATGGCGAACAGCAGCTCCTCATCGGTGCCGTAGTACTCGTTCGTGATCCGCGCCGCCGACCCTGGGCTGATGGCGGCCACGAATCCTTCAGGGGCGTCCGACTGCGCCAGCGCCGCCGTCAGGTTGCGCACGTCCTCCTGCACCGCCTCGTGTCCGGTATAGCTGATCGGACCCGTGATCTTGGGCTGCACCGTCGAGCGCCGGTGAGCGAGCACGCCGCTCGTCGGGTCCTCGTAGGCGTCGCGGAACCTCGTGCGGTCGCGGCGGTCCGAGAAGGACGTCAGCCGGATCTTCCCAGGCTCGGAGCGGATTTGCTCGTTCGTCGCCCAGCGGTCCTCGTCGCTCGGCGTGAGCCCGCCGATGCGCGAGAACGAGTAGTTCCACCATGCCCCGTAGTCGAGGGCCGAGGGCATGATGTGCCCGAACTCGCCGTCGTTGACGATGTCGATGCCGATGCGCCGCTGGCGCGCGACGATGTCGCTCACGAAGGCGGGGAGCTGCGCCGTGAGCTCCTCCCACGTCGACTCGCCGTCGGCGTACCGGCGATTCGCCTCGATGAGCTCGGGCGTGCGGGGCAGCGAGCCGACGTGCGTCGTCTGAATGTGGTCAGTGTTGGCGGAGGTCATTCCGGTCCCTTCGAGCGTGCGCGATCGGACCAAGTATTCCGGATGCCCACCGTCGCGCGAATTGTGCGGCCTCCTGTGACGATGGACGTCCTCGGCCGATGGTCGTCGCCCCTCAACGCTGGTGAGAGGTCCACGGCATCCGATACCCTGTTCGCGTAAAGAACAACCGTTCATGAAGCGAACGCCTGACCGCGCCGACGCGGCCGTACGAACCTGGAGGCCCTGTGATCGACAAGACGACACCGACGGTCGAGGAAGCGCTGGCCGACATCGCCGACGGCTCGACGATTCTCATCGGCGGGTTCGGCCTCGCGGGCCAGCCCGTCGAGCTGATCGATGGGCTCATCGAGCACGGCGCCGGCGAGCTGACGATCGTGAACAACAATGCGGGCAATGGTGACACGGGCCTCGCGGCCCTGCTCAAGGCGGGCCGTGTCCGCAAGATCATCTGCTCGTTCCCGCGGCAGAGCGATTCGTGGGTGTTCGATGAGCTCTACCGCGCGGGCAAGATCGAGCTCGAGCTCGTGCCGCAGGGCAACCTTGCCGAGCGCATCCGCGCCGCGGGCGCGGGCGTCGGCGCATTCTTCACGCCGACAGGTGTAGGCACGCCGCTCGCCGAGGGCAAGGAATCGCGCGTCATCGACGGCCGGGAGTACGTGCTCGAGTACCCGATCCGGGGTGACGTCGCCATCGTCTCCGCCTACAAGGCCGACCGGTGGGGCAACCTCGTCTACCGCAAGACGGCCCGGAACTTCGGCCCCATCATGGTCGCGGCCGCGACGACCTCGATCGTGCAGGTCGACGAGGTCGTCGAGCTCGGAGCCCTTGACCCCGAGGCCATCGTGACGCCAGGTATCTTCGTCGACCGCGTCGTGCCCGTCGGCGAGCGCGCGTGGCTGCGCGATGGCGAATTCGTCCCGAACTTCAACGCGCCGGCTGACAACGCAGCCGCCGAATAAGGCCGAGGAGCAGCAACGACATGGCAACGCGAATCACCCGCGACGAGCTGGCCGCTCGCATCGCCCGCGACATCCCAGAAGGCTCGATCGTCAACCTCGGCATCGGCGCGCCAACGCTCGTCGCCAATCACCTGCCACCGGGCGAAGAGATCATCCTGCACACCGAGAACGGGATGCTCGGCATGGGCAGGGCCCCCGAGGCCGGCCACGAAGACCCCGACCTCATGAACGCCGGCAAGCAGCCCGTGACCGAGCTCGCCGGCAGCGCGTACTTCCACCACGCCGACTCGTTCGGCATGATGCGCGGGGGACACCTCGATGTGTGCGTGCTCGGTGCCTTCCAGGTCGCCGAGAACGGCGACCTCGCGAACTGGGCAACCGGCGCGCCCGACGCCATTCCCGCCGTCGGGGGTGCCATGGACCTCGCGATCGGCGCGAAGTCGGTCTACGTCATGACGGACCTGCTGACGAAGAAGGGCGAGTCGAAGCTCGTCGAGGCCTGCACCTACCCGCTCACGGGTGTGCGCTGTGTGCGTCGCGTGTACACCGACCACGCCGTCTTCGACGTGACGCCCGACGGCTTCCGCGTGCGCGAGGTGTTCGGCGACACGACCGTCGATGAGCTCGAAGAGCTCACGGGCCTTCGCCTTGGGGACGGGGCGCCCGGCGACACCGCGGTCGATGACGTGCCCGCCGGTCACGATCGCCCATGACCGAACCGCGCGAGCCCGGCGATGAGTTCGTCCAGGCCCTCGCGCGCGGGCTCGACGTGATTCGCGCGTTCGACGCCTCGCATCCCCGTGGCACGCTCAGTGATGTTGCGCGGCGTACTGGGCTGAGCCGGGCAACCGTTCGGCGATCGTTGAAGACCCTTGTCGGCATGGGGTACGCGACACAGTACGACGACCAGTACGCGCTGACGCCGCGCGTGCTCGAGCTCGGCTTCAGCTATCTGTCGTCGCTCGGTCTCTCCGAGGTCGTCGAGCCGCACCTCAGGGCGCTCTCCGCCGAGGTGGGAGAGTCAGTGAACGCCGGCATCCTCGACGCCGACCGCGTCGTCTATGTCGCCAGGGTCTCGACGCGCCGACTCATGCGCATCCACGTGTCGGTCGGCACGAGGCTGCCCGCCGCGTGGACCTCCATGGGCCGCACGTTGCTCGCCGCGCTGCCGCCGGACGAGGCCTCACGCCTCATCGCCGTGGGCCCCGACGGGCAACCGACCCCCGTGGCTGCCGCCGCCCGCGTGGAGCGGGCCCTCGAGCGGGTGCGGCGCGATGGCTACGCACTCGTCGACCAGGAGCTCGAGCCGGGGCTGCGCTCGATCGCGGTTCCCGTGCTCGCCCCCGATGGCACGCTCGCGTGCGCCGTGAACGTCGCGACGTCGGCCGCGACGACCGATCGCCGGCTCCTGGAGGGGCCCATACTCGCCGCGCTCCGCCGCACAGCGACGCAGGTCGAAACCGACCTCGATTCGATCGCCGGGCCGCCGGCGCGCTCGGCCCAGCGCGGGGAGGCTGGCTAGCGCCGTGAATCCTGCGCCGAGCCCGTCGTCGGTTCCCCGTCGCGCGGCGTGACGACGCACATGATCTCGCGGTCGTTCATGTTCTCCCACGTGCTCTCGCTCGGGGTGATGTACTGGTAGGAGTATGACGAGTTGCTCGGGTTGGAGCCGACGTAATTCTGAAATGCGTTGTTGCAGACGTCTTCGGCGAACTCGAGCACGGCGTCGTCGCCGGGGAACTCGTCGCCCTCCATGATCGTCACGTAGTAGGCCTCGTAGAGGTGTGGCACCTCGCACGACGAGAAGAGCGTCGCGAAGCCCTCGGTTTCGCCGTCGTCGAAGCAGTCGCCCACCTTGAGATCGAAGTAGTTCGTCTGCTGGCCATCCTCGGCGGGCGTATCGGTGGGTCCGTCGGTAGACGGGGTGTCGGTGAACTCGCCACCCGTCGTCGGGTCGGGCTCTGCCGTCTCGGTCGGCGTCGGGGTCGGCGCGGGGGCGCCACCGTCGGTGAGCGTCGTCACGAGCGTGCACCCGGCCAGACCGGTGAGACCGATCGCGGCGACGGCGAGGGAAGCTACGGCGCGAGTGGAAGCGTTCTTGAACGGCATGGCGTTCTCCCGGTGACGGCGGCGGCACGGTCGAGCCGCGGGTGGAAACGTACCGCTCATGCTAGCCGCCGGTATGCCGCCGCTCATCGCACCAGCGTCGTGCCCGCCTCCACCTCTCGGGGGACACGCGGGGGAGAGGAGCCCGGGTCACGCGGCGGCTGAGCCGCCCCTCGCCGCTCCGTCGGCCGGCATGACGACGCAGACGACTGCGCGGTCGTCTTCCGTCATCCAGCTGTCCTCGGTCGGGCCCAGGAACATCGAGGCGTAGTCGGCGTTCTGAGACACCGGCTGTCCGGTGAAGACCTGAAACTGTTCGTCGCAGACCTCGTTCGCCCTGCGCTGGACGACGTCGTCACCGGGGAACGTGTCGCCGTCGAGCTCCTCGACGTGGTGCGCCTCGAAGAGGTGCTCCGCGGAGCAGTCCGGGTACACGAGCGCCGTCGTGAACTCCGCGTCGGTGTCGAAGCAGTCCCCCGCCTCGAGTTGGGTGATCGGCTTCTCCACGGGGCTGGTGTCGGCGGCCTGCGCGCAGCCGGCGAGCGCCGCGCCGGCTGCGGCGACGGAGACGGCGGTCGCGAGGGTGCGCACGGCGCGAGTCCGGCCCCCGTCACGCACCCGACTCGCCTCCGTTCGCGGACGAACCGCTCCACGGAAGTCCGCTGAGGCTCGTCGCCATACACATGATCTTGCGGTCATCGAGCTCGTTCCACGTTCGCTCCGACGGCACGATGAACTGGAAATCGAAGTCGGAGGTCGTCCACGATTCGCCGACGTACTCGACGAAGGCGGGCTCGCAGAACGCCGCGGCATCGGCATCGAGCTGGTCCTGCCCGGGGAAGTCACCGGCGGGCAGCTCAGTCTCGGCGTAGGCCTCGAACATGTGCAGGACCTGGCACGACGAGTACCTGAGCGCCTCGCCGTCCGCCAGATTCGTCGGGATGTCGAAGCAATCACCGACGCGGAGGTCGAGGAAGTTCGTGGGCACGCCGTCATCCGGCCCTGCCGTGATGGGCGTCCCATCGGGGGAGGGGCCACCGTCACCCACCGCTCCCGAGCATCCCGTCAGCAGGACAGCGGCTCCGAGCACCGCGAACAGCGGCCCAGACAGCGGTCGTGGCACGTGGCCTCCTCGTTGGTTCGCCGACATCGTATCGGTGACGAGTTCGCTCGGTTCGCCGATTCGCGTACGGCGGGGCAGACTGGGTCGGTGGTGGAGCGCGGAGAGGAGTCGTGGGCGTGACCGGTCGGAGAAGAGACACCCGGTGGACCGCCTTCGGCGTCTGCGCCGCCGTGGCGGTCCTGACGATCCTCGACATCGCCAAGGTCAACGTCACGCTCGGGCCGATCCAGCACACCCTCGGCGCAACGAGTTCGGATATTCAACTCATCGTCGCGGGCTACGTGCTCGCCTACGGCATCGCGCTCGTCCCCGCCGGCCGGCTCGGTGACGTCTGGAACCGCCGCGCCCTGTTCCTCATCGGCCTCGTCGCGTTCCTCGCCGCGAGCCTCGTGTGCGCGCTCGCGGTCTCGACCCACATGCTCATCGTCGGCCGGCTCCTGCAGGGCGTTGCGGCGGGCATTCTCATGCCGCAGGTCCTCGGCCTCGTGCAACAACTGTTCCGCGGCCCCGAACGTGGCCGGGCGTTCGGCGTGTTCGGCGCGGCGATCGGCGTCGGCACCGCTTTCGGCCCCACGATCGGTGGTCTGCTGATCGGCGCGTTCGGCGACGAGCTTGGGTGGCGGTGGACGTTCGGCATGAACGTTCCCCTCGCGATCGTGCTGCTCGGCTTCGCCTACTGGCTCACGCCGCGCGACCAGGTGCGGAGGCCGGGGCAGCAGCTCGATCTCGTGGGCACCTCACTCCTCGCGCTCGCCGTCACGTCATTCATGCTGCCGTTCGTCCTCACGACGGGCGGTGACGACGACCACCCGGCGCGGTGGGGGTTCCTCGCGCTCGGCGCCGCGCTCGTCGCGGCGTTCCTGTGGTGGGAGCGCCGCTACCTGGCGGCCGGCAAGACGCCGGTCGTCGATCTGAACACGTTCCGCCTGCCGTCGTACCGGTACGGCGTCATCATCGTCACGCTGTTCTTCGCGGCCATGCCGCCCGTGTTCCTGCTGCAGACCCTGTTTCTCATGAACGGCCTCGGTCACGAGGCCGTCGTCGCCGGCCTCACCTCGGTTCCGTACGCGATCGTGTCGGCGATCGCGGCGGCCGCGCTCGGACGGTACTCGCACCGCTTCGGCGCGACGCTCGTGACCATCGGCACGACGGTCTACTTCGCCGGGCTCATCGGCCTGCTCGTCTGCACGCAGTTCGTGAGCCGCGACCTCATGCCCGTCGCCCTCGCCACGGTGTTCGCCGTGAGCGGCGCAGGCGCCGGAGCCTTCATGGGATCGAACCAGGCGCGGATGCTGAAGCACATTCCGGTGACGCAGGCCGGCATCGCGGGCTCGTTCTCTCAGGTCGGGCAGCGCATCGGCAACGCGATCGGCGTCGCGATCGCCACCAGCATCTACTACTCGGTCTCCGCGTCGACCGGCAACCACACGGGCGCCGCGCGCGAGGCGGTGGGAGCCGGTCTGATCTACGCGCTCGGGGTCGTGGTCATCGCCCTCGTGTTCGTCATCATCGACAACATCGGGGCCGTGCGGCGTGCCGGCACCGACACGGCGGCCGTGCAGATCACCGACCGTGCCCTGCTCGGCGACGCGGGGCACTCGACTCCGACGGGCGGCATCGAGGTGCAGCCCGAGCCGAAGGACTAGCGCGATGGACGAAGGAGCGCGACGACCTCGTCGTGCAGGTGGCCGTTGGTCGCGATCGCCGAGCCGTGCCAGGGGCCGTCCTCACCGTCGACGCTCGTGAAGCGGCCACCGGCCTCGACCACGATCGGCTCGAGCGCCGCCATGTCATAAGGCTTGAGGTCGAATTCTCCGGCGACCTCGAGCGCGCCCTCGGCGACGAGCATGTACGACCACATCTCGCCCACGGCACGGGTGCGGGTGACGCGGCGGCTGAGGTCGACGAGCTGGTCAAGTCGGCCGGCCTCGTCCCAACCCTTCAAGCTGTTGTAACTGATCGACGCCTGCGCGAGGTCGTCGATCCTCGAGACGTGGATGCGCCGATCGGTCGCGGTGTTCTGATCTGCGAGATCGTCGTCGGTGTATGCGCCATGGCCGGATGCTCCCCACCAGCGACGGTTGAGTGCGGGAGCGCTCACCACCCCGACCTCGGGCACACCGTCGACGGCGAGTGCGATGAGGGTCGCCCAGATCGGGATGCCGCGCATGAAGTTGGCGGTTCCGTCAATCGGGTCGATGATCCACTGGCGCCGCGTCGATCCCTGCGCTCCGTACTCCTCGCCGAGGATGCCGTCACCCGCGCGTGCCACGTCGAGGCGTTCGCGGAGGACGCGTTCGACCTCGCGGTCGGCGTCGGTGACGTGCGTCCGGTCTTCTTTCTCATACACGCCGAAGTCGCGAGCGTGGAACGCGCGCATCGAGACAGCGTCGGCGATGTCGGCCAGCTCCCGTGCCAGCCGCAGGTCAGACGAAATGGAGTGCAGGAGTTCGCGGGCCACGCTGCGAGCCTAGCCGCCGCGGGTTCCGGGACGGTGAGCCTCGCCGGCTGCCGGTCAGCTCCGCCACTCGTCCTCGGCGGTCTCGAGCGACACGAACAAGCGGCGCAGCGATTCGAGGCGATCGGCCCCGCGAGCATCCAGTCTTCCGTCGCGCACCGCCTCGTCGAGCTCGCAGTCGGGCGCGTCGACGCGGTGGGTGCATCCGCGGGGGCAGTCGTCGGCGATCGCCGCAAGGTCGGAGAATCCCCGAAGCACGCTGTCGTGCGAGACGTGTCCGAGTCCGAACGAGCGCACCCCGGGGGTGTCGATAATCCACCCGCCGCGGCCTCGGGCGTCAACGACGGGCAGGGCCACCGACGACGACGAGGTGTGCCGCCCCCGGCCAGTGACATCGTTCACGCGGCCGACCTCGCGCTCGGCGTTCGGCACGAGCAGATTGACGATGGTCGACTTTCCCACGCCCGAGTGGCCTACGAGCACCGTCGTGGTTCCCGCGATGGCGCTTCTGAGTTCGTCGACGGGGGCCGCGGCTCGCTGCGATTCGAAGATCGGCACGCCGAGCGGCTCGACGAGGGCCCGCAGCTCATTGGCCGCCTTCAGGTCGGTCTTCGTCAGCAGCAGCATCGGTTCGATTCCGGCGTCGAGGGCGGCGACGATGCAGCGGTCGATGAGCCGAGGCCGGGGCTCCGGGTCCACGGTCGCGGCGACGATGCAGAGCCGGTCGGCGTTCGCGACGATGACGCGCTCGATCTGATCGGTGTCGTCGGCGCTGCGACGAAGCAGGGTCTTCCGGTTGTGGATGCGCACGATGCGTGCGAGCGTGCCGGGCGCGCCCGTGACGTCGCCCACGAGATCGACGACGTCGCCCGTCACGATCCGCTGGCGACCGAGCTCGCGGGCGCGGGCAGCCGTGACCGCTCGAACGCGCTCGGACGCCGCCCCGGCGCCGTCGCGCGTGCCCGCGCGATCGGCGGCGAGGCCGGGCACGGTGTCGACCGACACGGGACGCCCGTCGTCGGCGACGAGCACGGTCGCGCGCCCGCGGTCGACGGTGACGACGAGTCCCGGGATCGCGTCGGCGTGCTCCGGCCGCTGCTTCGATCTGGGGCGGTTCGACTTGGGGTTGGGTCGAACACGGACGTCGTCCTCGTCCCAGTCGCCGTATTGCTCGAAGGCGTCGGCACGGCCGGCGGTCATGTCGCGGCCGGGGGAGTCGGGCGACCGCTACACATCGAAGGCCGCCAGGCGGACGTCGTCGCCGTCGCCGCCGGCCGACGCGATGAGGTCTCGCCAGAGCTGCGGGAACTCGGGCAGGGTCTTGGCCGTCGAGCCGATGTCGTCGATCGAGACGCCCTCGATGGCGAGTCCGATGATCGTGCCGCTCGTGGCCATGCGGTGGTCGCCGTAGGCGCTCCACTCGGCGCCACGGAGCGGTCCGGGCGCGATGTCGAGGCCGTCGTCGTGCTCCGTGACGTCGGCACCGATCTTCGTCAGCTCGGTCGCGAGCGCGGCGAGCCGATCGGTCTCGTGGCCTCGCAGATGGCCGATGCCGCGCAGACGGCTCGGGGTCGAGCACAGGGCGCAGAGCGCCGCGAGGTTGGGCGCCAGCTCACCGGCCTCGCCGAGGTCGAGGTCGACGCCGTCGACGCGGCTCCCCTGCGCGATGCCGCGTTCCTTGTGCAGCACGAGGGCACCGTCGCCGACCGAAACGCGGGCCCCGAACTGCGGCAGGATCTCGGCGAGCTGCGCGCCGACCTGCGTCGTGCGGTCGGGCCAGTCATCGATGCGGACCGTGCCGCCGGCGACGATTGCACCGATGAGGAACGGCTCGGCGTTCGACAGGTCGGGTTCGATCGTCACCTCGGCCCCGGCGATCGGCGAGCTGGGCACGCGCCAGGTGCGCTCGTCGACGCGCTCGACGTCGACGCCGCGGCCGCGAAGCGTCTCAATGGTCATGTCGATGTGCGGCACGCTCGGCAGTTGTTCGCCCGTGTGCCTGAGCGTGAGCCCGCTCCGGAACCGCGGGGCGGCGAGCAAGAGGCCGCTCACGAACTGGCTCGACGCCGACGCGTCGATCGTGAGCTTGCCACCACGCACCGAGCCCGTGCCGTACAGCGAGAACGGCAGCCGCCCTCGGTGGTCATCGCGAACCTCGACCCCGAGCGCGACGAGCGCCTCGATCGTCGTGCGCATGGGACGACGACGCGCCGCGTCGTCGCCGTCGAACGCGACGGGGCCCAGCGCCAGCGCCGCGACGGGAGGCATGAAGCGCATGACGGTGCCGGCGAGCCCGCAGTCGATCGACACGCCCCCTTCGAGCCTGCGCCTCGGCGTGATGCGAAGGTCGTCGCCGAAACGCCCCGTCCCCTCGAGGCGCTCGACTCCCGTCCCGAGCTGCCCGAGCGCCGTGGTCATGAGCTCGGTGTCGCGTGCCGCGAGCGGCCCGCGCAGGGTCGATGGGGCGGAGGCGAGGGCCGACAGCACGAGCTCGCGATTGGTGAGGCTCTTCGAGCCCGGAATCTGCACGCGCGCGTCAATGGGACCGTCGGCCACGGGGGCGGGCCACGGACCGTCGTCATGCTGCAGGGGCTCCGACTCGTCGTCGGAGCTCGTCGGGTCGACGTCGGGGCCGGAATACCGAAAGATCTCCATCGGTTGACAGAGTAGCGGGCGCCCCCGCGCCGCCGACGGCGCCGATCCGGCGCGCGGCGCCACGGGAACGGGGCGCGAGAGGAGCGAGCATGTGTGTTGCCACGTTGACGAGGGCCGATAAGGCGGTCGCGTCGGTACCCGCCGCGACCGATCCGTTCGCGGATTCGGCCGCTCGGCGCGGGTTCCCCGCCTTCTCCGCAGGCGCCGTCCGCCTAGACTCGGTCGCGATGACCGAGCATCCAGCGTCCGACACGCCGCCCACCGCCACGGACCTCCACGAGCGGTTCCAGGCCGAGGCGCTGCCCTTCCTCGACCAGCTCTACGCCGCCGCGATGCGCATGACGCGCAACCCCTCCGACGCCGAAGATCTCGTGCAAGAGACGTTCGTGCGTGCCTATGCGGCGTTTGAGCGCTTCGAGCAAGGCACCAACCTCAAGGCGTGGTTGTACCGCATCCTCACCAACCTCTACATCAACGACTATCGCAAGCGACAGCGACAGCCCTACCAGAACCCGCTCGAGGAGCTCGAGGACTGGCAGTTGGGGGGCGCCGAGTCGACCACCTCGCATTCGCGCGTGAACCGATCGGCCGAGGCCGAGGCGATCGACCGAATGCCCGACTCGAGCGTCAAGACGGCCCTCCAGGAGCTTCCGGAGCACTTCCGTCTCGCGGTGTTTCTCGCAGACGTCGAGGGATTTCCCTACAAGGAGATCGCCGACATCATGGCCACCCCGGTCGGCACGGTCATGAGCCGGCTCCACCGAGGGCGGCGGATGCTGCGCGAGCGGCTGACCGACTACGCGCGCAGCCAGGGCATGCTGCGTGATGAGTCGGATGCGGCCGGTTCGGCATCCTCGGCGCCCGCCGACGCCCGCGCAGGCACCACGACCGACCACGAACACGGAGGGAAGCGATGAGCGACTGTGGCTGTGAGAAAGCTATCGAAGAGCTCGGCGAATACCTTCACCACGAGCTCTGCGCCGAAGACGAGGCGACCGTGCGCGAGCACCTGGCGAATTGCCCGAGCTGCCGCGAGGAGCTGCGCGTGAACTCGGCGCTCATCGAGTCAGTCCAGCGAGCGTGCCGGGAGCGCGCTCCAGAAACGCTCCGCCTGCAGGTGCTTGCGGCGCTCGCGGCGTCGCCCGACCGCCACGCGCCCACGACGCCGGCGCCCTGACGCGGCCGCGGCGTTCCGCGCGGCCGCGGCGTTCCGCGCGCCCGCCGCATCCCGCCCGCATCCGGTCGCCCGCGCGGGCCCGGACCGGCCGGAAGGCGCGGACCGTCACCACGCAGCGGTCGGCACCTAGCCGAGGATCTTCTCGAGGAGTTCCTGCTGCTGGCGCGTGTGCGCCTTCATGTTGCCAACAGAAGGCGCCGACGACTCGGGGCGGGCGACGCACGAGATCGTGCGGCCCTCGAGACGAGGGGCGAAGTTCATGCGGATGAACGGCCAAGCGCCCTGGTTCTCGGGCTCGTCCTGCGCCCACACGATATCGGCGTTCGGGTAGGTCGCGATCACCTCGTTGAGTTCTTCGTGCGGCAGAGGGTAGTACCGCTCGAGGCGGACGAGCGCCGTCGAGGTGTCCTGACGCTTCTCCAGCTCGGCACGGAGCTCGTAGTGCAGCTTGCCCGAATGAATGATGACCTTTCGCACCGCGTCATGGTCGAGCGAGCGAGCGTCGTCGATCACGGGGCGGAATCCGATCGAGGTGAAATCGTCGAGCGGCGAGACGGCGCTCCGCAGCCGGAGCATCGACTTGGGCGTGAACACCACGAGCGGTTTGCGCGGGCGAGCGTAGGCCTGATTGCGCAGCAGGTGGAAGTACGAGGCCGGTGTCGATGGCTGGGAGATGATCATGTTGTCTTCCGCCGCGAGAGTGAGGAAGCGCTCGATGCGGGCCGACGAGTGGTCGGGGCCCTGCCCTTCGTAGCCGTGCGGAAGCAGCAGCACGACGCTCGAACGCTGGTTCCACTTCTGCTCCGACGACGAGATGAACTCGTCGATGATCGTCTGCGCGCCGTTGGCGAAGTCGCCGAACTGCGCCTCCCACAGCACGAGCGAATCGGGTCGCTCGACCGAGTAACCGTATTCGAAGCCCAGCACCGCGAACTCGCTGAGCAACGAGTCGTAGATGGAGAGACGGGCCTGGTCGTCGGCGAGGTTCTGGAGCGGGATCCAGTTCTGCCCGTTGACGCGATCGTGGAAGACCGCGTGGCGCTGCGTGAACGTGCCTCGGCGCGAGTCCTGGCCCGTCATGCGCACGGGCGTGCCGTCGAGGAGCAGCGAACCGATCGCGAGCAATTCGGCGTACGCCCAGTCGACGTCGCCCTCGGCGCTCATCTTCGCGCGCTTCGACAGCACCGACTTGAGCTTGGTGTGGACGGTGAATCCGTCCGGCGGCGACGCATGCGCCTCGCCGATCGTCCGCAGCACGTCGGCCGAGACGGCGGTCTCCGGCTGCAGCTTCGACTCGTCCTCGCCGGATCCGACTGCCTTCAGCTCGCTTGCCGAAATCGGCGTCGACTCGGTTTGCGCCTGGTGCGTCTCGGCGAACGCGCGCTCGAGGCGCTCCTGGAAGTCCTGCTGCGCGCGCTCGTACTCCTCCTGCGTGATGTCGCCGCGGCCGACAAGCGCCTCGGCGTAGAGCTTGCGGACCGAGCGCTTGGCCTCAATGAGGTTGTACATGAGCGGCTGCGTCATCGACGGGTCGTCGCCCTCGTTGTGACCGCGGCGGCGGTAGGAGATGAGGTCGACGACCACGTCGCGCTTGAAGCGCTGTCGGTAGGCGAAGGCGAGTTCCGCGATGTGCGCGACCGCCTCGGGGTCGTCACCGTTCACGTGGAAGATCGGCGCCTGGATCGCCTTGGCGGCGTCGGTCGCGTACATCGAGGTCCGGGCGTCGCGCGGGGTGGTCGTGAATCCGACCTGATTGTTGATGTTGACGTGAATCGTGCCGCCCGTGCGGTAGGCGCGGAGCTGGGACATCTGGAAGGTCTCGAAGACGACGCCCTGCCCTGCCATGGCCGCGTCACCGTGTACCAGGATCGGCAGCACGGCATCCCGACCATCGTCGGTGCGGTCGAGCTTGGCGCGCACGATGCCCTCGAGCACGCCGTCGACGGCCTCGAGGTGCGAGGGGTTCGCCGCCAGGTAGACGGGGATCGTGGCGCCGGAGCCGGCCGTGAACTCGCCCGTGATGCCGAGGTGGTACTTGACGTCGCCGGAGCCGGTGCGGCCGGAGCGCGGGGCGACGCCCTCGAACTCGCGGAAGATCTGGCCGTACGTCTTGCCGGCGATGTTCGTGAGCACGTTGAGGCGGCCGCGGTGGGCCATGCCGATCGCGACCTCGTCGAGGCCCTCTTCCGCCGCACCCTGGATGATGGTGTCGAGGAGGGCGATGACCGACTCGGAGCCCTCGAGCGAGAAGCGCTTCTGGCCGACGTACTTGGTCTGCAGGAAGGTCTCGAACGCCTCGGCCTCGTTGAGCTTGTTGAGGATGCGCACCTGCTCTTCGTGCGTCGGCTTCTGGTACGGGTGCTCCAGCTGGTCCTGGAACCACTCGCGCTGTTCCGGGTCCTGGATGTGCATGTACTCGATGCCGATGGTGCGGCAGTACGTGTCGCGGAGGATGCCCAGGATCTCGCGCAGCTTCATCTGGCGCTGATCCTTGCCGCCGAAGCCCGCCGTCACGAACGTGCGCTCGAGATCCCAGAACGTGAGCCCATGGGTCTCGATCTCGAGGTCGGGATGTGTGCGCTGCACATACTCGAGCGGATCGATGTCGGCCATCATGTGCCCGCGTACGCGATACATGTTGATGAGCTGGTGCACGCGCGCCGTCTTGTTGAGCGCCGCGGCGAGGTCGACGTGCTCGTCTTGCGTCCAGATGACCGGCTTGTACGGAATGCGGAGGGCCGCGAAGATCTCCTGATAGAAGTTGTGCCCGCCCGTGAGGTGCTCGTGCACGATCTTCAGGAACTCGCCCGAGCCGGCACCCTGGATGACTCGGTGGTCGTAGGTCGACGAGAGCGTGATCTTCTTCGAGACGGCCAGGTCGTTGAGCGCCTCTTGCGACATTCCCTGGTAGGCCGCCGGGTATTCGAGGGCCCCGGCGCCGATGATCGCGCCCTGGCCCTTCATGAGACGGGGCACCGACATGAGCGTTCCGATGCCGCCCGGGTTGGTGAGCGAGATGGTCGTGCCCGCGTAGTCGCCACCGGTCAGCTCATTGTTACGGCCGCGCTTGATGAGATCTTCGTAAGCGACCAGGTACTCGCGGAAGTTGAGGGTTTCGGCCTGCTTGATACTGGGGACCACGAGTGCGCGCGTGCCGTCGGGCTTCGGCACGTCGATCGCGATACCGAGGTTGATGTGCTGGGGCACGACGATCGAGGGCTTGCCGTCGATTTCGTCGTAGTACACGTTCTGGCTCGGGAACTTGATGAGGGCCTTGACGATGGCCCAGCCGATGAGGTGGGTGTACGACACCTTGCCGCCGCGAGTGCGGCGGAGGTGGTTGTTGATCACGATGCGGTTGTCGATCATGAGCTTCGCGGGAATCTCGCGGTAGCTCGTCGCGGTGGGGATCTGCAGCGAGAGATCCATGTTCTTGGCCAGCGCCTTCGCGAGCCCCTTGAGCGGAGAGACCTCGTTTTCCCGCTTCGGCTTCGGTGCGGTGGATGCCGCCGGCGCGTCCGCGGGAATCGGCTTTGGCTGCGCGGGTGCCGCCGTGGTCTTCGACTGCTTCGCCGAAGCCGGCTTCGAGGGACGCTCCGCAGCGGCGTCGTTGGTGGCCGCCGGCGTTTCTGGAGCCGGCTTCGACGACGGCTCCTCGTCCGTGGGCGCCGCGTGCTCCGCTGACGGCGTCGGCGCTGACTCGGTCGGGGCGGAGGGGGCTGACGTTGCCTCCGGCTGGGAGCTCGGGCCTGCCTCGCCGCGCTCGTCGGCGACCCTCTCGAGCGTCGGCCACCACGCCTCGTCGACGGAGTGACGATCTTGCGTGAACTTCTCGTACATCTCGGCGACGAGCCAGTCGTTCGCTCCGAAGTCGGTGGTGTGGTCGCCGTTGTTGCTCGACACTGTCGAATCGCCGCCTTAACTCTTCCGTGTGCGCGTGGAAAGCGGGGGCCGTCTGGTCTTCGGCTGCCCACGTTGATCCAGTCGAACAGCCTAGCCCCGATCGATGTCCGCTTGCGCTTCGCAAACTCACCCGACCCAGTTTGAAGCGCACCGGCGCGGCGCGGACGGTGAACAGTGCCCGTCGCGCCTTCTACGCTGGACGCATGAAGTTCATCGGCCCGCGCCCGGCGCACGACCTCACCTACTCTGACGTCTTCCTCGTGCCGAGCCGCTCCGACGTCGGCTCCCGCCTCGGCGTCGATCTCTCGACCGACGACGGTACGGGAATGACGATGCCGATCGTGGCCGCCAACATGAACGCGGTCTCCGGTCCCCGCCTCGCTGCGGCGATGTCGCGTCGTGGCGGGCTCGCGGTGCTGCCGCAGGATCTCGACGAAGACGCGGCGTTCGCGGGTGTCGCCTGGGTGAAGTCTCAGCACGTCGTGTGGGACACGCCGTTCGAGGCGCGCGTCGACGAGGAGGCGTCGCAGGTGCTGCGGCGCGTGGTCCCCGTACGCGGCGCCGGGGTCGTGGTCCGCGACGACGCAGGCGCGGCGGTCGGCGTCGTGGAGGCGGCGAGACTCGCTCGCGTACCGGCCGACGCTCGGATCGGCGACGTCGTCGGGATCCGCCCACCGGTCACGGTGGATGGCGACGACCTTCTCGAGGCGATCGGCGCGGCGGCCGCCGGCGAGACCGCGGCCTCGCGCGTCGTGCCGCTCGCGCGAGCGGCGTTCGATCGTCTCGTCGAGCTCGACGCGGAGTTCGCGCAGGTCACCGAGGGCGGTTCCATCGTCGGCACGATCAGCCGCAACGGGGCCATGCGCGCCACCATCGACCCGCCCGCGCTCGACGCCGCCGGGCGCTTGCGCGTCGCGTGCGCCGTCGGCGTGTCCGGTGCCATTGAGGAACGAGCGCGCGGGCTCGTCGAGGCGGGCGCCGACGTGCTCGTGCTCGACACCGCGCACGGCCACCAGGGTGCGATGCTGCGGGCCATCGAGCGGGTGCGCGAGGCCGACCTCGGCGTGCCGATCGTCGCCGGGAACGTCGTGATGGCCGATGGTGCACGCGACCTCGTGTCGGCCGGCGCGGACATCGTCAAGGTCGGGGTGGGGCCCGGCGCCATGTGCACGACACGCATGATGACCGCGGTCGGGCGCCCCCAGTTCTCGGCGGTGCTCGAGACGGTCGAGGCGGCGCGCGAGCTGGGCGCGGCCGTGTGGGCCGACGGCGGCGTGCGGTACCCGCGCGACGTTGCGCTTGCGCTCGCGGCCGGGGCATCCGCCGTCATGATCGGATCGTGGTTCGCGGGCACCGCGGAGGCTCCTGGCGATGTCGAGGTCGACGACGACGGGCGCCTGTTCAAATCGTCATTCGGCATGGCCTCGACGAAGGCCGTGCGCGATCGTTTCGCCGACCTCGACCCCTATCAGCTCGCGAGGAAGGAGCTGTTCGCGGAGGGGATCTCATCGTCGCGCATCCTCATCGATCCGCTGCGCCCGAGCGTGGAAGACCTGCTCGACATGATCACGACCGGCGTGCGTTCGTCGTGCACCTACGCGGGCGCGAGCGACCTGGCCGAGTTCCGTGCGCGGGCGCGTGTCGGCGTGCAGTCGGCCGCCGGCTACGAGGAGGGCAAGGCGCTGCCGGTCTCGTGGTGAGCCGGCCCGCGTCGGCGTCGCCCGTACGACGCGACCACGCGTCCGCCGCGACATGCCGCACTCGGCGTGGTGTCGTGTCGGTCTCGTATACTTCCGCCCAATCATGGACGAACATCATCATCGCCGCTCGATTCCTCCTGATCCGAACCTGGTCGCTGCGCTCACCGCAACCGCCGCACGAGTGAAACTGCCCGGCGCCGCCGCGTGAACGAATGGCTCGGCCTCGCCGTCGGCATCCTGCTGACGTTCGGCACCGGCGTCTTTGTCGGTGCCGAGTTCTCGCTCGTCAATCTCGACCGCAACGAGCTGGAACGCAACCGCGATCGCGGGGAGAAGCGCCTCACCCCCGTCATCAACGCCCTCAAGCAGACCTCGACGCACCTGTCGAGCGCCCAGCTCGGCATCACTCTCACGACCCTCCTCACGGGGTACACCCTCGAGCCGGCCATCACGTCCCTCCTCAGCGATGCGCTCATCGCCGTCGGCATTCCCGAATCGATGATGCGCGCCGTCGGCGCCGTCATCGCGATCGTGCTCGCGACGTTCCTCTCGATGATCGTCGGCGAGCTGATCCCCAAGAACTGGGCCCTCGCCATTCCCAAGGCGTGCGCAAAAGTGGTCGTTCCACTGCAGAACGTCTTCACGCTCGTGTTCAAGCCCGCCGTGCTCGTCCTCAACGGGAGCGCCAACTGGCTGATCCGCCGGTTCGGCATCGAGCCGAAGGAGGAGCTCTCGGGCGCACGCACGGCGGAGGAGCTCTCGTCGCTCGTGCGGCGGAGCGCGGTCGTTGGCCTCCTCGAGAGCGACAAGGCGGTGCTGCTCAGCCGCACGCTCCGGTTCTCGGAGCACTTCGCGACCGACGTCATGACGCCGCGTCCCCAGGTGCGCGCGATCGACGTCGGCGACACCGTGCAGGCGCTCATCGAGCTTGCCGCATCGAGCGGCCATTCGCGCTTCGTCGTAATCGAGGACGGCGACATTGATGACGTCGTCGGCATCGCCCACGTCAAGGCCGCGGTCGCGGTCCCACCGGAACGCCGCGCCCGTGTTCCGGTCGGGGCGATCAAGCAGGACGCGCTCTTCGTGCCCGAGACGATCGCGCTCGACGCCCTGCTCGGGGAGTTGCGGGGTGGCTTCCAGATGGCGGTCGTACTCGACGAGTACGGCGGCACCGCCGGCGTGGCGACCCTCGAAGACCTGGTCGAAGAGATCGTCGGCGAGCTCGACGACGAGCACGACGCGGCGCGTCCCGCCCGCGTGACGACGGCATCTGAGTTCCGTCGCAACGGGATCGCGCGGTTCGACGCGATCCTGCGCCCCGACGAGCTGCGCGACCAGCTCGGCGTCACGGTTCCCGAGGACGGGCCGTACGAGACCGTTGCCGGGTTCATCGTCACCGAGCTCGGCCGTATCGCGGTGGTCGGCGACCGCGTCGAGGTGCCGCAGGGTGTGCTGGTGGTGGAGGCGATGGACGGGCGCCGTATCGATCGCGTGCGCTTCGAACGTGCCGCCGCGGTGCCCGCAGGCGCTGCCGGCGGGTCGGGCGGCGACCGCGAGCCTGCTGCACGGCGCGGTGGGAAGGCGGTGAACGGTCGTGGCTGAGACGGGCGGATTCGAAGAGTACTGGGTCGGGATCGTCTGGCTCGTCGTGCTGCTGCTCGGCAACGCCTTCTTCGTGGGCGCCGAGTTCGCCGTGATCTCGGCGCGCCGATCGCAGATCGAGCCGCGTGCCGAGCGCGGCGAACGCGCGGCCAAAACCACGCTGTTCGCCATGGAACACGCGACGCTCATGCTCGCGACGAGCCAGCTCGGCATCACGGTCTGCTCGCTGCTCATCCTGAACGTCTCGGAGCCGGCGATCCACCACCTGCTCGAGATCCCGCTCGGTCTCACTGGACTCTCGGCTGAGATGATTTCGGGCATCGCGTTCGTGATCGCCCTCATCGTGGTGACCTACCTGCACGTCGTGCTCGGCGAGATGGTGCCGAAGAACATCTCGTTCTCGGTGCCCGACCGGGCCGCCCTCATCCTCGCTCCGCCGCTCGTGTTCGTGTCACGGGTGTTCGCGCCCGTGATCTGGCTGATGAACGCGATCGCGAACAGCGTGCTGCGCGTGTTCGGCGTCGAGCCGAAGGCCGAGGCGACGAGCGCGTACACCTTCGACCAAGTTGCCGGTATCGTCGAGCAGTCCAAGCGCGAGGGCCTGCTGAAAGACGTGACCGGAACACTGACGAACGCATTCGAGTTCACGGCGAAACGGGTCGGCGAGGTGGCGGTGCCGGTCGAGGAGCTCCGGACGCTGCCGCCCGGTGCGACACCGGCCGACCTGCAGCGCGCCGTCGCCGCCTACGGGTTCTCGCGGTACCTCATCGAGGGCGACGACGGAGCGCTGCAGGGCTACGTGCACCTGAAGGACGTGCTCGACCTCGAGGGCGATGCCTACGAGCAACCGATCCCGCCAGAGCGCATCCGCCCGCAGATCTCGTTCTACGTCGGCACCGCTCTGGAAGACGCGCTTGGCGGCATGCGGTCACTGCACGCGCACGTCGCCCCCGTCTTCGACGCCCGTGGCAGGGTGGCGGGCGTGCTCTTCCTGGAGGACATCATCGAGGAGCTGGTCGGCGAGATCCGCGACGCGTCAGTGCGCGAGACATGGAATTGACGCCATGACCTCGAGCGCATCGGCCGGACGCGAGGAGCGCGGGACGCCCGAGCAGGTCGCCATCACGCCGGCCGACGTGCGGCGGTGCCTGTTCGCCCCACGTCGAGACGACGACAAGTACCGCCGCGGGGTCGTCGGCCTGTGCACTGGCTCGTCGGAGTACCCCGGCGCCGCCCGGCTGGGTGCCGAGGCCGCGGCGCGATCGGGTGCCGGCATGGTCCGGTACCTGGGGCCGGAGGACGTGGGCGCGATGGTTCTGCGCGACCGGCCCGAGATCGTGCTCGGTGAGGGCCGTGTCGACGCGGTCGTTGCGGGCAGCGGCACGAGCGACCTGTTCGAAGCGTCGGCGAAGGGGCGCGCGCGATTCGTGCTCGATGCGCTCACGGGCGGCACACCGGCCGTGCTCGACGCGGGAGCGCTCGGGATCGTCGGGCGTCGGGGCGGCCAGGGCAGCCATCGCCCTCCGCTCGAAAGCGCGGTCATCACGCCGCACGCTCGGGAGCTCGCCAGGCTCGCACCGCGCGTGCTCGAGCTCGGCGGCGGCCTCGGCGACCTCGACGAGGCCGATCTGAGCGAGCGGGTCGCCGCCGACCCGGTCAGGTGGGCGGTCGCCGTGGCCCGCGAGTCCGGAGCGACGGTCGTGCTCAAGGGCGCCACGACGGTGATCGCAGCGGCCGACGGTTCGACCTGCTTGCGTGTTGGCGCGCCCACGAGCGTGCTCGCGACCGCCGGCACGGGCGACGTGCTCGCGGGCGCGATGGGTGCGCTGTTCGCGGTTGCGGCGAAGCGGGCGCCGCATGAGCGCCCGCCCCTCGCGCACCTCGCCGCAGCCGCCGTGTGGGTGCATGGCCGCGCCGCCATGCTCGCGTCGCTGCGCACGGTGCGGCCCGGGGCCGCCGCCGAGCTCGTGATCGGCGCGGAAGCGGATCCACGCTCCAGTGCGCCCGTCACGGCGATGTCGGTGGCCGCCGCGGTCCCCGCCGTGATCGGGGCGATGCTCGACATCGGTGCAGAGTGAGGCCACGGCCTCCGGGGCGCCGCGCCCCCCGTTCGCGGCACCCGCTCGCCCGACTCGAGGTGCCCGCGCTGTGGGCGTGCTTCCTCGCCGTGCACGCCGTGCTCGGCGTCATCAACATCACCTCCCCGACGAATCCGTTCGGCGATGTGACTGTCGTGTACCACGAGTGGGTCGCTGGCGTCTTCGCCGGCCGTATCCCCGCGATCGACGTCGAGTGGGTCTATCCGGTCCTCGCGATCGCGCCGATGCTCGCCGCAGCCGGTATCGCATCGGCGATCGCGCCGGTGTTCGATCCCTCCATCGCGGACGGCGTCGTGTTCGGCGTCGGCTGGCTCGTGGTTGTCGCGACCGTGACGGCACCGCTCCTCGCGTGGCTGGCGTGGACTCCGCGCCGTCGCGAAGCCGCGTGGTGGCTCCTGGCGCTCACGGCTGCGCTCGGACCGATCTCGACGGGCCGGATCGACGCGATCACGCTGCCTATCGCCGTCGCGGGTATGGCGCTGTTGCGCCACCGACCCGCGGTTGCCGGCATGGTCCTCGCCATCGGCGCGTGGGTGAAGATCTGGCCGGGCGCGATCTTTCTCGCCGCGCTCGCGGGCCGCGGCAACCGGCTGTTCCTGATCGGCGGCGGGGCGATCGTGACGGGCGCGATCCTGACCGCGGCGTCGCTCGCCGGCGGATGGCCGGCCGTGACCTCGTTCGTGACGGAGCAGACGGGGCGGGGGCTGCAGATCGAATCGATCGCCGCGACGATCCCGATGGTGTTCGCCGCCGCGGGTGACCAGCGGTTCGCCGCGGGATACGACACCGAGATCCTCACGGTGCAGATCACGGGACCGGGCATGGACCTGCTCGCGACCGCGACCACGCCGGTGATGCTGCTCGCGATCGCGGTCACCGGTGCCCTCGGGCTGCTCGCGCGTCGCGCCGGAGCCTCCATGACACGGATCGTGCCGCCCCTCGCGCTCGCGCTCGTGCTCGTGCTCATCCTGACCAACAAGGTCGGCTCGCCGCAGTTCGTCGTCTGGGTCATCGCGGTCGTCGTCGCGTGGCTCGCGTGGGATCCCCGCCGGGCGCGCGTGAGCGCGGTCGTCACCCTCGCGATCGCCGCCGCCACGCAGCTCATCTATCCGTGGAACTACCCGCTCGTGATGTCGCCGAGCGCGTTCGGCGTCGGGCTGCTCCTGTGCCGCAACCTGCTGTACGTCTCGCTGTTCGCGCTCACCGTCTGGGAGCTCGTGCGGGTGTGGCGTTCCGCGCGAAGCCGCCTACGTGCGGCCGAGCATGGCCCGGATCGCGTCACCGACGTGGTGGAGTTCTAGCAGGAACCCATCGTGCCCGTAGGGCGAGTGGATCTCGAGCGCACGGTCTCCCGTGAAGCTGTTGCGCACTCCCGCCGCGATGCGGTGCTGCCCCTCGAGGGGGAAGAGCTGGTCGCTGTCGATGCCGATCACGAGTGTCGGCGCCGCGATCTCGCCCAGCGCCCGCTCGACGCCGCCGCGGTCGCGGCCGACGTTGTGGGAGTTCATGGCGTTCGTGAGCACGATGTAGCTGTTCGCGTCAAAGCGACGCGTGAATCGGTTGCCGTGGAAGTCGAGGTAGGACTCGACGGAGTAGCGGCCGCCCTCGCTGCCCGGGGCAAGATTGGACTGCCACGACCGGCCGAATCGGTCGTTGAGCTCGTGCGTCGATCGGTAGGCGAGCATCGCGAGCCGCCGAGCGAGGGCGAGTCCGCGGTGCGGCCCGAAACCCGCCGGCTCGTCGTAGTAGTCGCCGCCGTGGAAAAACTGGTCGAGCCGGATCGCGTCACTCTGCAACGTGTTTTGGGCAATGGTCTGCGCGTCCAGGAGCGCGGGCGCGCTCAGGACGATCAGCCTCGCGACGCGCTCGGGCAACATGATTCCCCACTCGAGCACGTGCATGCCGCCCATCGAGCCGCCGATGATCGCTGCGAACCGTTCGACCCCGAGCTCGTCGGCGAGCGCGGCCTGCGCGCGCACCTGATCCCGGATCGTGAGGGCGGGGAACTTCGAGCCGTACTCGGTTCCGCTCGCGTCGAGACTGGACGGGCCGGTTGAGCCCTGGCATCCGCCGAACATGTTCGGCGCGACGACGCAATAGCGGTCGGTGTCGAGGGGCAGACCGGGCCCGATCAGACCGGGCCACCAGCCCGCCGTCGGATGCCCCGGACCGGCGGATCCCTCGACGTGCGAGTCGCCCGTGAGGGCATGGCACACCAGGATCACATTCGAGCGATCCTCGTTGGGTTCGCCCCACTGCTCGTACGCGAGCCGCAGCAGCGGCACCCTCCCGCCGAGCTCGACCTCGAACTCGCCGAGCCAGGCGAAGCGCCGATGCCCGGGAGGGTTGCCGTCGCGCCAGGCGCCGCTGGCGGGAGGGCGCAGCGATGCCGCCCGTACCTCATCGGGCCCGATCGGGCTCTGGTGCCCGGGCGAATCGTCGTGTCCTGACCAGCGCATAACCCCACGAGCCTACGCGGCGCGCGCCCGTGCGCGGGAATCGCGTGTCGGCACCGCGTCGTGCGGGTCGAACCGTGCGAGCAAACGCAGCGGCGCGCATCCGGTGCGTCGGTCGCGCGGTGGCGACCAGGGCATCCGGATGCGCGCCGGCAGCGCGAGCGGGCGCTCGGCTATTCGTCGTCGCCCGAGGGGGCGATCGCCCGCTCGAGGCCCTGCTCGAGGTCGGCGATGAGGTCGTCGACGTGCTCGATGCCGACCGACAGGCGCACCAGGCCGGGCGTGATGCCTGACTGCAGCAGCTGCTCCGGGGTGAGCTGCGAGTGGGTCGTCGAGGCCGGGTGCACGATGAGGGAGCGCACGTCACCGATGTTGACCAGGTGCTTGAACAGCTCGACCGACTCCACGAGTCGCCGGCCGGCGTCGATGCCGCCCTTGAGCTCGAACGAGAGGATGGCGCCAGCACCCTTCGGCGCATACTTCTGGCCGAGGTCATACCACGGGCTCGACGGCAGGCCAGCGTAGTTGACGCTTGAGACGCTCTCGTGAGCCTCGAGCCACTCCGCGACCCGCTGCGCGTTGTCGACGTGCCGCTCGACGCGGAGGCTGAGGGTCTCGATGCCCTGGAGGATCTGCCACGCGCTGGCCGGCGCGATCGACGCACCGATGTCGCGCAGAAGTTGCACGCGCGCCTTGAGGTGGAACGCGTTCTCGTTGCCGAGCGCGCCCGTGTAGCTGAGCCCGTCGTAGCTGGGGTCGGGCTCGGTGAGGCCGGGGAAGCGGTCGACGTGCTCGGACCACGGGAAGGAGCCGCCGTCGACGATGACGCCGCCGATGACGGCGCCGTGCCCACCGAGGTACTTCGTCGCCGAGTGCACCACGATGTCGGCGCCGTGCTCGAGGGGACGGATCAGGTAGGGCGTCGCGATCGTGTTGTCGACGATGAGCGGCAGTCCCGCCTCGTGCGCCACGTCCGCGACCGCCGAGATGTCGAGGATGTTGACGGCCGGGTTGCCGATCGTCTCGGCGAAGAACAGTTTCGTGTTGGGGCGGACGGCGGCCCGCCACGCGTCCGGGTTGTTCTGGTCTTCGATGAACGTCGTCTCGATGCCGAGGCGCGCGAGCGTGTACTTGAAGAGATTGTAGGTGCCGCCGTAGATCGAGGTCGACGAGACGATGTGGTCGCCCGCCCCAGCGATGTTCAACACGGCGAAGGTCTCGGAGGCCTGCCCGGAGGCGAGGGCGAGGGCGCCCGTGCCGCCCTCAAGCGAGGCGACGCGCTGCTCGAGCACCGCCGTGGTCGGGTTGGTGATGCGCGTGTAGATGTTCCCGAGCTCGCGGAGGGCGAAGAGGTTCGCCGCATGCTCCGAGCTGTTGAAGACGTATGACGTCGTCTGATAGATCGGCGTCACGACGGCGTTGGTCGTGGGATCGTCCTGGGCGCCGGCGTGCACCTGGCGAGTCTCGAAGTGCTGGGTCATGTAGGCTCCTGCGTCGTCGCTGGATCTCGAGCGCGTGCCCGAGTTCATGCGGTGGTGATCGGTGACGTGCGAGTGCTCCGCGCCGGATGCACGGGTGCGGGGACGCGAGCGCACCGCCAAGTCTGTCGGTCGCGACATCCGGTGGCAACCGCGGGCGGAACACGGCGTCACGCACGAGACCCGCATCGGGTCGCGAGTCGGCACGGCGCGCCACCGGTCGGGGCCTCGGCGTGTGCGGCGCCGTCGTGCCAGCATGGGAGTCATGACGCATTCAGCACCCCGACGCGCGCTCGTGACGGGCGCATCCAGTGGCATCGGCGCCGCGACGGCGCGCGAACTCGCGAAGCGGGGGTGGAACGTCGTCGGCACGGCTCGCCGGGCCGACAGGCTCGAGCGGTTGGCGGCCGAGACCGGCATGACGGCGGTCGCGGCCGACCTCACGAGCGACGACGACGTCACTCGGCTCGTTGAGCGGGTCGCTGCACTCGACGGCGGGCTGCAGGCCCTCGTGCACGTCGCGGGCGGAGCGATCGGCGCGGAGAGCGTCGAGCAGGGATTGCTCGACGACTGGCGGGTGATGTACGAGACCAACGTGCTGGCGACAAAGCGGCTCCTCGAGCAGGTGCTGCCGGTGCTGCGGGCGGGAGCGACCGCCGACGCCGCGGGGTTCGTCCACGCCGACGTCGCGGCGGTCACGTCCACCGCCGCAACGGTGCGCTACCAGGGTGGCGGCGGGTACAACGCCGCCAAGGCTGGCGAGGCGGCGCTGCTCGAGGTCATGCGCCTCGAGCTCGTGGGCGAGCCGATCCGCGTCATCGACATCGCGCCCGGGCTCGTGCACACCGACGAGTTCGCGCGGGTGCGGTACCGCGGCGATGATGCCGCCGCGGAGGAGGTGTATCGGGGCGTTGACCATCCGCTGACCGCGGGCGACGTGGCAGTGACCATCGCGGTTGCGCTCGAGCTGCCCGGGCACGTTGTGCTCAACCGCGTCGAGCTGCGCCCTGTGGCTCAGGCGGCACAACACGTGCTGCACCGGGGGCCCCTCGCGGTGCGCGTGGAGGGGGAGCGGTCGTGACGATCGTGCTTTCGGGCGGCGGACTTGCGCGGATCGACCCGGACGTGGATGCCGAGGACACGCTCGGTCTCACGGGCGACGGCATTGCCGCATCGATCGCCAGGTTCGTGAGCTTCGCGCGCGCGCACGCCGTCGCCGCCGAGAAGTCCGCCGCACGCATCGCCGTCGTGGTCGCGGGGCCCGAGCGCCGCGCCGCACAGCAGGCCGCCGAGTGGCGCGTCCGGCTTGAGGCCGTCGAGGGCGACGTGCGTGCCGCGGCGGCCGAGCCGGAAGGCGACCCCGTCGACGGGAGCGCCGCGGGTGAGCTCGCGCTCGAGATTCGAACGATCGTCTACCCTCGCCGGCACCGCGAACCGGCGACCGAGGCGCTCGACGTGAAGCCGCTGCTCGCGATCGACGGCCTGGTCGTCGGCGACGGCGTGGCGTTCGACTACCTCTGCGCGCTCGGCGGCAGGGCAGTCGACGTGCGACGACTCGTCACCGAGGGCGTCGCGTATTACGGGCACGGCGCCGGTGCCGCCATCGCCGCCACGAAGGCCATCGTCGGCGGTACCGAGATCGGCGGTGTCCCCGTCTGCCCGCTCGACGCCGACGACACCGGCCCTCGGGAGATCGAGATCGAGGCGGGGCTCGGGCTGGTCGACCTCACGATCGAGGTGCGGGCGTCGGGGCAGGGCACGCTCGGCCGCGCGATCGCCGCGGTCGAGTCGGGCCTCGTCGATGCGGCGATCGCGATCGACGAGGACACTGCCGTGGTCATCAAGCCCGGCGATCTCGGCATGATCGGCACGGGAAGCCTCTGGCAGATCATGCCTGGTGAGCGCGGCGTCAACGTTGGCACGGTGCGCGTCTGATGGGCGCACGGCCCCTTTCCGAACTCGTGGACGCGGGCGTGATCGACGCGGGCTGGGCGCAGGCGCTCTCGCCCGTCCAGGACGACATTTCCGCGCTGGGGGAGTTCCTGCGCGCTGAGGTCGCGGCCGGTCACGGGTATCTGCCCGCCGGCGAGCACGTGCTGCGGGCATTCCAGCGACCCCTCGCCGACGTGCGGGTGCTCATCGTCGGTCAGGACCCGTACCCGACGATCGGGCATCCCATCGGTCTGTCGTTCGCCACCTCCCGAGACGTGCGGCCGATCCCGCGAAGCCTCGCCAACATCTACCGCGAGCTCCACGACGACCTTGGCATCGAGCCCGCCGCCCACGGCGACCTCTCGCGGTGGAGCGATCAGGGCGTGCTGCTGCTCAACCGCGTGCTCACGGTTCGTCCCGGCGCCCCCGGCTCGCACCGCGGGCGCGGGTGGGAGCGCGTCACCGAGGCGGCGATCCGTGCCCTCGTGGCAAGGGGCGGGCCGCTCGTCGCGCTGCTGTGGGGCAGGGACGCCGCAGGCCTCGTGCCCATGCTCGGGCAGGTCGCCTCGATCCGCTCGCCGCATCCGAGCCCGCTCTCCGCCGCTCGCGGCTTCTTCGGGTCTCGCCCGTTCAGCCACGCCAATAGGTCGCTCGAGGCGCAGGGTGCCGAGTCGATCGATTGGCGAGTCGACCCGCCCACGGGGCACGCCACCGCGAGCCCGTGACGGCCGAGAGAGGACTGCAGGGATGCATCAGGACCGGGATCACGATCACGCCGACGCGGCGGACTCGGCGGAGGCGACAACGCCGCTGCACGAGCGCACTGCCACCGAGCTCGCGCAGCAACTGCGCGCCGGGGAGCTGAGCAGCGTCGCGCTGACCGCACACCTGCTGGAGCGCATCGCTGCCCGCAACGAGGCCGCGCGCGCGTTCCTGACGCTCACACCGGAACGCGCGCTCGAGCGGGCGACCTGGGCGGATGCGGAGCTGGCGCGCGACGCGGAGGCCGCTCGTGCGGACTCGGGGATCGCTCGCGGGCGGGGCGTCGACGTCGGGGCCGCGCTGCGGCGCCGACGGCCACTGCTCGGCCTGCCGTTCGGCGACAAAGACCTCACCGATCGCGCGGGTGTGGCCTCCTCGTATGGTTCTCGAGCCATGGCGGGTTTCGTCCCCGAGGTCTCGGCCCGACTCGCGCTCGACCTCGACGCGGCGGGCGGGGTATCGCTCGGCAAGACCAATACGCCGGAGTTCGGATTCCCCTGCTACACCGAAAACGGCCTCGGAGCACCCGCGCGAAACCCCTGGGACCCCGAGAGGGGGCCGGGTGGATCGTCGGGGGGCGCCGCGGTTGCGGTCGCGGCACGCCTGTTGCCGCTCGCACCGGGCTCCGACGGTGGTGGGTCGGTGCGTATTCCTGCCGCCGCGTGCGGGCTCGTCGGACTCAAGCCGTCGCGCGGCCGAGTGCCGGGAGGCTCGGGCGTCGACGCGCTCGCGGGCCTTCCGGTCGCGGGGCCGCTCGCCCGCACGACGGCCGACGCGGCCCTCCTGCTCGACGCGATGCTGGTGACGGCCGACGACTGGCCCCACACGCTCTCGGTCTCGCGAACGGGCGGAACGGCGCCGGCGCGATCGTATGCCGAGGACCTCGCGATGCGCGCCTTCGAGTGGCCGCCGGATGCCGCGGGGGGACTCGAGCGCCTTCGCGTCGGCGTCTCGACGTGGTCGCCGTGGGCCGAACGCTACGACCTCGCGGTCGAGGATGCCCAGTTGCGGGCGCTCGAAGCGACGGCGGGCGAGCTCGAGGCGGCGGGGCACGAGGTGGTCCGTCTCCCGGGCGGCATCGCCGACTCGTCAGCTCATGGAGTCCGGGCGTTCGACGCGACGCGCGAGGGGGTCGTCGACGGGACCGGGTTCGCCTCGGCCTTCCGGGCAGTGTGGCGCGGCGGCGCGGCCGCCCTGCCACTCGACGGGCCCCGTCTCGAGCTGGTCGAGCCGCTCACGTCGTGGCTCGTTCGCACGGGCCGGGACCTGCCCGTCGCGGAGCTCTCCCGAGGGATCGCCTACCTCGCCGACTTCGAGCGTCGCGTGATCGCCGCCTACCGCGGCTTCGATGCGGTGCTCACGCCCGCCCTCGCGATGTCCCCGAGGAAGATCGGCTGGTTCGACCCGGACGACGGCGAGCACAACTTCGCCCAGCAGGTGCAATACACCCCGTTCACGTCCTACGTGAACGCGACGGGACTTCCGGCGATCACCATGCCGGTAATGAGCGAGGCCGCACCCGATGGCACGCGGTTGCCCGTCGGCGTTCAGGCGATCGGTCGCCCCGGACGGGAGGACGTGCTGCTGCGGCTCTCGGCCTGGCTCGAGGCTCGCCGTGCCTGGGGAGCGCGACGGCCACCCATCGATTGAGGACGCACGTAGCCACCGTCCTCCAGACCGGCCTCGATCTCGAAACGGTTCGTGAGCGGGTTGATGCCCGATGCCCAATACAGCACGGGAAACAGCAGCCCGTAACGTCGCCACTGTCGCACGTGCACCCGTTCGTGGCGGAGCACGCGCGCGTTCACGACGTCGCGCGTGAGGTAGACGTACCCGACGCACGTGCCGCCGCGCCGGAACGCGAACGTCGGAAGGCCGCGGCACACGATCAGGCCGTCGTGCACCTCGATGCGCCCGACCGAGAGTGGCACGCCGATCGCGAGACCGACGCAGGTCGCGACGTACGCGCCAAAGCGTGAGACGGGCGAGTCGAGGAAGACGCGCTCGAGGGCGTCACGCATGCGCTGGCTCCGATGCTCTGCGGTACTCGGCGGCAACCCCGGGCGCTCCCTCGCCGTTACGCCGTCGCGTCACCGTCGGTGAGCTGTTGGTACGGATTCGACTGGCCGCCCGACTTGAGTGCCGCAAGTCGGAGCTCCACCTCCGACAGCTGCCCGAGGTCCTCGAGCTCGGCGAACTGCGAGTCGAGACTCGAGGCGGAGAGCTCCTGCTGGCCTCGTGCGAGGGCCTCCTGTCGGCGCACCTGATCCTCGAAGCGACCGAGCTCGCTCGTCGGATCCATGACGTTGATCGAGCCGAGCGCCTCGTGCACCTTGACCTGCGCGTTGGCGGTCTTCGCCCGGGCGGCGAGCTCGTTGCGCTTCTGCGTGAGCTGGTGCAGCCGCTCCCGCATGGTGCCGACACCGTCCTTGAGTTTGGCGACGACCTCGGTCTGCGCCTGGATCTGCGGCTCGGCGGACGCGGCCTCCTGCTCCGACGTGATCTGGCGGGACAGCGCGACCTTGGCGAGGTCGTCGAAGCGCTTCGCCTCGGACTCGTTGCCCTGCTGACGGAACTCGTCGGCGCGCTGACTGGCGACGATCGCCTTGCGCCCCCACTCCTGGGCCGCGTTGAGGTCTTCCCTGTGGTCGTCCTCGAGCATCCGCAGGTTGCCGATCGTCTGCGCCGTCGCGGCTTCGGCCTCCTGGATGTTGACGGTGAAGTCGCGGATGAGTTGGTCGATCATCTTCTCGGGGTCTTCGGCCTGATCGATGAGCGCGTTGAGGTTGGCACGCACGAGCTGGCTGATGCGACCGAAGATCGACTGCTTGTTCGACATGTTCCCGTTCCTTCTGGTGTGCGCCCCGCGGGGCGATCGGTTTCGGTGTTGGTCGTGGGTGCTGATGGGCGGGGCGCGGCTCGGCCGGCGTCAGCGGCGGCCCCCGCCGCCGCCCCGGAATCCGCCGGAGGAGCGGAAGCCGCCCCCGCCGCCGCCCCGGAATCCGCCGGAGGAGCGGAAGCCGCCCCCGCCGCCGCGGAAGCTGCTGCCGCCGAAGCCGCTCGACCCGCCGGAACGACCCCCGCCGGAGATGAGCCCGCCGATGATGCCGCCGATGACGGCATCTCCCATCGACGAGCCGCTTCCATACGAGCGGCGTCCGTGGTACGCGCCCCCGCCGTAGCCGTTATCGCCGTAGCCCGCGCCGCCGTAGCCGGCGAACGCGTTTTCTCGCGCGCGGCCGACCTCGCCCGACGCGATCTGCGTGCCGTTCGAGCTGAGCTTGATCGACTGGTTGACGGCCGCGAGGGCCGCGTCGGGGTCGTCGACCGTCAGCCGGTTCGCGCGGCTGAGCTCGCTCTCCGCCTGCGAGAGTCGCGTGCGCGGCGTGGCGCTGAGCGCGCCGCGGTGGGTCTGGATGTAGTCGCTGAGGGAACGGACCTGAGCGGTGGCCTGCGGGATGGCGCGTTCCAGACGGCGTCGCACGCCTTCGAGACGTGCGTGCTCGTCGCTGGTTTCTCGGAGGGCGTCGTCGAGCTTGGCCCCGGCCTCGCGCAGCACCTCGAGGGTGGCGAGCGGGTCGCGGGGGTTGTCTCCCTCGCGCTGCGCCGTCGCCGCGACCTGCATGGCCGCTGCGATCTCGGTGCGGTTGCGCGTATCCATCGCGTCGCCGACATCGATCATCTGCAACTGGTTGGCGGCCGCCTTCAGGTCGTCGATCTCGGCCCGGATGCTCGCGGTCGCGTTCTCGAGATCGTGTCGCGTGCGCTCGATCGCATCGAGCAGTTGCGCCCCCTGCGCGAGCGCCTCCTGCGCGTCGCCGATGTCGACGGCCGCGAGGCCGGACTTTCCCGCGCGAAGCAGCTCGCCGGCCTCTTGTGCTTCGCCGATGGCGAGCTGCACCAGCGCGTCGGCCTGCTCGATCGAGTCGTCGACGGCGGCGAGTGCTTGGGGTGCGTAGCGGTCGCGGAGCGCGTCGAGGGCCGCGCCCGACGAGTCGAGCCTCGCTTTGAGGGCCTCCGCGTCGTCCGTCACCCGCTCGAGCAACTTCGGCGCGTCGCGCTCCATCGCCCTGAGTTCCTCGAACCGCTGCGCCTGCGCGGCGAGCTCGTCGCGAGCCTGCTCAGTGAGGGTCAAGATCTCGCTGCTCCATGCACTCCGATCATTGTCGGAGTCGGGGATGTGGTCGAGCAGTTTCGCCTGCAGCTCGAACGCGTGCCTCGTGCGCTGCTTCGCCACCTCGATGGCGTTGCGGAACGGCGCCGCGGCCTCGGCACCGAACTCCGCCTCGGCGAACGCGGCGTCCTGCTCGGCGGTCTTCACCAGGTCGTCCGTTTGTACCAGCTGGGCTGACGCCTGCGTGATGAGCGCCTCGATCGACTGCCGCTTCTCGGCTTCCTCGGCCTTCCTGCGGGCGTTGTCTCGGGCGCGCTTCACGATGAAGTAGACGATGAGGCCGACGACGATGAGGCCGATGAGGCCGAGGATCACGAGGAAGCCGGAGATGCTCCCGCCGCCTGTTGACCCCGCGGGCGCTTCCGCCTCGTCGGCGTCGGTGCCGACGTCGCCGAGCGTCGTGCGCAGTCCGTCGGCGGTCGCGACGGCCGCTCCCGCGAGGTCGCCGTCGTTGAGGCGCGGAATCATGTCGCGATTTTGTATCTCGTCGATGTCGGCGTTCGTGAGCTCGAGGTCGCGGGCGACATTGAGACCGGCCTCGAGCGACGCGAGCCCGACATACATGACGATGTCGGTCGAGACGAACTGATTCCGCTCGGCGAACTTCGTCGCCCATTCGAATCCGTCGGAGGGGTTCGCGAACTCGTTGACGACCACCAGATGCATGGTCACGCCGTCCTCGGCCCGGAGGGCGTCCACCGCCTCTTCGATGCGGTCGACGTCGCCGGACGACAGCGTGCCGGTGGCGTCGGTGACGATGCCGGTCGCGGTGAGCGGGCTGGTCGCGAACGCCGCCGGGACGGCGGATCCGAACACCATCGCAAACGCGGCGATGACCGCCACCAAGAGTCGTCGCACCGTCGGCCCCCATTCACGCGCCATTCCGGGCGCCAGTCAACGCTACTGAACAAAGACTGGGAGCAGGGAGGACTCGTCGGGGAAAGCCCGTGAGCGGCTTGTGTGAACGATCGGTGAGCTATCGGCGAACCGCGCGCGGCGACGTTCACAGCGTCCCTGTCAGTTCGTACAATGGAGGTGCTACAGGGCGATTCGGAGTGTGAGGAGGAACGGCAGATGCGCAGCGACGACATCGTCAACCAGCGATTCAGCACGACACGATTCGGCGCGGGCTACGACCAGCGCGAGGTCGACACGTTCCTCGAAAAGCTGACGGCCGCCCTGCGCCGCCTTGAGACGGGTGATCATCTCGAAGCCGGTGGAGTGAACTCGGAAGAGGTCATCAACGTGCGCTTCACGCCGTCGCGGTTCCGCGTTGGGTACGACGCGCCCGAGGTCGACGAGTTCCTCGACCGGATCGTGATCGAGCTGCGTCGGCGCGAGGGCGTCACCGATCCGCTCGAAGCAGCGTCGGCGCGCGGTTGAGCCTTCCGGCGCGCTGATCAGTGGGCGTCCGCAGCGACGGCGCGGGCACACGGCCGACGAGCGCCGCCGGGAACCGTCGGGCACCTGCTAGGCTTGCCGGTCGTTAGCCTCCGTAGCTCAGTGGATAGAGCGCCGGTTTCCGGTACCGTAGGTCGCAGGTTCGACTCCTGTCGGGGGCACCACACCAAGGCCCGAAGGCTTGGCCCGAAGTATCAAAGGCCGAGGCTCGGGTCTTGTACGCATTCGCAGCCAAGACATGGCGTCCGGACACGTCGGGGCGTCAGTGGGATCCGACGGGTGCGTGATCGGCCATGCCCTGGCCCGGTCGTGCCATTGCGCGCCGACCACGAAGGAACGCCCGGAAGCGGTGCTCCCGGGCGTTCCGCGTGGCGTCCGCGGTCAGGACATCCGTCGACGCATCAGCGTTCGACGACGACGCGCTCGTTCGGGACGACGTGGGTCATCTTGAGCCCCGTCACATCGCGCGGTCCGTTGTTGCCGAGGTTCGCGAGGCGCTGCAGCTCCTCCTCGCTGAGCGTTTGGCTCTGCAACGGCTCGAGGTGCTTGACGTCATCGACCGAGATGCCGAGGCCCTCGCCGACCCGAAGGCCCAGCTCGTCATCCACCATCAGGAAATGCCACACCATCCGCTCCTGCACCGGACGGGCGGCCTCGCTGATGAGCCCGACGAAGTTCGCCACGAGGTCGTCCTTCTCCCATTGCTCCATGAGCTGGTAACGCTGGCCCGCCTGCGTGTAGTCGTTCGTTCGGGGGATTCGCTTGCGCGTGAGACGCCCGCGGATCTCGGGCCCCTCCTCGTCATGCGTCGGGTACTGCGCCTCGCGCAACCCGCCGGTGATGGATGGCTCGTAGTTGACGTGCGGGTTCTGCCCGTCCCCGAGGTCGACTCCGTACGACATCTCGCCGCCGCGTTGATTGGTGGCAACGCGGGCGTTCTTCGGGCTGTTTACGGGGAGCTGGAGGTAATTCGGTCCAACGCGGTAACGCTGCGTGTCCGAGTACGAGAACGTGCGGCCCACGAGCATCTTGTCGTCAGAGAAGTCGAGGCCGTCGACCAGGACGCCAGTACCGAAGGCGATCTGCTCGCTCTCGTTGTGGTGATCCGATACGTTGCTCGTCAGCGTCATCGTGCCGACGAGCTTGGGCTCGAACTCGTTCTCGGGCCACACCTTGGTGTCGTCGAGCGGATCGAAGTCGAGTTCGGGATGCTCGTCATCGCTCATGAGCTGAACGTACAGGTCCCACTGCGGGTAGTCCCCGCGCTCGATGGACTCGTACAGGTCCTTCGACGCATGCCCCAGCTCAGCGGCCTGGATGTTCGCGGCGTCCGACTCGGTCAGGCTCTTCACGCCTGCGCGTGGAATCCAGTGGTACTTCACGAGGTGCGTCTCGCCCTGTGCGTTCACCCACTTATAGGTGTTGACACCGAAGCCCTGCATCGTGCGGTAGTTGGCCGGGATGCCGCGGGGACTGAAGAGGTTGACGATCATGTGCATTGACTCAGGCGTCTGCGACATGAAGTCGAAGATGCGCGCGGGTTCCTGACGGAATGTCACGGGATCCGGCTTCAGTGCGTGAATCACGTCGGGAAATTTGATCGCGTCGCGGATGAAGAACACCGCGAGATTGTTGCCCACCAGATCCCAGTTTCCGTCCTCGGTGTAGAACTTCACCGCGAAGCCGCGCGGATCGCGCGCGGCCTCCGACGAGTCGCGCCCGCCGATGACGGTTGAGAAGCGGATCGCGAGGTCCGTCTTCATGCCGGGCTCGGCGAACAGCTTGGCGCGCGTGTACTTCGAGATCGGCTCGTCCCCCCAGGTGCCGGTCGCCTCGAAGTGGCCGTAGGCCACGGCTCCACGGGCGTGGACGACGCGTTCCGGAATCCGTTCGCGATCGAAATGGCTGATCTTCTCGAGGAACTGATAGTTCTCCAGCGTTGCCGGGCCGCGGGCGCCCACGGTTCGCTGGTTCTGGTTGTCGTAGACGGGATGGCCCTGACGGTTGGTCAGGACGGGGCGGTCTTCCTCGTTCGGAGTCGGCCCCTGAGAAGCGACATCAGTCATAAAGGCCCCTTTCGTGGGTGTGTCGGGGTGCGGTCTTCGCAGACTAGGTGGCTCATCTCCACGTCGTCTCGAAAGTTCATCGGACGCTGGCACACTTTGCATCGTGCTTCGCAGACTCGAGTCGTCATTGACCCTCACGCTGGCCCAGCCGGCGACCATCGTGTTCTCCGTGGCGGCGCACGCGCACGCGAGTCTCGCCAGCGAGGAGATCTCGATCACGAGCGATGGCGAGCCCGTGCCCTTCACTGAGGTCGTCGACCGCGCCGAGTGCCGGCTGCACCGGGTCGAGACTGCCGTAAAGCGCCTCGACGTGCGTTACGCGGCCGAGGTCGACGGTTTTGCCGAGCCGAACAGGCCTGACGACCTCGACCGCATCCTCTACACGCGGCCGTCCCGCTATTGCGAGTCCGACGCGCTCGGGCCGAGCGCATCCTCACTCTTCGGTTCCAAGCGCGGCTTCGAGTTGGTCGACGCCGTCGTCGACTGGGTTGCCGGGTGGCTCACCTACCGCGTGGGGTCGAGCCTGCCAACCGACGGAGCTCGCGAGACGTACCTGAAGCGGCAGGGCGTGTGCCGCGACTACGCCCACCTCGTGATCGCCATGCTCCGGGCACGCGACATGCCGGCTCGTCTCGTGTCGGTCTACGCGGCGGGTCTCACTCCCATGGATTTCCACGCGGTGGTCGAGGCCTGCGTCGACGGCGAGTGGTACGTCGTCGACGCGACCCGCATGGCGCCCCGCCACCTGATGCAGCGCATCGCGACGGGGCGCGACGCCGCCGATACCGCCTTCATGACCAGCACGCTCTCGGGCGTGCGGTTGAACGGGATGCAAGTGAACGCCTGGACGGACGACTTCGCCCTTGACGATCCCGAGGCGCGGGTCCGGCTCCGGTAGTCCCTCGTCCGCCCGCGCCGGGGACGATGACGCTCGCGCCGTCAGCCGCGGTGGCACCGACGCTCTAAGATGGGCCGTCGTGACCTCAGCCGACTTGACGCACCAGCTCGCCTCATCCGTACGCGCCGCGCTCGATGCGCGCGGCGCCACCGACACCGTCGAGGTGACCGAGAGCGACCTCGTGCTCGAGCGGCCGAAGAACCGCGCGCACGGCGACTGGTCGTCGAACGTCGCGATGCGCTTCGCGAAGCGCGTCGGCGTCGCGCCCCGCGACCTCGCGAGCGACATCGCGGGGGACCTCGCGAGCTCACCCCTCGTGCGTGCCGCGGATGTCGCGGGTCCCGGCTTCATCAACATCACCCTCGAGCCTGCCGCGGCCGGTGTGCTCGCGAAACGCATCGTCGACGAGGGTGACGCGTACGGGCGGGGGACCTCGCTCGCCGGGCGCGCGATCAACCTCGAGTTCGTCTCGGCGAACCCCACCGGTCCGATCCATCTCGGCGGCGTGCGCTGGGCGGCGGTCGGCGACAGCCTCGCGCGCGTGCTGCAGGCGGCGGGCGGCGAGGTGACGCGGGAGTACTACTTCAACGACCATGGCGCGCAGATCGACCGCTTCGCGTCGTCGCTCGTCGCCGCTCACCTCGGCGAGCCCACGCCGGAGGACGGCTATGGCGGCGCCTACATCGGCGAGATCGCTCAGCGCGTCGCGCGAGCCGCCGGTGCCGAACTCGACGGCCTCGACCGGCCCGCCCTGCAGGAGCGATTCCGTCGCGACGGGGTCGAGCTCATGTTCGGCGAGATCCAGCAGAAGCTGCACGAGTTCGGCGTCGACTTCGACGTCTTCTTCCATGAGGACACCGTGCACGCCTCGGGGGCGGTCGACCGCGCGATCGAGCGGCTGCGCGACCTCGGCCACATTTTCGAGGCTGACGGCGCCACGTGGCTGCGCACGACGACCTTCGGCGACGACAAGGATCGCGTCCTCGTGCGCTCCAACGGCGAACCGACCTATATGTCCGGCGACATCGGCTACTACCTCGACAAGCGCGAGCGCGGTTTCGACGAGTGCATCATCATGCTGGGGGCTGACCACCACGGGTACGTCGGCCGCATGATGGCGATGGTCGAGGCGTTCGGGGACACGCCCAACGTGAACCTGCAGTTACTGATCGGCCAGATGGTGAATCTCGTAAAAGACGGTGAGCCGGTGCGCATGTCGAAACGCGCGGGCAACATCGTCACCCTTGACGACCTCGTCGATGCGGTCGGGGTCGACGCCGCGCGCTACGCACTCGTGCGCTCGTCGGTCAACACGACGCTCGAGATCGACCTCGACCTGCTCGTTTCGCGCACCAACGACAACCCCGTTTACTCGGTGCAGTACGCGCACGCCCGCACGTCGGCGGTGCAGCGGAACGCCGACCAGGCTGGAGTCAGTCACGCCGACTTCGATCCGGCGCTGCTCGTCCACGGCACCGAGTCGGCGCTGCTCGGTGGGCTGCAGGAGTTTCCGCGCATCGTCGAGCAGGCCGCCGAGCTCCGCGAGCCGCACCGAGTCGCCCGGTACCTCGAAGAGCTCGCGGGCCTGTACAACCGCTGGTACGACAACTGTCGCGTGATCCCGCGGGCCGGCGAGCCGGTGACGCCGCTGCACCACACCCGCCGGTGGCTCAACGACGCCACGAGCAACGTCTTGCGCAACGGGCTCGGTCTGCTCGGCGTGAGCGCCCCCGAACGCATGTAGCGACGCGCACGGCCCATACCGCAGAGGGAGAGTCAGGGCATGACGCCGAACCAACGCGAGCGCGGTCCTGGAGCCGCGAACGAGTCGCGGCGACGCGTGCACCCGGGAATCCGATGGGCAATCGGACTCCTGCTCGCCGTGACCGCGCTGGTCGCCATCGACACTGGCGTGCGCCTCGTGATGCAGTGGCGCGTCGCGGTGGCCGCGGAGGAGGCGCTGCCGCCCGGTGTCACGGCCGACGTGGATGCTCGCGTGCACGGGTTCTCCGCTCTGTGGCAGCTTGCGACGGGGTCGCTCGAACACCTCGAGCTGATGACCGACGACCTCACGGTGCTCGGCGTGACGGTCGAGGTCGGGGTCGACGCATACGGCGTCTCGTTCACCGACGGGGCGGTGCCCGTGCTGCAGGCCGAGCAGCTTCAGGGCCACCTGCACATCTCGGAGGCCGCCCTCAACGCGCTCGTTCCCGTTCCGGGGGCATCCGGCGGGGTCACGCTCGGCGACGGCGTCGTGGCCTACTCCACCACCATGTCGATCCTCGGCCTGGAGGTCGATGTCGACATCGAGGCGACCGTCGGCATGCAGGGCGACCGCCTCGTCATCCAGGCGACCAAGGTCGACATCATCGGCGGTGACGTCGATGTGGATGCCGCGGCGGTGCTCGGCGGCGCTGCGATCACCGTTCCTGTGTGCACCGCCGAGTACTTGCCGGGGCAGGTGCACCTCACGGGGATCGATGTGGCGAAGGACGGCGTGACGGTCGCGATCACCGCCAACCGCATCGAGCTCGACGAGGACACGATTGCTGATCGGGGCACCTGCCGGTAGGCGATCAGGCGCGCGGGTTACGACGAGGGGGTGACGCCGGGTGGGCCGAATACACCTGTGTGTGGTCGCCGGATGCGTGGACGTGATGAGAGAGTCGAGGTCGACATGCGCCCGGCGATGACGCACCGCGCGCCCGAGGATCCGGTATCGATCCGCACCCTCGAGTCGAGACGACTGACCCCCACATCGATCGGACGGCCATGACCACTCCACCACCATGGGCCCAGCAGCCGAACGGACAGCCCGGAGCGGGCTTCGGCGCGACCGCCGGCCAGCCTGCCCCTGGCCAGCCGGGTGCCGGACAATCCTCGTTCGGGCAACCGACCGGTGGGTACGGCCAGTCGAGCGGGTACGCGCAAACGAGCGGTCACGGACAGCCCGCGTACGGGCAGCCGGGCCACACTCAGCCCGGGTACGGGCAGCCGGGCCAGGGCCAGTACGGGCAGCCGAGCTTCGGGCAGCCGGGCCAGGGCCAGTACGGCCAGCCGGGCTACGGGCAGCCGGGCTCGTACGGCTCGCCGACGCCGGGATACGCGCAGGGAAGCGCTCCGGGCGCCCCGCCGCAGCCGTTCGGGCAGCAGGCGCCGAGCGGCGCGCCGGGGCAACCGGGCAACCTCGGTCAGCCCGGATACGGCGCAATGACCGGGGGCGCGCCGGCCTCGGGGACGAAGAAGCCGCGCATGGCGCTGTGGATCAGCCTCGGTGCCGCCGCGCTCGTGGTGCTCCTCGTCGCCGGTGTGGTCATCGCGGAGTTCGTCACCCGCGGCAACGTCACGGGAGACCTCGAGGCCAAGGCGGAGGCCATCTCGATCTCGCATGGCGACTCGACGGTCGAGGGGACCTATGACGTGAGCGTCGACGGGTTCAGCTTCCTGTCGCAACAGGTGGGCGGATCGTACGACCACATCGCCTTCTCGGGCGTTGACCAAACGCTCAACGGACAGCCCTATTCCTCGAGCTTCGACGCTTACGGCGTGCCGTCGGACCTCTCGGGCCCCGCCGAACGCATCGAGTTCAACTCGCACCGGCCCGTCGATGCCATTCAGGGACTGCTGGCCGAGGACGATGACGCGGATGCCGAAGCGGGCGCGGGCGAGTCCACGGTCGAGCTCGGCGACGGTCAGATCATCTCCTCCTACAGCTACTCCTCGGGCGGCTACGAGATCAGCTACGAGCTCGTCTACGAGATCCGTGTCGAGGACGGCGAGTTCGTCTCGCAGGTCATGTCGTCGAAGATCAACATTTTCGGTTCGGTCTCCGAGAGTGGTGAAGAAGAGCCACAGACCATGCCCGTGTGCGAAGATCAGGACGGCCTCGAGGGCGAAGCCAAGGAGGCGACGATCTCGCCTGACGGCGTCACGCTTGTGTGGTCGGTGACCGGCGAGCGCGCGACCCTCGACAATCTCGGCGACATCGCCGGCTGCGTGTAGCCCTGCAAAGAACGGACCTCGTGTGACGACGCCCCCAGTCCCCGGAAACCAGGGGAGTCCCGGACAGCAGCCGCCGGAGGACTCCGGACGGTCGCCCGACGGCGCTCCGCCTCCTCGGGCGGCGGCCTACGGCGTTCCGCCAGCGCGGTCGTCGCCTGAAGACTCGCGGGCTCCTGACTCACCGCCCGCGGTACAGGGCTCCCCGACGAGTCCGTACGTGCATCCGAGCCCGTACCCGCAGTCGAGCCCGTACCCGGAGTCCAGCCCATACCCGCGGTCGAGCCCGTATCGGGAGTCGAGTCCGTATCCGCAATCGCGTCCATACCCGCAGTCGAGCCCGTACCCGCAGTCGAGTCCGCACGCGCAGTCGGACTCGTACGCGCAGTCGACCCCGTACGCGCAGTCGAACGCGTACGCGCAGTCGAACCCGTACTCGGAGTCGAACCCGAGGGCGCAGTCGAACCCGTACCCGGAGTCGAACCCGTACCCGGTGTCGAACCCCTACCCCGAGTCGCGTCCCTATCCGCAGTCGAGTCCGTACGTGCAGCGGGGCCCGACCGAGCAGTCGAGCCCGTACGCGCAACCGGCTCCCGGCGGCACCGCCAGCGCATACGCGCCTGACGCACCGGGAGACGGCGCGGCGCGACGTGTGAAGAAGCGCCCGAGCCGCGCGCTTTGGATCGCCCTCGGCGCCGTGGCGCTCATCGTGCTGCTCGTCGCGGGGGTGGTTCTCGGCGAGTTCGTCACTCGCGGCAACGTGGCCGATCAGCTGGCGGCCAAAGCCGAGGCCGTCGAGATCACGTTCGGTGACGAGACGGTCGAGGGTGACTATGGGGTCACCGTCGACGGGGCGAGCCATCTGGTGCAGCACCTCGGCGGCGCCTACGAGCACATCGCGATCGACGGGATGGATCAGTCGCTCGGGAGCGAGGCCTTCTCATCGTCATTCCATGCATACGGCGTGCCTGCGGACCTGTCGGGGCAAACGGAACGGATCGAGTACGCGATGCACCTGCCGGCCGAGCCAGTGCGCGCCTGGCTGCTGGAGCGTGACTACACAGACGATGAGACGTACTGGGACGACTTCGAGCTCGAGCTCGGGGACGGCCAGATGACGCTCAGCGACCGCAGTCTCGAGAGCATCGGCATCCTCGTCGTGTACGAGTACGAGCTCCGTCTCGACGGGAGCGATCTGGTCGTCGAGCTCGTGAGTGACAAGTGGCTGTTCGAGGGCGACGAGGAGCCTCTCGACTGGGGCGGAAGCGACCCTGAGCGCATCGATCTGTGCGCGAATGCCGGTGCCATCGACGTGGCCGCGACGGAAGCATCCGTGACACCCGACGGCGTCGCCCTTGCATGGACGGCGACGGGGAGCGATGCCTCGCTCGACAACCTGAACGGCATCGCGAACTGCCTCGAACCGGCCGCGTAGTTCCGGAGCTGAGGCCGGGCGCGACGACGTGAGGCGAGTGGCCGGTACGATGATCCGGTGCTCGCCCCCGAATCGTCCGCTCGCGCCAATCCGCTCGCCCCGCCGTGGCTCGAGGTGCCGGGCGACGCGAATGAACTTGCACGGCATGTGTGGCCGTCAGGGGCGGGGCGCGCCGACGACGGTGTCCTCACCATCGCTGGGCACCGAGCGACCGAGCTCGCGGAACGCTACGGCACGCCGCTCTACGTCGTCGACGAGGCCGACGCCCGTGGCCGCGCGAGGCGCATCCGGACCGCGCTCGAGGGCGCGTTCGCGGCAGTGGGTGGCACTGCGCGCGTGTACTACGCCGGCAAGGCGTTTCTCTCGACGGGCATTGCCCGGTGGATGCGCGAGGACGGCCTGAACCTCGATGTCGCCTCTGGCGGCGAGTTGGCTGTCGCCCTGCGCGGCGGCATGCCGGCCGCCCGCATCGGCGTCCATGGCAACAACAAGTCAGACGCAGAACTGCGCGCCGCCGTCGAGGCCGGTGTCGGCGCGATCGTGCTCGACAGTCTGCAGGAGGTCGCGCGGCTCGCACGCATCAGCGCCGACGCCGGCCGCGTGCAGGCGGTGCGCATCCGCGTCAACTCCGGCGTGCACGCATCGACGCACGCCTACCTCGCGACCGCGCACGAAGATCAAAAGTTCGGGATCCCGCTCGCCGAGGTCGACGCGGTCGCCGCCGACGTACGGGGGCACGCCTCGCTTCGTTTCCTCGGCCTGCACACGCACATCGGCTCGCAGATCTTCGACGGCGCGGGCTTCCGCGAATCGGCCCGACGCCTGCTCGAGGCCCACGCCCGGCTGCTCGCCGGTGGGGACGTGCCCGAGCTCAACCTCGGCGGGGGGTTCGGCATCGCGTACACCGCGGCCGACCGCCCACGCCCGATCGAAGGCATCGCCGACGATCTCGCGCGATTCGTCGCCGACGAGTGCGCTCGTCTCGGCGTCGAGCAGCCCACGATCGCGTTCGAACCCGGCCGGGCCATCATCGGACCCGCCGGGCTCACCATCTACAGGGTCGGCACGACGAAGCCGGTCACGGTGCAGACCGGCACGGGCGAGTGGGCCGAACGCCTCTACGTGTCGGTCGACGGGGGCATGAGCGACAACGTGAGACCTGCACTCTACGACGCCGACTACACGGTGCGACTCGGGAACAGGGCGACGGATGCCAAGCCCGCCCTCGTGCGGGTCGCGGGCAAGCACTGCGAGTCCGGAGACCTCGTGGTGTTGGCCGACTATCTGCCCGGCGATGTGCGGCCGGGCGACCTCGCGGTCGTGCCGGCGACGGGTGCCTACTGCTTCTCGCTTGCGAGCAACTACAACTGGCTGGAACGCCCCGGGGTGCTCGCCCTCCGCGAGGGCGAGGTCGAGTGGCTGATCCGCCCCGAGACTATCGACGACTTGCTCGCCCGAGATCCCGGTGCCGGCGCCGCCCGCGACATCCGAGCCTGACATCCTGTCGCCAGGAGCGCCGACGAGCGGGAAGCGCTGCGGCCAGAGGCATCTGCCACCAATGGAGGACTGACCATGAACCAACACCGAACCGTGCGCGTCGCGCTCCTCGGGGCCGGCTCCGTCGGCTCGCAGGTGGCACGCACGCTGCTCGACCACGCCGACGAACTCGCGCTGCGCGTCGGTGCCCGGCTGGAGCTGGTCGGCATCGCCGTGCGCAATGTCGAGGCCAAACGCGATGTCGAACTCCCGGCGGAACTGTTCACGACCGATGCGAAGACGCTGATCCTCGGTGCAGATCTCGTCGTCGAGCTGATGGGCGGCATCGATCCCGCGCGCGAGCTCATCGCGCTCGCCCTCGGTAGCGGCGCCGACGTGGTCACCGCGAACAAAGCCCTCATCGCGACCCACGGGCTCGAGCTCTTCGACATCGCCGAGCGCGTCGGCGCCCAGCTCAACTACGAGGCCGCCGTCGCGGGCGCGATTCCCATCATCCGGCCGTTGCGCGACAGCCTCGCGGGCGACCGTGTCGACCGCATTCTCGGCATCGTCAACGGCACCACCAACTTTATCCTCGACCGCATGCACACGCTCGGCGGAACGCTCGACGAGGCCCTCGCCGTCGCGACCGACCTCGGGTACGCGGAGGCGGACCCCACGGCCGACGTCGAGGGATACGACGCGCAGCAGAAGGCGGCGATCCTCGCCTCGATCGCGTTCCACACGCACGTTCCGGTCGAGCGCGTGTATCGGGAGGGCATCACGGGCGTGACGGCCGAGCTCATCGATGAGGCCCGCACCGCCGGCTACGTGGTCAAACTGCTCGCGATCTGCGAGCGCATCACGGCGGCCGACGGCGCGACCGAGTCGGTCTCGGCCCGCGTCTATCCCGCGCTCGTGCACGCACAGCACCCGCTCGCCTCGGTACACGGCGGCAACAACGCGATCTTCGTCGAGGCCGCCTCGGCGGGGAGCCTCATGTTCTACGGCGCCGGCGCCGGCGGTGTCGAGACGTCGTCGGCCGTGCTCGGCGATGTCGTCTCGGCTGCGCGCCGACGCATCTCCGGCGGGCCGGGCCTGCGCGAGTCGATGCACGCCGACATGCGCGTCGCCGACATCGGCGACGTCGTCACGCGGTACCACATCTCGCTCGATGTGAGTGACGAGCTCGGGGTGCTGGCGGGCATCGCCCGGGTCTTCAGCGATCACGAGGTGAGCGTGCTGCAGATCCAGCAGGGCGATGGCGCCGTCCCCGTCGTCGAGGCGCTCGAGCAGAGCACCGAGGACACACCCGCCGGCGAGCAGGCGAGCGCTACCCTGGTCATCGGAACGCACCAGGCGACAGAGCGTTCACTCCAGGCCGTCGTTGCCGCTCTCGAGTCGCTCGACGCGGTCCAGCGCGTCAAGGGCGTGCTGCGCGTCGAAAGCGCGGCCTAGCGCGCGGCCGGCGCCGATCCACCCATTCTTCAACGGCATTCTCGAAAGGCTTGCTATGGCTCATCAATGGCGCGGTGTCATCCGCGAGTACGCGGATTTTCTCGACGTCAGCGACGCGACCCCGGTCGTGACGCTCGGAGAGGGCGGCACGCCGCTCATCCCCGCCCCGTCGCTCAATGCGAGAACGGGCGCCGAGGTGTGGGTGAAGTTCGAGGGGATGAACCCGACGGGTTCGTTCAAGGACCGCGGCATGACGATGGCCGTGTCGAAGGCCGTCGAACACGGCGCGAAAGTCGTCGTCTGCGCCTCGACCGGCAACACGTCGGCCTCCGCGGCCGCGTACGCGACGCACGCCGGTATCGGCGCCGCGGTGCTCGTGCCGGAAGGCAAGATCGCCATGGGCAAACTGTCCCAGGCCGTTGCGTCGGGCGCGCAGCTCCTCCAGGTGCAGGGCAATTTCGACGACTGCCTCCGCATTGCGCGCGACCTCTCCGACCGCTACCCGGTGCACCTCGTGAACTCGGTCAATAACGACCGCATCGAGGGCCAGAAGACTGGGGCGTTCGAGGTCGTCGATGTTCTCGGAGACGCGCCGGACTTCCACTTCATCCCCGTCGGGAACGCGGGGAATTACACGGCGTACACGCGCGGCTACCGCGAGTACGCTGCCGCCGGCCGGTCGACGAGACTGCCGCGAATGCTCGGTTTCCAGGCCTCGGGCTCGGCGCCGATCGTGCGCGGGGAGGTCGTCGCGCAGCCAGAGACGATCGCCTCGGCGATCCGCATCGGGAACCCGGCATCATGGCGGCAGGCGCTCGAGGCTCGGGATGAGACGAACGGATCCTTCGGCGCGATCAGCGATGAGAAGATCCTTGAGGCGCATCGCATCCTCTCGCGCGATGTCGGCGTATTCGTCGAGCCGGCGTCGGCCATCTCCCTCGCCGGTCTGCTCGAACGCGCCGAGGCCGGGCAGGTGCCGCAGGGCGCCAAGGTCGTGCTGACGGTGACCGGCCATGGCCTGAAGGACCCGCAGTGGGCGCTGAAGACGGCGGACGGTGGCGACGTTCAGCCGACGATCGTCCCCGTCGACGCCGACGAGGTAGCAGGCGCCCTCGGCTTCAACGCATGATCGAGATCGCGAGGGGGCGCCGCGTCGGTGTGCGTGTACCCGCGACGAGCGCCAACCTCGGGCCGGGCTTCGACACCCTCGGCCTCGCGCTCGCCGTCTACGACGAGATCGACATCGAGGCGGCGCCTGACGGCGTGCTCGACGTGTCGGTCGAGGGGGTGGGAGAGGGCGTCGTCCCGCTCGATGAGGGGCACCTCGTGGTGTCATCGATCATCGCGACGCTCGAACGGTTCGGCGCGCGTGCCCCCGGCCTTCGTCTTCGTGCCCGCAACAGCATCCCGCACGGGCGAGGTCTCGGATCGTCAGGTGCAGCGATCGTTGCGGGCGTCGTCGCCGCGGCCGGGCTCATGGCCGATCAGCGCGAACTGACGCCGGAGGAGCTGTTGACGGCGGCAAGCGAGCTCGAGGGACACCCGGACAACGTGGCTCCCTGCCTTTTCGGCGGATTGACGATCGCGTGGGTGACGCTCGCCGGCGTACCCCGGTCGAAGCAGCTGCTCGTCGACAGGGGGGTCTCGCCGGTCGTCCTGATTCCCGAAGAGACGATGTCGACCAAACTGGCGCGCAGCCTGCAACCGGAGTCGGTACCGCACGCCGATGCCATCTTCAACGTCTCTCGATCGGCGCTCCTCATCGCCGCGCTCGCGCAGAGCCCTGAGCTCCTGCTCGAGGCGACCGAGGATCGCCTGCACCAGCACTACCGGGCGGCCGCGATGCCGCAGACGGCGAATCTGATCGGTCGGCTGCGGGACGAGGGGCTCGCGGCGGTCGTCTCCGGAGCCGGCCCCAGCATCCTCGTGCTGTGCGACTCGCCCGTCCAGCGACTGCGGGCCGCCGACCTGGCCGCCGCCGACACGGGGGCGAGCTGGGAGGTCGTCATGCCGGCCGTTGACGTGCTCGGTGCTACAGTTGACGTGAGCGCGGCCGAGATGGGTTCCCTGTCGGCGTAGCCGCCAGTCGCGCTCAGCATTCCAGGTGCTCGCCCTCCAGTGGGCCTTTTCGCTTCGCGCATTCTCGCGCGATCGCGGCGGTCCGAGTGGTGTTCTTCGGCGGCGCCCTACGCCTCACGCCCGCACGGCGGGCGAGACAAGGATTTCGAATCTCATGACTGACGCCAACGGCGCATCCACGCAGGTCGACCTGACGGCGATGCGCGTCGCCGATCTGCAAGCACTCGCCTCACAGATGGGCATCCGCGGCGCCGCACGCCTGCGCAAGGGCGAGCTTGTGCGCGCCATCGAGGAAGCCCGCGACGCGGCGGCTCCCGAAGCTGACGAGCAGGCCGCCGCCGAGCAGACCGCTGCCGGACAGGAGGGCGACGCACAGGGCGTTGCCGCCGAGCAGGCCGGCACGGAGCAGACAGCCGGGACGGCCGCGGGGGAGCCGACCGCCGCGCCCGATTCTGCGAACTCAGAGCCAGAGACGACGACGGAGGAGGCGCCGACCGCCACTGATTCGGTGAACGCCGGTGAGACTGCAACCGGCTCCAAGCGCGGCCAGCGGGCGGACAAGACACCCGCGACCGAGGAGGCACCGAAGCGTGGAGGCCGCGGATCGCGCCGGGCGCGCGCCGCTTCCGGCCCCGCCGAAACCGCCCCGGAAGCGGGCGGCGAAGACCCCATCGCGGCCGCCATCTTCCGCGACGACGCCACGGACGCCACGAACGCAGAGGCCAAACGCGCGGGTGCCAAGAACGCCGAGACCCCGCTGTCCCTCGACGACCTCGTGCTGCCGCCCGCGCGCGGCGATGACGAGTCCGAGGATGAGGAGCGAGGCGGGCGACGCCGCCGGCGCGTATCGCTCGTCGAGGGCGACGCAACGGCCTCCGACGATGGCGACCAGTCCGACGACAACGACGACGAAACGGGAGAGCGGCAGGGCTCGCGCCGTCGCGGTCGCGGTCGCCGCGGGCGCAACAACGACGGCGATCGTCAGCAGCCGTCGAGCGACGACGGCGATGACGAGTCGACGCCCGACGACCAGCAGAGCGGCCGCCGCGGACGCGGTCGCGGCCGCCAGCACGCCGAGCAGCACGATGACGAGGGCGACGACCGCCGCGGGCGTGGCCGCTACCGCGACCGCAAGCGCGGCCGCGGCGATGACGTGGACCCCGAAGTGTCGCCGGACGACGTACTGCTGCCCATCGCGGGCATCCTCGACGTGCTCGACAACTACGCGTTCGTGCGCACGAGCGGGTACCTGCCCGGCCCCAACGACGTGTACGTGTCGCTCGCGCAGGTCAAGAAGTACGGGCTGCGGAAGGGCGACGCCATCGTCGGCGCGGTGCGCCAGCCCCGCGAGGGCGAGCAGCAGCAGGGCCGGCAGAAGTTCAACGCGATCGTCAAGTTCGAGACGATCAACGGGCAGGCGCCCGACGAGGTCCAGACCCGGCCGGTCTTCGACGAACTGACCGCCCTGTACCCCCAGGAGCGCCTGCGCCTGGAGACCGGTGACGGTCGCCTCACGCAGCGGATGATCGACCTGTTCGCTCCGGTCGGCAAGGGGACCCGCGGCCTCATCGTGGCGCCCCCCAAGTCGGGCAAGTCGATCGTGCTCCAGCAGATCGCCAATGCGATTGCCGAGAACAGCCCGCAGACGCACCTCATGCTGGTGCTCGTCGACGAACGGCCCGAAGAGGTCACGAGCATGCGCCGAACCATCCGCGGGGAGGTGGTCTCATCGACCTTCGACTTGCCCGCAGAGGACCACACCACCATCGCCGAGCTCGCGATCGAGCGGGCCAAGCGCCTGGTCGAGCTCGGCACCGATGTCGTTGTGCTGCTCGACTCGATCACCGCGCTCTCTCGCGCCTACAACCTCAACGCGCCGGCGTCCGGACGCATCCTCGCCGGGGGCGTCGACGCTTCGGCGCTGTATCCGCCGAAGCGGTTCTTCGGTGCCGCGCGCAACGTGGAGAACGGCGGATCGCTTACGGTGCTCGCGACGGCGATGGTCGAGACGGGCAGCCGCACCGACGAGGTGATCCTGGAGGAGTTCGCCGGCAAGGGCAACATGGAACTCCGCCTTTCGCGAGAGATCGCCGACAAGCGCATCTTCCCCGCGATCGACATTCCGCACTCGCTGACCATGCACGAGGAGCAGCTGCTCACGCAGGACGAGGTCGACGCGACGTGGGCGATCCGCCGTGAGCTCTCGCACGGAGATACGCAGGGCGCGCTCGAGGCCGTGCTCGATCGCCTCTCGGCCACCGCGACGAACGAGGAGTTCATCCGCAGCGTGCGCAAGCAGCCGATCGCAGCATCCGGCCGATCGAAATGAGTCGGGGCGACCTGCTCGATTCGGTCGATCAGCTGCGCGCCGAGCACAACGACCTGCAGACGCAGCTCGCCGATCCGGAGCTGCATTCGAACGCTGCGCGGGCGCGCAAGGTGAACCGACGCTACGCCGAGCTCTCGCAGATCATCGCGGCGGCCGACGCTTACGACGGGCTCGCGGGCGACCTCGAGGCAGCCAGGGAACTCGCGAGCGAGGACGCAGCGTTCGCCGAAGAGATACCCGCCCTCGAGGAACAGGTGAAGACTGCGCACGAGAAGCTGCGCCGCCTGCTGATTCCCCGCGACCCGGACGACGGGCGCGACGTCATCATGGAGATCAAGGGCGGCGAGGGCGGCGAGGAGTCCGCGCTCTTCGCGGCCGATCTGCTGCGCATGTACTCCCACTACGCCGAGCAGCGCGGCTGGAAGGTCGAGCTCCTCGGGGCCACCGAATCCGATCTGGGCGGCTATAAGGACGTGCAGGTGGCGATCAAGGGTTCGTCCAATGATCCCGCGGACGGCGTGTGGGCGTCGCTCAAATACGAGGGCGGCGTGCACCGGGTGCAGCGTGTTCCCGCGACCGAGTCGCAGGGCCGCATTCACACGTCCACCACGGGCGTGCTGGTGTTCCCCGAGGTCGACGAACCGGAAGAGCTCGAGATCAGCCAGAACGACCTCAAGATCGACGTCTACCGATCGTCGGGACCCGGCGGTCAGTCGGTCAACACGACCGACTCGGCCGTTCGCATCACGCACTTGCCCACGGGCATCGTCGTGTCGATGCAGAACGAGAAGTCGCAGATCCAGAACCGTGCGGCGGCGATGCGCGTGCTCCTGGCGCGGCTCCTGGCGCACCAGCAGGAGCAACTCGACGCGGCGGCGGCCGACGCGCGGAAATCGCAGATCCGCACGATGGATCGCTCCGAGCGCATCCGCACCTACAACTTTCCCGAGAACCGCATCGCCGACCACCGCACCGGATACAAGGCCTACAACCTCGACCACGTGATGAACGGCGCGCTCGGGCCGGTCATCGAGTCGGCGATCACGGCCGACGAGGAGGCGCGGCTCCGGGCGCTCGGCGACGCGGGGGAGTAGGCCGCGGGTCCTAGATCTCGTAGAAGCCCACGAGAGCGGCCTCTGCCTTCGTCTGCTGGCGCAGCTTGGCCGGGACGCCCGTCAAGACCGAGTCCGCCGGCGCGTCCTTCGTGACCACGGCGTTGGCGCCGATGCGGGTGCGATCGCCGATCGTGATCGGCCCCAGCACCTTGGCGCCCGCGCCGATCAGCACGCCGTCGCCGATCGTCGGGTGGCGCTTCACCTTCTTGATCGACACGCCGCCCAGCGTGACGCCGTGATAGATCACGACGTCGTCGCCCACTTCCGCGGTCTCGCCGATGACGACGCCCATGCCGTGGTCGATGAAGAGACGTCTGCCCAGCTTTGCTCCTGGATGGATCTCGATGCCGGTCAGCCAGCGCGCGAACTGCGAGACGGCACGCCCGGCGAGTTTCCCGCCGGGCGCGCGCCACAGGACGCTCGCGACCCGGTGCGCCCAGATCGCGTGTAGCCCGGAGTAGATGAGCACGATCGACACCTTGCTCCGGGCCGCCGGGTCACCGCGGCGCACGGCGACGATGTCTTCGCGGATGCGCCGGAAGCAGGCCTCGATTCGTGCGCTCCCCTCGTGCGTGGTCGCGGCCACGATCAGTCGAGGAGACCCTCGAACAGCACCGTCGAGAGGTAGCGCTCGCCGGTGTCGGGAATGACCACGACGATGTTCTTGCCGGCGTTCTCGGGACGTTTCGCGACCTCGAGCGCCGCCCACACGTTCGCGCCCGCCGAAATGCCGCCGAAGATGCCCTCGGTGGCGGTGAGCTCGCGGGAGACGCGAACCGCGTCGTCCAGCGACACGTCGATGACCTCGTCGAGCAGCTCTCGCTGGAGGATCTCCGGCAGGAAGTTTGCGCCGAGGCCCTGGATCTTGTGCGGCCCGGCCTTGCCCTCGGTGAGCAAGGGCGAGTCGGCCGGTTCGACGGCGATGATCTTGACGTCGGGCTTGCGCTCCTTGAGCACCTGGCCGACGCCGGTGATCGTGCCACCCGTGCCGATGCCGGCGACGAAGATGTCGACGGCGCCGTCGGTGTCGTTCCAGACCTCCTCGGCGGTCGTCTCGCGGTGAATCTCGACGTTCGCCTCGTTCTCGAACTGGCGGGCGAGTACGGCCCCCGGCGTCGACGCGGCGATCTCCTGGGCCTTCTGGACCGCGCCCCGCATACCGTCGGGTCCGGGAGTGAGCACGAGCTCGGCGCCGAAGGCCTTCAGCAGGGCGCGGCGCTCCGTCGACATTGTCTCCGGCATGGCGAGGATCACGCGGTAGCCGCGGGCCGCGCCGATGAGCGCGAGGGCGATCCCCGTGTTGCCCGAGGTCCCCTCGACGATCGTGCCGCCCTCCGCGAGCTCACCGGAACGCTCGGCGGCTCGGATGATCCCGAGCCCGAGCCGGTCCTTGACCGACGATCCAGGGCCGTAGAACTCGAGCTTGGCAGTGATGTTCGCCCCGCTCTCGTCGATGCGATTCAAACGCACGAGCGGCGTGTTGCCGATCGCCTCGGTGATGTCGTTGAAGATGCGTGCCGCCACGTTGATGCCTTCCTGGAGATCGGTCTCGGCGCGCTCCGGCCGCATTGGGGGCCGCGGCGCCGTACGAAGGCTATCGATCCCTTCGGTCGGCGACGTGATTATTTCGTCATATGGAGCGGCAGCGTGCGTGCGAGACGGCGCGCCCCTCCGTGGTGCCAGACTTGAGCGGTGAACGAGCCCCTCAGCAACCTGCGCCGGGAGGCGCGCGCGGCCCTCGGGAGGGCCCGCGTGCCGAACCCCGCGGCCGATGCCGACGCGCTCCTGGCGGGGGTGCTCGGCCGGCGTCCCGGCGACATCGTCTTGGAGGCCCTGCTGGGCCGAGCCCTGTCGGCCGACGAAGCGGCGGACGTGCGGGCAGCGGTCGGCCGCCGCGCCAGGCGCGAACCCTTGCAGCACATCCTCGGCTCCGCGGCGTTCGGCGATCTGGAACTCGCGGTCGGTCCAGGCGTGTTCGTGCCCCGCCCGGAGACCGAGGTGCTCGTCGACGTCGCGATTCGCCGGCTGCACGCGGCCGGCCGGCCGAGGCCGCTCGTCGCGGACCTCGGCAGCGGCTCTGGCGCGGTCGCGCTCGGCATCGCAGGCGGGCTCCTCGCTCGACGGAACCCTCCGGTGGAGCCCACGATCGTGGCGGTCGAGGCGTCGCCGCACACCTGGCCGTGGCTGGTCCGGAATGTGCGTTCCCATGGCCGCGGCGCTGTGCGGGCGATCTATGACCGGCTGGGGGATCGCGCGCTCGGGCACGCGGGCCGGCCGTTCGACGCGATCGTGAGCAACCCCCCGTACGTGCCGCGCGCCAACGAGCCGACCGACCCGGAGGTGCGCCGGTACGATCCCGGCATCGCGCTGTATGGGGGCGACGATGGTCTCGACGTGATCCGCGAGATCGCCGGTCTCGGACACCGATGGCTCGTCCCCGGAGGTTTCGTGCTGCTCGAGCACGACGACCACCACGGCGACGTCGTGCGGAGCCTGCTCGCAGCAGCCGGGTACGAGCGCGCCGAGACCCATCGCGATCTCGCCGGACGGGATCGGGTGACGGTGGCGTACCGTCCGTGCTGAGGAATGCCCGAGCGAGCCGGCCCGGTTGGGAAGCCGTGCCGGCACGGGGTCGGCCTCGCCGCGACCGGCGCGCGGCTATCCTGGTTGCGATATGGCCAGAATCTTCGACTGCGACGCCCGCGACGAGTTGCTCGACGGGATGCGGCGGGCGCGTACCGCGATCGGCCGCGGCGCGCTCATCATCATGCCGACCGACACCGTGTACGGCGTCGCGGCCGACGCGTTCTCGCCTGAAGCCGTCGCGAGGCTCCTGGCCGCGAAGGGCCGCGACCGCTCGACGCCTTCGCCCGTGCTCGTCGCCGACAGCGTGACGTTTCAGGCGCTCGCCTCCGCCGTGCCGCAGCAGGTCGAGCGCCTCCTCGAGCGGTACGCTCCTGGCCCCCTCACGATCATCCTTCCCGCGCGCGAGTCGATCCAGTGGGATCTGGGAATGACGGGCGGCACGGTCGCGCTCCGCGTGCCCGACAACGCGATCGCCCGCGAGCTCCTGCGCGAGACCGGCCCGCTCGCCGTGTCGAGCGCGAACAAGCACGGGCAACCCGCCCCCGAGACCGCACAGGCGGCGAACGACGCCCTGGGCGACGATGTCGAGCTCGTGCTCGACGCGGGACCAGGGGGAGGGGCGCCCTCGACGATCCTCGACGCGACCGGGCTCGTCGAGCAGCCGCCCCGCCCCGCGAGCATCGTTCGTCCCGGAGCGCTTGGCAGGGCCGCCATCGCCGAGGTGCTCGGCGGCGACCTCGCTCCTCCGGAAACGGGCGAGAGCGCGGGCGCGGAGTAGCGTGCTCGTTCTCCTCGCCCTCACGATCGGCTCCGCCGTCGCGACCTACCTGCTGTGCTGGGTCGTCTACAAGCTCGCGATGCGCTTCGAGTGGTACCCCGCCGTACGCGACCGAGACGTGCACACGACGCCGAAGCCGCGCCTCGGAGGGGCGGCGATGTACATCGTGGTCCTGGCTGCGTTGTTCGTCGCCTCGTTCATCCCGTTCTTCGACCTCGTGTACTTCGACGTCGGCCGCATGTGGGCCATCGTGGGCGCCGCGACGATCATCATCGTGGTGGGCGTCGTCGACGACCTCGTCGATCTCGACTGGATGACGAAGCTCGCGGGCCAGCTCGTGGCCGCACTCCTGCTCGCGTGGCAGGGCGTCGCGATCGCGTCGCTGCCGATCGGCGGCAGTCTCACGGTCGGCTCACCTGCCATGTCGATCGCGATGACGGTGCTCGCGGTCGTGCTCGTCATGAACGCCGTCAACTTCATCGACGGCCTCGACGGCCTCGTTGCCGGGGTCGCGATCATCGCAAACGGCGTGTTCCTCCTGTACAGCTACGTGCTCAGCGAGGTCGCCGGTCAAACCGGAAGGTTCACGCTCGGAGCCCTGCTCAGCGCGATCGTGGTCGGCGTGTGCCTCGGTTTCCTGCCGCACAACTGGAACCCCTCTCGCATGTTCATGGGCGACGGCGGTGCGCTGCTGGTCGGGATGCTCATGGCGACGAGCGCCGTGTCGGTCACCGGCGAGGTCGACCCGCGCACGATCAGCAGCGAGGAGTTCCTGCCGGCGTTCCTGCCGATCATCATCCCCTTCGCGGTGCTCGTCGTTCCGCTCCTCGATTTCTCGCTCGCGGTCTTCCGCCGACTCCTCGCCGGCAAGTCGCCGTTCTCCGCCGACCGCAAACACCTGCATCACCGACTGCTCGACATGGGGCATACGCAGCGCAGGGCCGCTCTCGTGGTCTACGCTTGGACGGCCGTCATCGCCGTCGGTGCGCTGTTGGGCTTCAGCGTGCAGCCGCCGTGGATCGCCCTCGCGTTCGTGGTGATCGGCGGCGTGATCTGCTCTCTCGTCACGATCGCACCCATCTCGACCCGCAAGCGTGCCGAGCGTGCCGCGCAGCGGCGCGCGGAGGCCGGCGAGACCGCCGACGTCGACGACCCCCTCGACCGCCACGGGCAGGAACGGGCCGACGACGTGCGCGTCGCGAGTTCCCCGGCGGTCCGACGTCCGCACTCGCCCCTCGCACGAACACGACCGCCGCATCCGGAGGACACCGAATGAGTACGACGAACGAGCCGAGCTCGATACCGGTCTTCCGTCGAGTGCTGAAGTGGTCGGCGATCGTCGTCGCCGCCGTGGCCGTCGTCGGCGGCGTGATCGGTTTCATCGTGGCGGGGGCTCCCGGCGTGTTCTCGGCGCTCATCGGCGCGGGCATGACGCTGCTGTTCACCGGCATCACGGTGCTGACGCTCATCCTCGCGGCACGCCTCGACACGATGTACTTCCTCGGCGTCATCCTCGCGGCATGGCTCCTCAAGTTCGTCCTCTTTCTCGGCACCCTGTTCGCGATCAGGGACCAGCCCTTCATCCACGACTGGATGCTCTGGGGCTCGCTCGTCGTCGCCGTCGTCGGGACCCTCGCGGTGGACGTCGCCTGCGTCGTGACCGCGCGGCTCGGCAACGTCAGCGACGTGAGCCTTGCGACGCGAGACGATTTCGACAGTACGTCGAAATCCGGTAACGTCGACGCCAGTTGACCTCGCTGCGGCCGGGCGAGCGCCCGGCGAAGGGCGTGAACCTGGAAATTTCTTGATAGGATTTTTCCCGGGGCTGTGCGCAGGGTCGAGCTATGCCCGGCGGGTGCCCCGCCGCCCCGAGTCACCCGCGGCACCGCGACATGTTGCCGTGTTCGAGACAGGAGATCACTCTGTTCGCCTCAGCCCTGAACCTCCCAGTTTTCACTGCTGCGGCCCGCGGAGGCGACGGTGAGTTTCACCCGCCGAGTCTCGACTACGAGTTCGATCTCCCGCTGTTCCTCCACACGTTCTTTGGCATCCCGGACGATCAGCCGTACGACCTGAATCGCATCATTTTGGTGCGTCTCATCGCGATCCTCGCGATGGTCGTGTTGTTCTGGCTCGCATTCCGTCGTCCGAAGATCGTCCCGGGCAAGCTGCAGTCGCTCGGGGAACTCGGCATCGGGTTCGTCAAGTCGAACATCGTCGACGACGTGCTGGGCGAGCGGCTCGGAAAGAAGTACCTGCCGCTGCTCGCCGCGATGTTCTTCGGTATCTTCTTCATGAACATCACGGGCATCATCCCGGGCCTCAACATCGGCGGCACCTCGACGATCGCCATGCCGCTCGTGCTCGCCGTGGTGAGCTACATCGCCTTCATCTACGCGGGCTTCCGCGAGGCGGGAGTCGGCACGTTTTTCCGCAACGCGCTGTTCCCCCCCGGAGTGCCGTGGCCGATGTACATCCTGCTCACGCCCATCGAGCTCGTGAACATCTTCATCGTGCGGCCCGTCTCACTCGCACTGCGTCTGTTCCTGAACCTCATGGTCGGCCACCTGCTGCTCGTCCTCTGCTTCGGCGCAACGCACTTCTTCGTGTTCACGCTTGGCGGCGTCGATTCGTTCTTCGCGATCCCGACGCTCCTCGGCGGCTTCATCATGACGCTCGTCGAACTGCTCGTCTCGGTGCTGCAGGCGTTCGTCTTCACGCTGCTGACCGCCGTGTACATCCAGCAGGCCGCAGCCAAGACCCACTAGACCCGCACTGACTCCCGACGAAGCACCCCGCTTCACCAACCCCACGAGAGGAACCCCTGTGGACACCACCACGCTCGCCGAGATCTCCGGCAACATCGCGACCGTCGGTTACGGCCTCGCCGCCATCGGCCCCGGCATCGGCATCGGTATCGTCGCCGGCAAGACCGTCGAGGCCATGGCCCGTCAGCCTGAGATGGCCGGCCGCCTCCAGGTGACGATGTTCCTCGGCATCGCGTTCACCGAGCTGCTCGCCTTCATCGGCGTCGCAACGTACTTCATCTTCCAGTAAGGCATCGGACGCATGATCAGCAACGCAGTCGCAGCGGCGGAGGAGAGCGACTTCAACGTCCTCGTTCCGCCCCTCTACGACATCGTCTGGTCGCTCGTTGTCTTCATCGTCATCGCCCTCTTCTTCTGGAAGTTCGTGATTCCGATGTTCACCAAGGTGATCAACGAGCGCGAAGAGAAGATCGAGGGCGGTCTCAAGAAGGCCGAGCAGGCCCAGGCGGAGGCCGCGAACAAGCAGGCCGAGCACGAGGAGCTCCTGAAGGAGGCGCGGGCCGAGGCAGCGGGAATCCGCGAGCAGGCTCGTGCGGAGGCCGAGGCGATTCGTGCCGAGAAGAAGGCCGAGCTTCAGGCAGAGCTCGACCGTCAGACGGCAACGGCCAAGGCGCAGATCGAGGCCGAGCGACAGGCAGCGGTCGTTTCGCTGCGCTCCGAGGTCGGTTCGCTCGCGGTCGGGCTCGCGTCCGGCGTCGTCGGTGAGAGCCTGAAGGACGACCAGCGCGCGAATGCGCTCGTCGACCGGTTCCTCGCCGACCTCGACAACGACCAGAAGGCAGGAACGCAGTACTGATGGGCAGCGCCACCAAGCACGCACTCCGTACCCTGAAGGGCGAGGTCGACCGCGCGGCGGGCGCCACGCTCGCCACGGGCGCTGAGCTGTTCGATGCGATCGATGTGATCGTGCAGCAGTCGCAGCTGCGACAGGCGCTCGCCGACGCGAGTGCCGACGCGGCCGCGAAACGCGCCGTTGTCGAGCGCGTTTTCGGCGCCCGGTTCGACCCTCGTGCCGTGAGCCTCATTGCGTCTGCCTCGACGCAGCGGTGGTCGAACGAGTCGGAGTTCGCGCTCGGTCTGCAGGAGCTCGGTGTCCGTGCCGTCAGCCAGTTCTCTGGCGAGCACGACCGCATCAGTCAGGAACTGCAGGGCTTCCTCGATGTCGTGACCTCGAACCCCGACCTCGAGCTCACACTCGGCTCGAAGCTCAGCGACCCCGAGGGCAAACGCCGCATCATCGACCGGGTGTTCGCCAGTCACCTCGGTGAGGCCACGCTCACGATCCTTCGACACCTCGTGTCGCTTCCCGCGGGTCGCCGTACTCGCCGGCTCGTCGGGTGGGCGCAGGACATCGTCGCCGACCAGGCCAGCCGGCAGGTCGCGACGGTGACCGTCGCCAGGCCGATCGACGAAGCGCAGTTCGCCCGCCTGCAGGGCGCCCTCGCGCGTCACTTCGGGCGGCCGGTGACCATCGCGCAGGTCGTCGACCCGGCTGTCATCGGCGGGCTGCGGGTGCAGTTCGGCGATGACGTGATCGACAGCACGGTGCAGTCGAAACTCGGCCACCTCCGACGCCAATTCGCGTAGACGCGACTCCAGAACCTCCAGGGGCGTCGCCCCGCAGACCTAGGGAAAAACATGTCAGAACTCACCATCAACCCGGATGAGATCCGCAGCGCGCTCCAGGACTTCGCCGCCACCTACCGGCCCCAGGAGACGACGGCCACCGAGGTCGGACGCGTCATCGATGCCGCCGACGGCATCGCGCACGTCGAAGGCCTGCCGAGCGCGATGGCGAACGAGCTGCTCCGCTTCGGTGATGGAACGCTCGGCCTCGCGCTCAACCTCGACGAGAACGAGATCGGTGTCGTCATCCTCGGCGAGTTCGCTGGCATCGTCGAGGGACTCGAGGTGCACCGCACCGGCGAGGTTCTCTCGGTCGCCGTTGGCGACGGCTACCTCGGTCGCGTGGTCGACCCGCTCGGCAATCCCATTGACGGTCTCGGCGAGATCGAGGCGGAGGGCCGCCGCGCGCTCGAGCTTCAGGCCCCCGGCGTCATGCAGCGCAAGAGCGTTCACGAGCCGCTCGAGACGGGCATCAAGGCGATCGACGCCATGATCCCCGTCGGCCGTGGACAGCGCCAGCTCATCATCGGCGACCGCCAGACCGGCAAGACGGCCATCGCGATCGACGCGATCATCAACCAGAAGGCCAACTGGGAGTCGGGCGACCCCACCAAGCAGGTTCGCTGCATCTATGTCGCCATCGGCCAGAAGGGGTCGACGATCGCGTCCGTCAAGGGCGCGCTCGAGGACGCCGGTGCGATGGAGTACACGACGATCGTCGCGGCGCCCGCGTCGAACGCCGCCGGCTTCAAGTACATCGCGCCCTACACGGGTTCGGCCATCGGCCAGCACTGGATGTACGGCGGCAAGCACGTCCTCATCATCTTCGACGACCTCTCGAAGCAGGCAGAGGCCTACCGTGCGGTCTCGCTGCTGCTGCGCCGCCCGCCTGGCCGTGAGGCTTACCCCGGTGACGTGTTCTACCTCCACTCGCGTCTGCTCGAGCGGTGCGCCAAGCTGAGCGATGAACTCGGCGGGGGATCGATGACGGGACTTCCGATCATCGAGACGAAGGCGAATGACGTCGCGGCGTATATCCCGACCAACGTCATCTCGATCACGGACGGCCAGATCTTCCTGCAGTCCGACCTCTTCAACGCCAACCAGCGCCCGGCCGTCGACGTGGGCATCTCGGTCTCTCGCGTGGGTGGCGATGCTCAGCGCAAGCACATCAAGAAGGTCTCGGGGACGCTCAAGCTCGAGCTTGCCCAGTACCGCTCAATGCAGGCCTTCGCGATGTTCGCATCTGACCTCGACGCGACGACGCGCCGGCAGCTCGAGCGCGGTGCCCGCCTCACCGAACTGCTGAAGCAGCCCCAGTACTCGCCGTACCCCAGCGAGGACCAGGTCGTCTCGGTCTGGGCCGGCACGAACGGCAAGCTCGACGACGTCGCCGTCGAAGATGTGCTGCGCTTCGAGTCCGAGATGCTTGACTACTTCCGTCGCAACACGACCGTGCTCGATACCCTGCGGGAGTCAGGCAAGCTCGAGGATGAGACGCTCGCCGAGATCGAGGCCGGTGTCGATGCCTTCCGCAAGACGTTCCAGACGGGGGAGGGCAAGCCGCTGACCTCCGTAGGACACGAGGAGTTCGAGGCGACCGCCGAGGAAGACGTCAACCAGGAGCAGATCGTCCGGGGCAAGCGCTAACCGGCGCCGGAACCGGAATTCGGGAGAAGCATGGGAGCACAACTTCGGGTCTATCGGCAGAAGATCCGCTCTGCCCAGACGATGAAGAAGGTGACCCGCGCCATGGAGCTCGTCTCCACGTCGCGGATCGCCAAGGCTCGTGCGCGCATGGCCGAGTCGAACCCGTATGCACGGGCGGTCACGCAGGCGGTTTCGGCCGTCGCGACGCACAGCGACATCGATCACATCCTCACGACCGAGCGCGAGCAGGTCCGTCGTGCCGCCGTCGTCGTCTTCACGAGCGACCGCGGCCTCAACGGCGCCTTCTCGGCCAGCGCGCTGAAGGAGGCGGAGCAGCTCACGGAGCTGCTGCGTTCGCAGGGCAAGCAGGTCGAGTACTACCTCGTCGGCCGGAAGGCCCAGGGTTACTTCGCCTTCCGCCAGCGGCCGTCGGTGCGGCAGTGGAGCGGCTCGACAGATCGGCCCACGTTCGAGACGGCGCAGGAAATCGGCGAAGAGCTCGTCGGTCGCTTCTCGACGCCCTACGAGGACGGCGGTGTGGAGGAAATCCACATCATCTACAACCGATTCGTCAGCATGGTCACGCAGGAGCCGACCGTGGTTCGCCTGCTGCCGCTGGAGGTCGTCGAGGGGGTCGATGAGCCCGGCGATCACGAGCTGTTTCCCCTCTACGACTTCGAACCGGATGCCGACTCGGTATTGCACGCGCTCCTGCCCGTGTATATCGAGGCTCGACTCTTCAACGCCATGCTGCACTCAGCCGCCAGCGAGCATGCCGCCCGCCAGCGGGCCATGAAGTCGGCGACCGACAATGCCGACAAGCTGGTGAACGACTACACCCGCCTCGCCAACAACGCGCGTCAGGCCGAAATCACGCAGCAGATCTCAGAGATCGTCGGCGGCGCCGACGCGCTCGCCGCCTCATAACCCGCGCGCATACGCAAGAAAAGGACAGCACATGACGAACACCCTGCTCGCTCAGGGGGAGGCCGCCACGCAGGCCGGCGTCGGTCGCATCGCCCGAGTCACGGGCCCAGTGGTCGACATCGAGTTCCCGCACAACGCGATCCCCGGCATCTACAACGCGCTCGAGACCGAGGTGCGCCTCGGGGAGGAAACCCAGCGCCTGACGCTCGAAGTCGCGCAGCACCTCGGCGACGACCTCGTGCGCGCGATCGCCCTGAAGCCGACCGACGGCCTCGTCCGCGGCCAGGAGGTTCGCGACACGGGGGCACCGATCTCCGTGCCCGTCGGTGACGTCACCAAGGGCAAGGTCTTCAACGTGACCGGCGACGTGCTCAACGATGCGATGATCACGGAACCGTACGAGATCACCGAGCGGTGGCCGATCCACCGCGAACCGCCGGCGTTCGACCAACTCGAGTCGAAGACGCAGCTGTTCGAGACCGGCATCAAGGTCATCGACCTGCTCACGCCGTACGTCCTCGGGGGCAAGATCGGTCTCTTCGGTGGTGCCGGCGTCGGCAAGACGGTCCTCATCCAGGAGATGATCCAGCGCGTCGCCTCCGACCACGGTGGTGTCTCGGTCTTCGCGGGCGTCGGTGAGCGCACGCGTGAAGGAAACGACCTCATCTTCGAGATGGAGGAGGCCGGCGTCTTCGACAAGACCGCACTCGTGTTCGGCCAGATGGACGAACCGCCGGGGACGCGACTTCGCGTCGCGCTCTCCGCCCTCACGATGGCCGAGTACTTCCGCGACGTGCAGCAGCAGGACGTGCTGTTGTTCATCGACAACATCTTCCGTTTCACGCAGGCGGGCTCCGAGGTGTCGACCCTGCTGGGCCGCATGCCGTCGGCGGTCGGCTACCAGCCCAACCTGGCTGACGAGATGGGTCTCCTGCAGGAGCGCATCACCTCGACGCGAGGCCACTCGATCACGTCGCTGCAGGCCATTTACGTGCCCGCTGACGACTACACCGACCCGGCCCCTGCGACGACGTTCGCGCACCTCGACGCCACGACCGAGCTCTCACGTGAGATCGCCTCGCGCGGTCTCTACCCGGCCGTCGATCCCCTGACCTCGACCAGCCGCATCCTCGACCCGCGGTATCTCGGCGCCGACCACTATCGGGTCGCGACGACGGTGAAGCAGATCCTGCAGAAGAACAAGGAGCTGCAGGAGATCATCGCCATTCTCGGTGTCGACGAGCTCCCGGAAGAAGACAAGATCACGGTGTCGCGCGCGCGCCGCATCCAGCAGTTCCTCTCACAGAACACCTACATGGCGAAGAAGTTCACGGGTGTCGAGGGATCGACGGTTCCGCTGAAAGAGACGGTCGAGTCGTTCGACGCGATCAGCCGCGGAGACTTCGACCACGTGCCCGAGCAGGCGTTCTTCAACGTCGGGCCCATCTCGGACGTCGAAGAGAAGTTCGCGCAGATGCAGAAGGAACAGGGCTAGCCATGGCCGGAGCCAGTCAACTGTCGGTCAACGTCGTGTCGGCCACCTCCCAGGTGTGGGAGGGCGATGCCAGGCAGGTCGTAGCCCGCACCACCGAGGGTGAGATCGGCGTGCTGCCCGGTCACGAGCCGGTGCTCGCGATCCTGGGCGACGGACAGGTTCGCGTGACGTCAGTCGACGGCAGCGTCGTGACGGCAACTGCGGCCGACGGCTTCCTCTCGGTCAACAACGACGTCGTCACCATCGTGGCTCGGCGCGCGTCGCTGAACAAGGGAGAATGACCTCCGGTTTTCTCGTACTGCTGCCGCCATCCGAGACCAAACGGGATGGCGGCATCAGTGCGTTCGGGCCGGATGCTCCTGCCGCGGCGTCGCTCGCCGAGGCCGCGCGCGATCCGAGCGCCTCGCTCTCGTGGCCGTCGATGGGCAGCGTTCGTGACGAGCTCGTCGGTGATCTGGTCGCCCTGGCCGGCGATGCGGAGCGCATGGCCGCAGCCTTCAAGCTGAGCGACAAGCTCGCGGCGGTGGAGGCGGAGCGGAATCGTGCGCTGCGGACGGCTCCGAGGCTGCCGGCGGTGCTGCGGTACACGGGAGTGCTCTACGACGCCCTTGACGCGGGATCGCTCGACGCCGAGGCATGCCGTTGGCTGGCGGGTCACGTGGCCATCCACTCCGCCCTGTACGGACTCGTCGGGGCCGGTGAGCCGATCGCGGCCTATCGGTGCTCCGCGAACTCGCGGCTTCCGGGTCGATCGCTCAAACAGCGCTGGGCATCGCGCGTCGCCGATGCGCTGACGGCGCACGACGGCACGGTGCTCGACCTGCGGTCGAACGGGTACCGGGCGCTCGGTGCGGCAGGAGCACGGAGCATCGTTGCCGACATCGTGACGGATGACGGGGCCGGGGGCGTTCGCGCACTCAACCACTTCAACAAACAGGCCAAGGGCGAACTCGTACGAGCCCTGGCCGTCAGCGAGCGCGGACGGGCCCTGCCCCCCGACGTCGACGTCGATCGACTCTGCGCGACGCTCGGTGAAGTCGGTTTCCACGCGGAACCGGTGTCTGCCTCGCGGCTTCGCTGCTGGGCGAACGACTCGGTGCATGCGTAGACTCGCTGGGTTGCGCCGTCCTGAACGGCATCGCTCGGAGGGAGTCCAATGGAATCCGATATGCCGGTGCCCGGGTGGGCTTCTGTCCTCATCGGCGCGTTCGTGTATCTGCTGCTCATCGCCGGCATCTATGTGCTCTACGCGATCACGATGGCGGCGCTCTTCAAGAAGATGGGCATTGAGGGCTGGAAGGCGTGGGTGCCCATTTACAACTCGTGGACCTTCCTCGAGGCGGGCGGGCAGAAGGGGTATTGGGCACTCTTCTCGTTGATCGGCCTCAGCATCATTCCCTTGATCTTCATGATCATCGGGGCCCTTCGGATCCAGAAGGGTTTCGGGAAGGACGCCTGGTGGATCGTCCTGTTCATCGTGCTCAGCCCGGTCTGGTGCGGCGTTCTCGGCTGGGGGTCTGACGTCTATGATCCGCGGCGCATCGATGTCGCGGGTGGCGCAGGCCCGTTCGCTCCCTCGGGCTATGGCGCTCCCCAGCCGTACGGACAGGGGCATGCGCCTCAGCAGTACGGGCCGGGACAGCAGTACGGGCCGGGGCAGCCTTACGGGCAGCCGCAGGCGTATGGGCAGGGGCAGGCGCCTCAGCAGTACGGGCAGGGGCAGGCGCCTCAGCAGTACGGGCAGGGGCAGCCGCCTCAGCAGTACGGGCAGGGCCAGCTGTACGGGCAGGGGCAGCAGTACGGGCAGGCGCCTCAGCACTACGGGCAGGGGCAGCAGGGCTACGGGCAGCGGCCGTACGGTCAGTAGTCCGCCGGCGCGGGGCCGGCGAGAAATTGCGCGGTGAATGTTCGCCAGATGCCTGTGGAGATGTCGCGGATGATTACCGCTCCACAGCCGACCCGTGGTCGAGAGCCGAGGGCGGGCGTGCGCGCCTAGCGTGACGCCATGACCTCTTCGCATTGCTGCACGACCGAAGCGTCACTCGTGTCGACCGTGACCGGCATGCTCGGCTATTGCCCGAGCGAGAGCCTGGTGCTGCTTCCACTGACGGGCCGCGTCGGCGGCGCCATACTGCGATTCGACCTTCCCGCCCGCGACATCATGCTGCCGCGCGACGACCTCGACAGCTGGGTGAACCTGGCCCTCGGCCTCGCGCTCCACGTCGACGACATCACGGCGATCGCGGCGATCGTGTTCGCCGACGAGCAGATCGCCGCCCCGCCGCGGACGGAGCTCGTCGGCGCGCTCGCGCGGGGTGCCGACCGGACCGGGCTGCGCCTGGTCGTGCCACTCTTTCGAGCGCAGAACGCCTGGGGTCGCTATAACGCGACCGCGTCGGTCGACGAGCCACTCCTTCGGTCGCTCGACGAGCTCGGTGACGCGGGACGGATGCAGCTCACGCAGCCGCCACGTGAAGTCGTCGATCGAGGCGACGCCGAGACGATGCGCTTGACCAAATCCGCTCGCAGGGTAGAACGGGGCGAAAGCGCCGACGCTCTGCTCGACCGGATGCTGGCGCGCGAGTCCTCCGAGATACACCCCGACGATGTCGAGATGTTGTGCTCCACGGTTGCCGAAGCGGCCGCGGTGCCGCACGCCCAGGATCACCTGCTTGCGCGCATCGCGTTCGGCCGGCCCTCGGGCGCCGCTGTCCGCCGATCGGCGGCATCGGGGCTCCGTGGCGGTGGCTGGGAAGCACACCAGGCGCACGGCGGAGGACCCGGTGCTGGCTCCGAGACGGCCGTCGAGTCATACGAGCACGGGCTGCTCTACGATGCATTCGATCCCGATCGATGTGAACGCGCGTTACCGCTGCTCCGCGCGATTGTTCGCCGATCCGATCCTCCCCTTCGCGCCGGACTCCTCGCGGTCATCGCGTGGACGCACTGGGCGCTCGGTCACGGCAGCCTCGCGGGGGGCTACGCAGATCAGGCACTCGCGGCAGCGCCCTCGTTGGAACTCGCCCACGAGGTGCGGATGCTCGTCGACGGCGGGACCGTGGCCCCATGGTTCGGGAAGCCGCCTCAGCGATGCACGCCCGAGCCCGTCGCGCTCGACGACGTCGGGAGCGGTGGGGAACGGCCGGCCTCCTCGCACAAGCGCGGGCGGATCGGGAGGAGCGCCGAACGCGACTCGAACGATCTTCACGGCTTCGACGCGGCGTGATGGAGGATCACTCGACACGTGGCGATAGCGCGCCGATTCTGCTCGCCGAGACACCCGCCGAACGGGAGGAACGTCCCATCTCTCTGCCGCGGGCGCCGAGGGAACTGCCGTCGAGCCCGTTTCCGTGGCTCATGATGCTCACCCCGGCGGCACTCGGCGTCGGCCTCGTCGTGATGACCGGGTCGTCGTTCGCGCTCATGTTCGCGGCCATCGGACCGCTCCTCGCCCTCGGCAGCGTCGTCGACCATGCGGTGCAGCGAAGGGCCACGTACCGCCGGGAGGACGAGCAGTTCGACCGGGCGATCCGCGAGGCAACCGCCGACATCGCGAAACGGGCGGCACGGGAGCGGGCGCGGCGGCTCGCACGCCACCCTCCGGTCGCGGCGATCGTGAACGGCGAGGTCGCGCCCGTAGCCACGGCGCCCGACGACGATGTCGGCGCCACCGTCGCGCTCGGCACGACGTCGGTGCCGAGCGGTATCCGCCTCGATGCCACCGACGTCGCCGAAGATCGGCGTCTCGCCGACCTCGTTGAATCCGCGCGCGTCATCGACGGCGTGCCGTACGTGGAGACCGTTCGCGCGTGCGCGATCGCAGGGCCCCACGAGCGTGCCGTGGGCGCCGCCTTCGCACTGCTCATCGACCTCGCGGCGCGACGGCCCGCCGGGGTGGAACTCCGTCTCGGTGGTTCGATCGCGCACCGTGTCGTCGCGGCCGAGATCCTACGGACCGGCTTGCACGGCGAGCGAGCGATCGTCGTGGCAGCTTCCGCTGCTCGCGAGGGTCGCCCAGCTGGGCCGAAGACTCGACCTTCCACGGGCCCGATTTCGCGACCAGGCGACGCCGGCCGGGTTCGCTTCCAGCTCACGCTGGTCGACCACGCGACTTCGGCGCCCGCGGGCACCGATGTCGTGCTCGACCTGTCAGATCCCGCCTCGGCAACGGTTCGCTCGGCGGGGGGCGACACACGCGTCACCCCGCAGCTCGTCGAGTCCGCAGATTTCCAGCGGTGGGCGCGGCACCACCTCGAATCACGGCGCCGGCGCGGGTTCTCGGCCCCTCCCGCCCGGACGCTCCCAGACAGGATCGAGCTCGACGGGATCCTGCGGTCTCGGCCCCCGGCCGCGGCGCGCAGCCCGGGCGCCCACTTGGCCGCGACGATCGGCGTCGACGAGGCCGGTCCGGTCTGGGTCGACCTCGTCGCCGACGGCCCGCACGCCGTGATCGGCGGAACGACCGGCACCGGGAAGAGTGAGTTGCTGCGCAGTTGGATTGCCGGGCTGGCAGCGCGGTACCCGGCCACGCACGTGGCGTTCCTCTGTCTCGACTTCAAGGGAGGTGCGACGTTCGACGCGATCGCGGCGCTGCCGCACTGCGTCGGCGTCGTGACCGACCTCGATGGCGGCGAAGCTGTCCGGGTGCTCGCCGGGCTTCGAGCCGAACTGCGACGACGGGAGCGCGAACTGCGGCGCCTCGGCGTGCGCGACGTCTCGGCGCTCGAGGCGGGCCGCCTCGAGCGCCTCGTCGTTGTCGTCGACGAGTTCCAGGCCCTCATCGACGAGCACCATGATCTCCATGACGTGTTCGCCGACCTCGCCGCGAGAGGACGAAGCCTCGGCATCCATCTCGTGCTCTGCGCACAGCGTCCCGCGGGTGCAGCCCGCGAGAGTCTCCTGGCCAACTGCACCATTCGGCTCTCGCTCCGCGTGACCAATCCCGTTGACAGTCAGGCCGTCATCGGAACGACGCACGCGGCGGACCTGCCGACCGAGCCACGCGGGCGTGGCATCCTCGTCCAGGCCGGTGAATTGCGCACCATTCAGGTCGCGACCCTGAGCGACGAACTGCTCGCGGCCACGCGCACGCGGCGCACCCGCGAACTCGCCGACGCCGGCAGCCGCGGCCCCACGGCGCCGTGGCTGCCACCGCTCCCGCACGCACTCCCGCTCGAGGTATTCGACTGGCTCGTGCGCGGATCGCACGCGTCTGCCACCTCGGAAGCGGGTCGAACCGGTGGCGGCGTCGGAGCGCCGCTTGCATCGTCTGTGCCGATCGCGCTGCTCGACGACCCGGATCGCCAGCGGCAAGCGCCGCTCGACGTCGACCCGCGCGGCGGCGGCCACCTGCTGCTCCTCGGGCCGAGCGGCTCCGGCAAATCGACGGCGCTCGCATCGATCGCGGAGTTGCTCGAGCGGGCCGGCGTCACCTGCACACGCCTCCCCGCTGACGCCGAAGGCGCGTGGGATGCCGTCGCGGCACTGCGTCGAGCGCCGGACGAGCCGACCGTGCTGCTCGTGGACGATCTCGATCAGCGGGGCATCGCCTTCGGCGACGAGCACCGGCACGCCTGGCTCGGCATGCTGGCCGACGCGGCGAAGCTGGGCGGATCGGGCGGACTGACGCTCGTCGCGAGCGCCGCACGCACGACCTCCGACCTCAGTCCGTTCGTCGGCCTGGCGCGCGAGGTTGTTCGTCTCGGCTCACCGCCGCGGCACGAGTTCGTGCTGTCCGGCGGCGAGGTGTCCGACTACCGCGCGGGGCTCACACCGGGACGAGGTGTCGCCCGCGGCCTGCTCGTCCAGTTCCCGCTCCCTGCCGGTGCGGGCGGCCGCGAGATCGCCCCGAGCGTGGCGCCGCCTCCGCTCGATCTGCTCCGGCTCGCCGAGTACGGTGCCGCCATCGTGACGCGGCGTCCGCTCCGTCGCGTGGCGCAACTGTCCGCCGCGGGCGTCGCGAGCGCGCCCGTGCCCAAGCCGGGCGCGCCGAGTGGACACGACCCGCAGGCGGGAGGCACCGGGCGACCGCGTGTCACGGTCGGCGAACCCGACCTTTGGCAGCAGTCGTTCGGCGCGCTCGGCCGGTTCGCCGCCGTCACCGAGGTGGTCTTCGACGACGTGCCCCCCAGCGCCCTTCGCTCACTGCTCCCCGGCGAACCGCTGCCGCCGCACATCGCCGATCCATCGCGGGTCGTGCTCGTGCGCGAGCCGGGAGGGGAGCTGCGGCGGTTCGCCTGGCCGTGCAGGAACGAGTAGTGCGCGGCGCGAACGTCGGGCCGCGAGGAGACTGGGCAGCGAGCGGGCATCGACGCCGTGCCGCCGAGTGCGGCGGAGGAACGCAGCCCTACGCGGCGTCGACTGAGATACGCGTGGGCACATCCGCCCCGACCCGAATCGCGCCGACGGCCGTTCCTCCGCCATGCACCTCAAGCCCGAGGCGCGGTACGGCTCGCTGCACCTCGCTGACGTCGAGGGCACCGGCCGCCACGAGCAGTTGGAGTCCCACGAGGGTCGAGGCACGACTCGATCCGTCGAGCACCTTGACGGCGACGGTCGTGCCGTTCGGCGCCGACATCGCCAGCATCCCCTCGGCACCCGACTTGGCGTACGTATTGAGCTCATCGATCACGACCGCGTTCGGCCGCGAGGGCCCGTCGATCGCCCAGCCGTGTTCGAGCGCCGCGGTCATGACGGCTGCGGCGTTGCGGAACAGTGGGAACGGCGACGATGCGTTCGAGGCTCGCAATCGCCCGACGCCGCGAGCGAGTGCGAGCAGCGGCAGCGCGAGCACGGGAGCGCCGCAGCCGTCCACGCCGACAGCGGTCGGCCGTGCACTCGTGAGGCGCTCGACCGTGTCGCGCACGTGCGCCTGCATCGGGTGCTCCGGGTCGAGGACGCTTTCGAGCGGCCATTCCTGTGCGACGCACGCGGCCAGGAACGCGGCGTGCTTACCGCTGCAGTTCATGTACACGGGCGCCGCGGCCCCACCCGCGCGCACCAGGGCGTCACGCGCGGCACGGTCGAGCGGCCAGTCGGGCGGGCAGGTCAGCGCGCGATCGTCGAGCCCGGCCCGGCCCAGAATCTCGCGCACAAGGGCCACGTGTGCGGGCGTCGCCCCGTGGGAGGCCTGCGCGATCGCGAGGTGCTCGCCGCTCAGCTCCGCGCCCGCGGTGAGCGCGGCGAGGGCCTGGAACGGCTTGAGCGTCGAACGCGGGAACACCGGCGACTCGATGTCGCCCACCGCGGCGAGGAGCGCGCCCTCGGCGGATACGACCGCGGCCGAACCGAGATGGCGGGATTCGATGAACCCGCTGCGCTCCACCACGGCGAGCTCTGCGGCGCTGTTGGCGGCGAACGTCTCAGACATAGACCGCCAAGTCTACGCTTGAGGGGATCGTGCCCGACGTGGGTACGGAGGGGAGACGTCATGCGTCGGGTGCTCGTGCTCGGGTCCACCGGCTCGATCGGACGGCAGGCGCTGGACGTGATCCGCGACAACCCCGATCGCTACGCCGTCGTCGGGCTCGCCGCCGGCAGTCAGGCGGAAGCCCTCGCCAGGCAGGCGAGCGAGTTCGGCGTGCCGACAGCCCGGACCGCGCTCGGGGCCGCGGGTGCCGAGCGGCTCGTCCGCGAGGTCGACGCGGACGTTGTGCTCAACGGCATCACCGGCTCGGTCGGTCTCGGACCGACGCTCGCCGCGCTCGAGACGGGGCGAACGCTCGCCCTCGCCAACAAGGAATCACTCATCGTCGGCGCCGACCTCGTCCGTGAGCGGGCCGTGCCCGGGCAGATTGTGCCGGTCGACTCGGAGCATTCGGCCCTCGCCCAGGCACTGACAGCCGGCGAGCGATCTGAGGTGTCCCGGCTCGTGCTCACGGCGTCCGGGGGACCCTTCCGGGGGCGCCGACGCGATGAGCTCGAGGCGGTGTCGCCGGCGGAGGCCCTCGCGCATCCGACCTGGAACATGGGGCGCGTCGTCACCACGAACTCGGCGACGCTCGTCAACAAGGGTCTCGAGGTGATCGAGGCCCACGTGCTGTTCGACCTGCCCTTCGATCGTATCGACGTCGTGGTGCACCCTCAGTCGTTCGTCCACTCGATGGTCGAGTACGTCGACGGGTCGACGATCGCCCAGGCCTCCCCGCCGGACATGCGTCTCCCGATCGCCCTCGGCCTGGACTGGCCACGCCGCACGCCGGGTGCGACCGCCCCCATCGACTGGACGACAGCACGGTCATGGGAGTTCGAGCCGCTCGACGGGGACGCCTTCCCGGCCGTCGCGCTCGCGAAGGCCGTCGGATCCGCGGGCGGCGCGCATCCCGCCGTCTTCAATGCCGCCAACGAGGAGGCGGTCGACGCCTTTCACAACGGTGCGATCCGGTTCACGGCCATCGTCGACACGGTGCGCGCGGTCGTGGAGTCATTCGAGCCGGATTCCGGGTCCGTGACCCGGGCATCGCTCGCGGCGGCCGAAAGCTGGGCGCGAGACGCCGCCCGCCGCCACGCGGCGAAGTACGCTTGACCGCCGTGGAAGGCGTCATTCTCTTCATCGTCGGCATCATCGTGTTCGTGATCGGGCTCGCGGTGTCGATCGCGCTCCACGAGGTCGGCCACCTCGTGCCGGCCAAGCTCTTCAACGTACGCGTGCCGCAGTACATGATCGGCTTCGGCCCGACGCTGCTCTCGAAGCGCATCGGCGAGACCGAGTACGGCCTGAAGGCCCTTCCACTCGGCGGGTACGTCTCAATGATCGGGATGTTCCCGCCGAAGCATCGCGGCGAAGCGCCGCGTGAGGGCGGCACGGGGTTCGTCTCGTCGTTGATCGAAGACGCCAGGTCGGCGTCGGTCGAGCAGATCGGCCACGACGAGCACCACCGCGCCTTCTACCGCCTCGCGACGTGGAAGCGGCTCATCGTGATGCTGGGCGGCCCGGCCATGAACATCGTCCTCGCGCTCATCGCGTTCCTCATCGTGTGCTCGGGGTTCGGCATCTTCCAGTCGACCACGACCGTCGAATCGATCTACTCGTGCGTCGTCTCGCAGGCGGAGCAGCAGGAGCAGCAGGACGCCGGTGAGGAGCCGACCTGCGACACCGTCTCACCGGCGGCCGAGGCGGGCCTGGAGCCCGGTGACCGGGTGCTCGCGGTCGACGGCGAGCCGATCGGCGACTGGAACCGTCTCAGCGAGATCATCCGCGAGAACCCCGGCGTGCCCCTGGACTTCACGATCGTGCGCGGCGGCGCCGAGACCGAGCTGACGGTCACGCCGACGCCGAACACCATGTACGTGCTCGATCCGTTCTCGGGCCAGCGCCTCGAGAACCCGGACGGGTCGTATCAGACGCAGGAGGTCGGCTACGTCGGCTTCACTCCGACCTCGGAACGGCAGCAGCAGCCGCCCACGTACGCCGTCGAACTGACGGGGTACAACATCGAGCGCGTCGTGCAGGTCGTGCTCACGATGCCGCAGCGCGTCGTCGACATGTGGAACGCCGGGTTCGGGGGAGCGGAGCGCGATCCCGAAGGCCCCATGAGCGTTGTCGGCGTCGGGCGCGTGACCGGCGAGATCACGGCGCAGACGAGCATCCCGGTGCTCGACCGTGTCGCCTCGATCGTCATGCTTATCGGTTCGCTCAACATCGCACTCGCCGTCATGAACCTCGTGCCGCTCCCGCCGCTCGACGGCGGCCACGTGGCGGCGGCGCTCGTGGACGGCATCCGCCGCGGCGTCGCGAGGCTGTTGCGTCGGCCCGATCCGGGCTACTTCGACACCGCCAAGCTCGTGCCGGTGACGATGGTCGTCTCGGGTGTGCTGATCGTCCTCATGGCGCTGTTCGTGTACGTCGACATCGTGAATCCCATCGTGCTCTTCGAATAGCGCGGCGACGCGGTGAGCGTCCGGCGCGGCCAGGGGCCGGCCGTAGACTGGCCGGGTGCCAGCTGTGAACCTCGGTATGCCCGCCGTGCCCGATCTTCTCGCCCCGCGTCGGCCGTCGCGCAAGATCCGCGTCGGCTCTGTCGAGGTGGGCGGCGACGCCCGTGTCTCAGTGCAGTCCATGACGACGACCCCGACGACCGACATCAACGCGACCCTCCAGCAGATCGCCGAGCTCACGGCGTCCGGCTGCGACATCGTGCGCGTCGCCGTGCCGAGCCGCGACGACGCTGAGGCGCTGCCCATCATCGCCCGCAAGAGCCAGATCCCCGTGATAGCGGACATCCATTTCCAGCCGAACTACGTGTTCGCCGCCATCGACGCCGGATGCGCGGGCGTGCGGGTGAACCCCGGCAACATCCGGAAGTTCGATGACCGGGTGGGAGAGATCGCCGCCGCCGCCAGGGCCGCAGGCGTCTCGCTCCGCATCGGCGTCAACGCCGGATCGCTCGAGCCGAGCCTGCTGCAGAAGTACGGCCGCCCCACGGCGGAGGCCCTCGTCGAGAGCGCCGTGTGGGAGGCGAGCCTGTTCGAGGAGCACGACTTCCACGACTTCAAGATCTCGGTCAAGCACAACGATCCCATCGTGATGGTCAAGGCGTACCGGATGCTCGCCGCGCGCGGCGACTGGCCATTGCACCTCGGCGTCACGGAGGCGGGCCCGGCGTTCCAGGGCACGATCAAATCGGCGACCGCGTTCGGCATCCTCCTCGCCGAGGGCATCGGCGACACGATCCGGGTGTCGCTCTCTGCGCCGCCCGTCGAGGAGGTCAAGGTGGGCCTTCAGATCCTGCAGTCGCTCAACCTCCGCGAGCGTCGGCTGGAGATCGTCAGCTGCCCGAGCTGCGGCCGCGCCCAGGTCGACGTCTACTCGCTCGCCGAGCGCGTGACCGAGGGACTCAAGCACCTCACCGTGCCCCTTCGCGTGGCCGTGATGGGCTGCGTCGTCAACGGACCGGGGGAGGCCCGCGAGGCCGATCTCGGGGTGGCGAGCGGCAACGGCAAGGGCCAGATCTTCGTCAAGGGCGAGGTGGTCAAGACGGTTCCGGAGGCGGAGATCGTCGAAACGCTCATCGCCGAGGCGGGCCGCATCGCCGCCGACGCGCCCGCGGGGGAGACGGGGAGTCCGCAGGTCGTCGTCTGACCGGACGGGCCGAGCCTCCACCGGACCGCGCGTCATCCCCCCGAGGGTGCGCGGATCGTCGAGGGTGGTGACGAGACACGTCCATGCCATCACGTACCCTCGATACTCGCGGGCCTCGGGGTGCCCGCTGTCCACCCGAGTCGCAGGTCGAGCCCGTCCTGCTCCGGCGGGCAGACATTTCCCGGCCATTTCGCCAGGTCAAACGCCAACAGGGGGAACCGCATGGCCCAGCCCACCACACGTCTCGCACCGCCCGAACTGCAGGAGGCGCGACGCGTCGTCGAAGCGATCTCGGGGGCGTACGGACGCAAGGTCGTGGGCCAGGCGCAACTGCGCGAGACCCTGCTCGTCGGTCTCTTCACGGGCGGGCACATCCTGCTCGAGTCGGTCCCTGGCCTCGCCAAGACGACGGCGGCGCAGACGCTCGCGGACTCGGTGCACGGTTCGTTCCATCGCATCCAGTGCACGCCCGACCTGCTCCCGAGCGACATCGTCGGCACGCAGGTGTATGACGCGACGAAGAACGAGTTCGTCACTCAGCTGGGCCCCGTGCACGCGAACTTCGTGCTGCTCGACGAGATCAACCGCTCGAGCGCAAAAACGCAGTCGGCGATGCTCGAGGCGATGCAGGAGAAGCAGACCTCGATCGGCGGCGCCGTCTACCACCTGCCGAAGCCATTCCTCGTTCTCGCGACGCAGAACCCCATCGAGCAGGAGGGGACGTACACGCTGCCGGAGGCTCAGCTCGATCGCTTCATGCTGAAGGACATCCTCGACTACCCGACACCGGCGGAAGAGGCAGAGATCCTCCGACGGATCGACCTCGGCGTCTACGACGAGGCGTCGCGCCCGCCCTGCACGCTCGACGACGTGCTGCGGACGCAGGAGTTCGTGAAGCGCGTCTACCTCGACCAGACCATCGTCGAGTACATCGTCGGCATCGTCTACGTCACGCGTCACGTCGGCGAGTACATCCCGTCGGAGCTCTCGAGGCTCGTCGACGTCGGTTCGTCGCCCCGCGCATCCATCAACTTCGCCAGGGCGGCGCGCGCCCTCGCGCTCATCCACGGCCGCGACCACGTGATCCCCGAGGACATTCGCCGACTCGCGCATCGAATGCTGCGGCACCGGATCATGCTGAACTTCGAGGCCGACGCCGCAGAGGTGCGCGCCGAACAGGTCATCGACGCGATCCTCGCCGCCGTACCGACCCCGTAGGGCAGGTCATGACCGACTCGCTCCTCACTCGCGTCAAGTCGAAGATGTTCCTGCACTCGCGACGACGGGTGCTGCACCTGCTCGACGGCCAGTACGCCTCCATGCTGCGTGGTCGCAGCATGGACTTCGACGACCTGCGAGAGTACGTCGCCGGCGACGAGATCAAGGACATCGACTGGAAGGCGACGGCCCGCACGGGCGGGCGTCCCCTCGTGAAGCGGTACGTCGCCGAGCGCAAGCATCGTGTGCTCTTCGCCGTGGATCGCGGCCGGAACCTTCGCGCGCGCGCAGCGGGCGGCGGCGAGAAACGCGATGTCGCCATTACGGCCATGGGCGTGCTCGGATACCTCGCGCTGCGGCATGGCGATGAGGTCGGGCTCATCACGGGCGATGAGCACGACGTGTCGCAACTGCCCTTCCGCGGCTCTCAGCGGGCGCTCGAGCGCGCACTGCACGCCGTGTACGACTCGTCCTCGATCGACGGGCCGCGCAGCGACATCGTCGGGCTGCTCGAGCGGGTTCGGCGAACGGTCAGCCGCAAGCTGTTCCTCGTCGTCATCGCCGACGAACTGCCGTGGGACGAGCGCCTCGAAGCGCTCGTGCGTCGCCTCGCGGCCCAGCACGACTTCGTGTGGCTCCAGGTGGGCGATGCCGACCCGCGCACGCGGGGCGACGGCGGCGAGCGGGCCTACGACGTCGACAGCGGCTGGTCGATGCCCTCGTTCATCGCCGACGACCCCATGATCACGCGCGAGTACGAGTACGCGCGCGCCAAGCAGCAGCTGCACATGGAAGACGTCTTCGACCGCAGCGCGGTCTCCTACACGCGCCTCGAGAGCGAGGACCAGGTCATCGCGGCCCTGCTCCGACTGCTGAAGGAGCGCTCGCATGTCCGTCACTGACGCGCTCGGCGTCGCCTGGGAGGGAGCCGGGGCCCAGACGACGCCGCCGGGAACGATCATGCCGACCGTGCCGTACAGCCCGATCTGGGGTGTGCTCGCGGCGGCACTCATCGTCGGGGTCGTGCTCTACTACGGCCTCACCTGGCTGCTGACGAGGCCCAGGCCGGAGGCGCCGCCGCCCGCCGCCGCACCGACGCCCGTGCGGAGCGTTCCCGAGCTGCAGGGCGTCTACCTTCATGAAATCGACTCGATCCTGCAGCGACACGCGGCCGGCGAGTTGTCGCCGCGGCGCGCACACGCCGCACTGAGCGTCACGGTCCGAGAATTTCTCTCCGAAGCGACCGGAGTGCCGGCCGACAAGATGACGCTGACCGACCTTCGTCAGACCCCGTACGTCGGAGCCACGTACGCGGTCGCCGAGTACTACCCGATCGTCTTCGGCGCGCAGGAAGCCCAAAGCGTCGAGCACGGCGCGCACGCGGCACGGCAGGTGATCGCACTGTGGCAATAGCATTCTGGTACGTCACCGTCGGCCTGCTCGCTCTCGCGGCGGCCGTGGGGCTGGCGGCGTGGTTTCTCCGGCGCCGGAAGGCGACGACGGCGCGCATCCCGGTTGCGAACTCGGAGCGCTTGACGCGCCTGCCGTCATACCGGCGTGCGCTGATGAGGGCGACGGCCATGCTGTCAGTCGCGGCCGTCGCACTCGCCGTCGTCCTCGTAACGACCGCGGTCGCGTCGGGGCGATGGATCTACCAGCAGATCGAGACGCCCGAGAAGTTCAACCGCGACATCGTGCTGTGCCTCGACATCTCGGGCTCGATGATCGACTACGACGTCGAGGTCATCGATCGGTACCTCGAGATGCTGCCGGGATTCGACGGCGAGCGCATGGCGCTCATGCTCTGGGACTCGACGGCGGCAGAGGTGTTTCCCCTCACCGACGACTACGCCTTCGTCGAGACGCAGCTCACCGAGGTACGCGACCAGATGGCCGCGGCCTCCGGCGCCGGGATCGGCGGATCGGACACGTTCACGTACGGGACCCAGAACGCCCCGGGCGCCTCGCTCGTCGGTGACGGACTGGCCTCGTGCGTGCTCGCCTTCGACGGCGACACGGAGGACGGCCGCTCGCGCTCCGTGATCTTCGCGACGGACAATGCGGTGAACGGATCGCCGATCATCTCGCTGCCCGACGCTGCCTCTTTCGCGCAGTCGCAGGAGGTCAAGGTGTACGGGCTCGACGCGAACACGTACGAGGACGCGTTCGCGGACGAGTACCGCACCGCCGTCGTGCAGAACGGCGGCCTCTACTACAAGCTGACCGACACGGCGAGCGTGAAGGGGATCGTCGACGAGATCACGAGCGATCAGACCTCGCTCATGCAGGGGGCGCCCCAGGTGCTCGTCGTCGACAGGCCGGCCGGCTGGCTCATCATCATGCTCGTCGGGTTCACGGTGTACCTGGTGATCGTCTGGAGGGTTCGCCTGTGACCTGGAACCCGATTTGGCCCGCGTGGCTGCTCGTCGTGGTCGGCGCGCTGCTCGTCGGCCTGTGCGTGTGGGGTCTCGTGCGCGCGGGGACGAGGCGCAAGCGCGTCGACTGGATGCTGCGGGGGCTCGTCGCGCTCGTGATCGCGATCGCGTGCCTGCGGCCTGGCATCGGGTCACACTCGGTCGAGGCGGCCCAGAGCGAACTCGATGTGCTTTTCGTCGTCGACACGACCGCGAGCATGAATGCGGAGGACTGGAACGGCGGGCCCAGGCTCGACGGCGTCAAGCAGGACATCGCGCAGCTCGCGCTCGCTCACGCCGGTGCGAGGTTCTCCCTCATCACGTTCGACTCCCAGGCCGTCAGGCGCCTGCCGTTCACCAACGACGCGACCGCTCTGCAGTCGATCGTCGAGCGACTGAGCCCCGAGATCACCGTGTACTCGGGCGGGTCCTCGGTGACCGTCGCGAACGGGCTCGTCAACCAGGTCCTCGGCCACGCCAAGGAGCAGGATCCGGACCGCGCGCAAGTCGTGTACTACTTCGGCGACGGGGAGCAGACGAGCAGCGACGCGCCGGAGAGCTTCGAACAGGCCGGCGGCAAGACCGACGGCGGCGCCGTCTTCGGATACGGCACCAACGAGGGTGGGCCGATGCTGGAGACCCTCGCCGCCTTCAGCACCCAGGCCCCCGAATACATCACGACGGCCGACGGGGAAACGGCGATCTCGGTGATCGACGAGGCGAACCTCCAAGCGATCTCGGAGCAACTCGGCGTGGTATATCAGCTTCGGACCCCCGATACGGCCATCACTCCTGCGGAGGTCCAGGTCGAATCGGGAACGGGCGGCGACGTGGAAGCAGCATTCGACCTGTACTGGATCTTCGCGATCGCCGCGTTCGTGCTGATGATGCGCGAAGTCTGGGTCAACGTGCGGAGCATCGCCGAACTGCGCGGCGCGAGAGGAGCGAGCGATGTCGACGGCGACTGACGAGTCCGAGGCCGATGAGGTCATCACGCCGCCGGAACCGGCCGGGAACCCGGCGGCGTGGCGCGACCCGGTCGCCGAGCGGCGCGCGTACCTGCGCCGGCTCCGTCGGCGGCGCAAACGGCTCATGCTCCTCGGAATCCCCGTGGCGATCCTGGCGCTGCTCGTTGCGGCGAAGTTCCTTTCGATGACCGTGATCGCCAACCGCACCGTCTCGGCCTATGAGGTCGCGGACTACGAGTCGGCGTTGAACTCGGCCCAGCAGCAGAAGTTCCTCAACGTCGTCGAGCAGTGGAAGGCGCCGTACAACACGGGCACCGTGTACTTGCAACTCGGACTGAACCAGGAGGCGCGCACTGAGCTCGAAGCCGCGTTGCCGCTCGCCAGCGGAGCGGACGAGTGCCCGATCAGATCGAACCTCGCCATCGCGATCGAGCGCATCGGCGATCAGCACGATGCCGATGGTGACGGCGACGCGGCTCGGGAGGCGTGGCAGCAGGCGCTGGCGGTGCTCTCCCAGGCCCCGGCCGAGTGCCCCGACTCGACCTCGTCGGTGCCGATGAGCGAGACCCAGCAGCGGCTGGAGGCCAAACTCGATCCACCGCAGTCCTCCGACGACGCCGAGGAGCCGCAGGATCCGTCGGAAGACCCATCGGACACGGGCGACGCAGATCAGGACGCGATCGAGGACATCGGCGAGCAGCTGGACGAGAATCAGGACGATCGCCAGGACGCCATCGACGAGGAGAACGACCAGGGCGGCGGTGGTGGTGGCGGCACCGACAAGCCGTGGTGACCGGCCGTGGTGACCGGGGCATCCGGCGGGGGTCGCGCCTGACTAGCATGGTCGGGTGATCGAACGTCTCTCCCACCTCTTTGTCCGCACGCTCCGCGAAGACCCGGGCGACGCGGAGGTCGCCAGCCACAGGCTGCTCGTGCGCGCCGGCTACATCCGGCGCCAGGCGCCCGGGATCTTCGCCTGGCTGCCGCTCGGCTTGCGCGTCAAGCGACGCCTCGAGGCGGTGATCCGCGAGGAGATGGCTCGCACCGGCTCGCAGGAGGTCGCGTTTCCCGGCCTGCTGCCCGCCGACGTGTTCGAGGCGACGGGGCGACTGCACGATTTCGGCGACTCGATGTTCCGGCTTCACGACCGGAGGGGCGCGCCGTACGTGCTGGCGCCGACGCACGAAGAGGCGTTTACCCTCGCCGTCAAAGACCTCTGCTCGTCGTACAAGGACCTGCCCCTTTCGATCTATCAGATCCAGGACAAGTACCGCGACGAGGCACGTCCCCGCGCCGGCCTGCTCCGGGGCCGCGAGTTCACGATGAAGGACGCGTACTCGTTCGACGTCGACGACGAGGGCCTCGCGGCGAGCTATCAGGCGCAGCGCGACGCGTACGAGCGCATCTTCGCGAGGCTGGGGCTCGAGTACGTCATCGTCGACGCCGATGCCGGCGCGATGGGCGGCTCCAAGAGCGAGGAGTTCATGCATCCGACTCCGGTCGGGGAGGACACATTCGTCATCGCGCCGAGCGGCTGGGCCGCGAACGTCGAGGCGTACACCTCGGCGAGGCCTGATCCCGTCGACGCGAGCGATCTGCCCGCGCCCGTCGAGTTCGACTCGCCGGCCACGGCCACGATCCAGACGCTCGTCGACCACGCCAATCGCGCTGTGCCGCGCTCCGACGGGCGGCCCTGGGCCGCCGCGGACACCCTCAAGAACGTCGTGCTCGCGCTCGTCGACGGCACGGGCGAGAGGCGCGTCGTCGTCATCGGCGTGCCGGGCGACCGTGCGGTCGACCTCAAGCGCGTCGAGGCGTCATTCCCCGGGCACGAGGTCGAGCCCGCGAACGATGCCGACTTCGCGAAGCATCCCGAGCTGGTCCGCGGATACATCGGTCCCTGGACGCCCTCGGGGCCTGTGCTCGGCGAGTCGTCGCCGAGCGGGATCGCCTTCTTCCTCGATGCTTCGATCGGCGACGGGAGCGCCTGGATCACGGGCGCGAATCGCCACGAGGTGCACGTGCACTCGCTCGTGGTGGGCCGCGATGTCGTCCCCGACGGCCGAGTCGAGGCCGCCGAGGTGCGCGACGGCGACCCGGCTCCGGACGGTTCCGGACCCATCCGCACCTCTCGCGGCACCGAGATCGGGCATGTGTTTCAGCTCGGTCGTAAGTATGCCGAGGCAATCGGCCTGCAGGTGCTCGACCAGAACGGCAAACTCGTCACCGTGACAATGGGCTCGTACGGGATCGGCGTCACGCGGAACCTCGCGCTGATCGCCGAGGCCAACCACGACGACCGCGGCCTCGTGTGGCCGGAGTCGGTCGCGCCGTACGACCTGCAGGTCGTCGCGACCGGCAAGGGCGAGCTGCCGCTCGAGCTCGCCGAGCGACTCGCGGTCGAGGCCGAGGCTGCCGGCCTCGAGGTGCTGCTCGACGACCGTCCGAAGGTGTCTCCCGGGGTCAAGTTCGGCGATGCCGAGTTGCTCGGTGTGCCGTGGATCATCATCGCGGGTCGCGACGCGGCAGAGGGACGCGTCGAGTTGTGGGACCGCCGCTCCGGTGAACGAGAGCCCATGCCGGCCGACGACGCGATCGCCGCGCTCCAGGCCAGACGCACGGCGCGGCTCGCGCGAGGCACCGAGCGGCGCCGAGACGGGTGATACCGGCCCGTCCGGACGGCGGAGCGCGCCCGCGCCCTCGGCGAGGGTCGGCCGGCGTGAGCTAAGCTCGTCGCTTCAGCTGAATAGAGGAGCGACATGAAGATCGATCTCACCGCCATTCGCCTGCTCGAGCGCGAGCGTGAGATTCCGTTCGAGGAACTCATCACCATTCTCGAGCAAGCCATCCTGACGGCCTACGACAAGCACCAGACCCAAGAGGTGGGCGGCGAGTCGATCCCCGCGGGCGCACGCGTTCACCTCGACCGGAAGACCGGCGAAGTCAACATCTTCGTCCCCGAGCTCGACGACGATGGCAACGCGATCGGCGAGGCGAGTCTGCACCCGGACGACTTCGGGCGCATCGCCGCGTTCGCCGCGAAGCAGGTGATCACCCAGCGGATGCGCGACATCGGCGACGATCGCGTGCTCGGCGAGTTCCGTGGCCGCGAGGGCGACATCGTTGCCGGCACGATTCAGCAGGGACCGAACCCCCGCATGATCCATGTGGATCTCGGAACGGTCGAGGCGATCCTCCCGCCCGATGAACAGGTTGCAGGCGAGGAGTACCCGCACGGCAGGCGCATCCGCGTGTTCGTCACCAAGGTCGAGCGCGGCAGCCGCGGCCCCCAGATCACGGTCTCACGAACGCACCCCTCGCTCGTGCGCAAACTCTTCGCTCTCGAGGTGCCGGAGATCGCGTCCGGCGTCGTCGAGATCGTCTCGCTCGCGCGTGAGGCGGGGCACCGCACGAAGATTGCGGTGCGCGCGACCCAGGACGGCATCAACGCCAAGGGCGCGTGCATCGGCGAGCTCGGTGCCCGCGTGCGAGCCGTCACGAATGAGCTCGGGGCCGAGAAGATCGACATCGTCGACTATTCGGCCGATCTCCCCACGTTCGTCGCCAACGCCCTCAGTCCCGCGAAGGTTTCGAGCGCGTTCGTGCTCGATCGTGCGACGAAGGCCGTTCGGGCCCTCGTCCCCGACTTCCAGCTGTCGCTCGCGATCGGCAAAGAGGGGCAGAACGCCCGCCTGGCGGCGAAACTGACGGGCGCGCGCATCGACATCCAGCCCGACTCGATCCTCGACGATGACGAGCCTGGCGGCGGCACGCGCTGACGAGGAGTACTATGGGGCCGGTACGAACGTGCATAGGATGCCGTTCGCGCGCCGAACGGTCGCAGCTCACCAGGGTTGTCGCCCGTGATGGCAGGCTCCTCGTCGATCGCTCGGCGCACAAGCCCGGCCGCGGCGCGTGGGTGCATCCTCTGGTCGAATGTCTCGAACTGGCACTCGCACGGCACGCCTTCGGGCGGGCACTGCGGGCGCGGGTCACGAATGACGACGACGTGCAGAACCTCGTGCACCAGCTGGCCGCCGACCACTCGGCGGCCCGGACAGAAAAGGCTGATCGGACTATGGACAACTCATGAGTGGCTCGGAATGAGGCACCTCATCGTTTGACGGTCCACTCCTGTACGAGGGGTGGGCCTCGAGACAGGAGAATTGTGGCTAAACCACGCGTACACGAGATCGCCGCCGAAATGGGCGTCGAATCGAAGACAGCGCTGAAGACCCTCCAGGACATGGGGGAGTTCGTGAAGAGCGCGTCGTCGAGCGTCGAGCCGCCGGTCGCTCGGCGCCTGCGCGAAGCATTGAAGAGCGGCGGCGACAATGGCGGCGCGGCCCCCGCGCCGACGTCGAACGCCGCCGGCAACGCCCGGCCGACACCCGGCCAAGCTGCGCCGAAGCCCGGCCAGGCTCGCGGCCCGAAGCCGGGCTCCCGGCCGGGTGCTCCCGCGCCGAAGGGCCGAGCCGACCAGGAGGACGGACGCCAGGCACCCGCCGGGCCGAAGCCCGGCGCGCAGCCCCGTGCCGACCAGCAGGCGAAACCGGCCACCGAGCAACCACGTGATGTCCCGACGAGCGGTCCCGCCACCGGCGCGCCTGCCCCGGGGACACCGGCGTCGCCGGCTCCCGATGGAGCTTCGAAGCCGGAGCAGCAGGCAGCCACGCCCGCAGCTGCGGCGAAGCCGAGCACGGGTGCCCCGAAGCCGGGAGAGGCGGCCGCTGCGCCGAAGCCGGGCGGCAGCACGCCCGGTGACGCGATTCCGCGTCCCCGCGGCCCGCGTCCCGGGCCCAGGCCCGGCAACAACCCCTTCGCATCGAGCCAGGGCATGGGGCGGCCGCCCCGGCCGGGAAACAACCCGTATGCCGGCGCGCAGGGCATGCGCGGCCAGGGCGCACCCCGTCCGCAGGCCCCTGGACGTGGTATGCAGCCGCCGCGTCCCGGTCAGCCGCGTGTGCTTCCCGGAGCTCGCCCGGCGAGCACAGGACGCCCCGGCGCCCGCCCAGGCGCAGGCGGAGGCGGAGGCCGGCCGGGTGCCGGCGGAGGCGGCGGATTCACGCCGCGTCCCGGCGGCGCGCCTTCGCGTCCGGGCGGTGGCGGTCGCGGTCGCGGCGGCACGGCCGGCGCGTTCGGTCGCGGCGGCAGCAAGTCGAGGGCGCGCAAGTCCAAGCGGACGAAGCGGGCAGAGTTCGAGATGCGCGAGGCGCCGTCCATCGGCGGCGTCAAGGTTCCCCGCGGCACGGGCGAGACGCGCATCCGGCTTCGTCGCGGCGCATCCATCGCCGACTTCGCGGAGAAGATCGACGCGAGCCCCGGCGACCTCGTCACCGTGCTGTTCCACCTCGGTGAGATGGCGACGGCGACCGAGTCGCTCGACGAGGCGACGTTCGAACTGCTCGGCGTCGAGCTCGGTTACCGCATCGACATCGTGAGCCCCGAGGACGAAGACCGGGAGCTCCTCGAGACGTTCGACATCGACCTCGACCAGGAGGCCGCGGAGGAGGACGACGACGTGCTCGTCGCTCGTCCGCCCGTCGTCACGGTCATGGGTCACGTCGACCACGGAAAGACACGACTGCTCGACGCGATCCGCAACACGAACATCATCGAGGGCGAAGCCGGCGGCATCACCCAGCACATCGGCGCATACCAGGTGTGGGGCGAGCACGAGGGCCTCGATCGCGCGATCACGTTCATCGACACCCCGGGTCACGAGGCCTTCACCGCAATGCGTGCGCGTGGCGCCAATGTCACCGACATCGCGATCCTCGTGGTGGCGGCCGACGACGGCATCATGCCGCAGACGATCGAGGCGCTGAACCACGCACAGGCGGCCGGCGTGCCGATCGTGGTCGCGGTCAACAAGATCGACAAGCCCGAGGCGAACCCCGACAAGGTGCGCGCCCAGCTCACCGAGTACGGGCTCATTGCCGAGGAGTACGGCGGCGACACCCTGTTCGTCAACGTCTCGGCCCGCGAGGGCGTCGGCATCGCCGACCTCGTCGAGGCGGTCCTCCTGACGGCCGACGCCGGGCTCGACCTGCGCGCCAACCCCGACAAGGAGGCGCGCGGCATCGCCATCGAGGCGAAGCTCGACCGAGGCCGCGGTGCGGTCGCGACCGTGCTCATCCAGTCCGGCACGCTGCGGATCGGTGACCCGATCGTTGCGGGCACGGCCTATGGCCGCGTGCGAGCCATGCTGGATGAGAACGGCCAGCAGGTCGACGAGGCGAACCCGTCGCGTCCCGTCCAGGTGCAGGGCCTCTCGAGCGTGCCGAGCGCGGGCGACACCTTCCTCGTGACCGAGGACGATCGCACGGCGCGTCAGATCGCCGAGAAGCGCGAAGCCGTCGAACGCAACGCCCAGCTCGCCAAGAGCCGCAAGCGCATCAGCCTCGAGGACTTCACCCGCGCCCTCGAAGAAGGCAAGGTCGAGTCGCTCAACCTCATCATCAAGGGTGACGTCTCCGGTGCCGTCGAGGCACTCGAGGAGTCGTTGCTCAAGATCGAGGTCGACGAGTCGGTGCAGCTGCGGATCATTCACCGTGGCGTCGGTGCGATCACCGAGTCGGACGTCAACCTCGCGACCGTCGACAACGCGATCATCCTGGGCTTCAACGTGAGGCCGGACCGCAAGGCCCGCGACCGCGCGGCCCGCGACGGTGTCGACATCCGGTTCTACTCGGTCATCTACAACGCGCTCGATGACATCGAGCAGTCGCTCAAGGGGCTGCTCAAGCCGGAGTTCGAAGAGGTGCAGTCGGGTGTCGCCGAGATCCAGGAGGTGTTCCGCTCCTCGAAGTTCGGCAACATCGCCGGGTGCATCGTCCGGTCGGGAACCATCACCCGCAACGCGAAGGCGCGCGTGATCCGCGACGGGGTCGTGCTCGTCGACGGGCTCGCGATCGAGTCGCTCCGCCGGTTCAAGGACGACGTGACCGAGGTCCGTACCGACTTCGAGTGCGGTATCGGTCTCGGCAAGTTCAACGACATCCAGATCGGTGACGAGATCGAGACGACCGAGCTGGTCGAGAAGCCGCGCGTCTAGCGCCCGATGCGGGGCGGGCCCGGAATAGGCCCGCCTCGCGCCGCGCCGGAGAGGCGCGGGCAAGCACAGGAGGACACCATGGCCGACCACGCGCGGGCGGCTCGGCTCGCCGACCGCATCAAGGTCATCGTCGCGACTCGTCTCGAACGCGGCATCAGAGACCCGAGGCTCGGGTTCGTCACGATCACGGATGTTCGCGTCACGGGCGACCTGCAGCACGCGACGATCTTCTACACCGTGTACGGCACGGAAGAGGAGCTCGCCGATACCGCCGCCGCCCTTGCGTCGGCGACGGGGATGCTGCGGACCGAGGTGGGCAAGAACCTCAAGGTGCGGCTGACGCCGTCGCTCGAGTTCGTCCACGATGCCCTCCCGGACAACATCAACCAGATCGACCGGCTCCTGCAGGAGGCGCGCGCTCGTGACGCCGAAGCAGCCGAGCGGGCTCGTCGTGCCGATTACGCGGGCGAGCCCGACCCGTACATCAAGCCCCGTGACGAGGGCGACGACGCATTCGACAAGGACTCATCCGCCGGCGGCGGGCAACCCCGCTAGTCGGGCGCCGTCACGAGTCTGGACCGCCGGCGCCCCGCGTGGGCGCCGGCGGTTCGTCGCCCGGCAGGGCGATGCGTCCGGAGGTCTCCACGACGAGCCCGTCGTCACGCAATCCGCGCAGGGCCCGCTCGTAGCGCACCTCGTCGGCGCGAGCATCCCGCCCGGACGCAGCGAGCGCCCGCTCGCGTAGGGCGGCATGTCCCAGGCCGCCGAACTCCGCTCGGAGCACGGCGAGGATGCGCCCCCGCATCTGCCGGTCCGACCCCGCGTACGCCGCCTGCTTGCGGCGGGGCCGCCCGGCGACCGTACCGGTCGGCGCGCCGATGGCGCGCCACGCGCATTCGTCGGCGATGGGGCACACCTCACAGCGGGGCGCCCTGGCCGTGCAAACGAGGGCGCCGAGCTCCATGGCCGCCGCGTTCCAGGCGACGGCGCGCGCACGCGCCGCGTCGTCGCCGGGGAGCGGGAGCGGCACGAGCGCGCGATACTCCGCCTCGTCCCGCGCCGCCGAGGGCGCCCACGGCTCGGCGGCGCCGACCGCGGCGCGGGCGATGACCCTGCGCACGTTCGTGTCGACGACGGCACTCGGCCGTCCGTACGCGAACGACGCCACGGCGGCGGCCGTGTACGGGCCGACGCCGGGAAGCGCGCGGAGCGACGCGTCGTCGGCCGGTACCACCCCGCCGTGCCGCTCGACGATCACGACGGCGCAGGCTCGGAGCCATCGGGCGCGGCGCGGATACCCGAGCCGATCCCACGCGCGCAGCACGTCGGCGTCCGTGGCCGACGCAAGGTCGGCTGGCCGCGGCCAGCGCTCGACGAACGCGCGCCATCGTGGTTCGACGCGCGCGGCCTGTGTCTGCTGCAGCATGAACTCGCTCACGAGCACGCCCCAGGGCGTCACGTGGGCGTCGCGCCAGGGCAGCGGGCGCGCCGCGCGTGCGAACCAGTCCACGACCCGGTCGACGATGCCGGCGGTCATCGTTCGACGAGGCGGCTGAGCACGCCCGGCGAGAGGAACTCCCCGGTACGTTCGACCCGGTGCACGAAAGCCGTCAGCATGCGGTTCACGGGGGTCGGCACGCCGTGCTGACGGCCGAGGGCGGCGACGCGCCCGTTGAGTTCGTCGATCTCCGTCTGCTGGCCGCGTCGGATCGACTGCAGCGTCGACGCGTAGTTCGGTACGGGCCCGAAGCTCGCGCCGAGCCGGCGGGGAACGGCCATGGCGAGGCCGAGCGGGAGGTGCTCGAGCGCGCGGATGTCGACGACACCGAGCTTGCCGAGGGGCGCGAAGCGCACCCCGATCGCCCGCCCGACCGCGATCGTCTCGCGCATCGAGCGGGTCAGGATGCGGCACAGTGCGGGGTCGGCGCTCACCTCCTGCACGCTGCATCCCGTGATGGCGGGGATCGCGTTGACGTGGTTAATGAGCAGCTTCGTCCACATGGCGCCGCGAAAGTTCTCGATCGCCCTCGTGGGCAGCCCGCGGTCGAGTTCGGCTGCGATGGCGAGCGCACTCGGCGACGGCGCCTCGCGACCGGCACCGAGAAAGGTCTCCCCGCCGGCAGTGACGTGGATGCGCCCCTGTCCGCGGTTCGTGACGGCGAAGAGCGTCAGTGCGCCGAACAGCTCGTGGGCGCCGCCGAGCACCCTGGCGGCGATGTCGAGGCCGCCGAGCCCGTTCTGCATGACGACGAGCGGCACGCCCCGGAGCCGCTCACGGTTCGCGGTGAGGGCGAGCTTCGCATCGTGCACCTTGGTCGCGAGCAGGGCGAGCTCAACCCCCGCGGGGAGCACCGTCGACACCGCGTCGAACCTCGCCGTGAACGAGCCGAACTCGCCGGTGAGCTGCACACCGTCAGTGGCGATCGCATCGGCGGTCCAGGAGCGCGCGGCGATCGACACGTCATGGCCGGCCTGCTGCAACCTGGCGGCGAACGCGCCGCCGACGCCGCCCGCGCCGATCACACCGATTCGCATGCTGTTCCTCTCGCCGTCCGCTCGGTCCGCTGCCTCACTCTAGAATGGTCCGCGTCATGACAAGCCAAGGCCCAGCCCCCAACGGCGTGCTCGTGGTCGACAAACCGAGTGGCCCGACGAGTCACGGCGTCGTCTCCGCGGGGCGTAAGGCTCTTGGCACGCGCAAGGTCGGCCACGCCGGCACGCTCGACCCAATGGCGTCCGGCGTGCTCGTGCTCGGCGTTGGGGTGGCCACGCGGCTCCTGACGTTCGTCGTCGGTGCCGACAAGGAGTACGAGGCCACGATCAGGCTGGGCGTTCGCACGAGCACCGAGGACGCGGAGGGCGAGTTGGTGGAGCGTGCGTCACCGGACGAGCTTGCGCCGCTCGACGAGGCCGCGATCGATGCGGCGATGGCTGACCTGCGTGGCGAGATCGATCAGGTGCCGAGCGCCGTGAGCGCGATCAAGGTGAACGGCAAGCGCGCCTATCAGCGCGTTCGCGAGGGCGAGGAGGTCGAGCTGGACGCCAGGCGCGTCACGATCTTCGCATTCGATCGTCTCGGAACGCCCGTGCGCATCCCCGGCGAACCGGGGGAGGGGCCGGTCGCGATCGACCTCCGGGTACACGTCACGTGCTCGTCTGGGACCTACGTGCGGGCGCTCGCCCGGGACCTCGGGGACGCCCTCGGCGTCGGTGCTCACCTGACGGCGCTGCGGCGTACGCGCGTCGGCGCCTTCTCGATCGACGAGGCGATCGCCCTCGATCGCCTCGCCGGCGACGCACCCGCCGGACTGATGACGCCATCGGACGCGGCCAGGCGCATCCTCCCAGCACTCGAGCTGCGTGCGGACGAAGCCGTCGATCTCGGCCACGGCAAGCGCATCGTCCGCGACGACGTCTCGCCGGACGTGCCCGCCGCCGCGTTCGCACCCGATGGCCGACTCGTCGGCGTCGTCACCCGGGAGGGTGGCGCCTACCGCCCGCTGATGAACCTTCCGGAAGCGCCCGCATGATCGAGTGGTACACGTGGCTCAGCGCTGGGATCGCCGCGGCCGCAGGCCTTCTCTGTCTCGCAGTGGGCCTGGCCGGTCGCAAGCCGGGCGACGTCACCGTCTTCTCTGTCGTCCTCGTTGAGCTGCTGCTCGTCGCCCAGGTCGTCATCAGCATCGTCGCACCGATCGCCGGAAACCAGGCGCAGGGCGACGTCATCGAGTTCTGGATCTACCTCGTGGTCGCCATCATCATCCCGCCCGCCGCCGTGCTCTGGTCGCTCATCGATCGCAACCGCTGGTCGACCGTCATCCTCGGGGTCGCGGCCCTCTCGATCGCCGTCATGGTCGTACGGATGCAGCAGATCTGGTCGGGGAACCCCCCGTTCCTCGGCGCATGACCGGAAAGCGTTCCCCCAGCCGCACCCCTGCGACCGTCGACGCGAGCGTGGGGGCACCCCGGGCGCACGGCGGGTTCCGCGGGGCGTCGGGCGTTGGCCGCGTGCTCGTCTTGGTCTATGCGGTGCTCGCGCTCGCCGCCACCGGGCGAAGCACCCTGCAACTTCTGACAAAGTTCGACGAGGCGCCCGTCGCCTACGTGCTCTCGGCCGTCGCGGCCGTCGTCTATGTCGTCGCGACGGTCGCCCTCGTCGTGAGGGGCCGGACAGCCCACGTCGTCGCCACGATCGCGATCGCCATCGAATTCGCCGGGGTGCTCGCCGTCGGAATCCTGACCGAGGTCGTGCCCGGCCTCTTCCCCGCCGACACGGTATGGTCTCACTTCGGGCGCGGCTACGCGTTCATCCCGCTCCTGCTACCGATCTTCGGAATCGCGTGGCTTGAATCCCAGCGAACCACCGCAAGGATCACAGATGTACGTCATCACCGACCTCAGTGAGGTTCCGAGCGATGTCGCACCCTCGGCCATCACGATCGGCAAGTTCGACGGGCTCCACCACGGGCATCTGTGGGTCGTCTCGCAACTGCACGACGAGGCGCGCGCCCGAGGCCTCAACCCGGTCGTCGTGACCTTCGACCGCCACCCGGCTGCTGTGCTCGCGCCCGAGACCGCTCCTCCGCCAATCGTCTCGACCCGGCAAAAGCTCGATCTGCTGCGCCGGCAGGGGCTGGCCGCGACAATCGTGGTGCCGTTCACGCCCGAGTTCGCGCGTCTCTCGCCGCGCGAGTTCGTCGAGCGTCTGCTCGTCAAACAGCTCGGGGTCAAGCTGCTCCTCGTCGGCCGGGACTTCCGGTTCGGGAAGGGCGGCGAGGGTGACGTCGAGTTCTTGCGGGGGCATGCGGCCGAGTTCGGATACGAGCTCATCGTGACGCGCGACGAGCAGGGGCCCGGCGACCGGCGCGCCTCGTCGACGTGGGTACGCGAACTGCTCGAGGTCGGCGACGTGCGAACCGTGACCGAGGTGCTCGGCCGGTATCACGTGCTCGCGGGCGAGATCGTGCACGGCGCCAAGCGGGGGAGGGAGATCGGATTCCCCACCGCCAACCTCTCGCCGGACCTCGAAGGGCTGATCCCGGGCGACGGCGTCTACGCAGGCTGGTTCCACGACGGCGATGCCGTGTATCCGACCGCCGTCTCAATCGGCAATAATCCCACCTTCGATGGGGTGCCGCAGAAGCAGGTGGAGGCGTACGTCATCGGCGAGAACCTCGATCTGTACGGCAGACGGGTGCAGATCGCGCTCGTCGAGCGCTTGCGAAGCATGGTGAAGTTCGAGGGGATCGGGCCGCTCAAAGCACAGCTCGAGCGGGACGTCGAGACGACCAAGCGCATCCTCGGCATCGCCTGAAGCGGCTCCGAGTCGCGCACCCCAGCGTCTCGACGTCCGGATGCCGCCGCTACGACCGGATGCCCGCCGCTACGAGGGGAGCGGGATGCGGCCGTACAGCGCCGCGACGAGCTGCGCGGCGGTGCCCTCGATGGGTTCTCCGGACCCGATGCGCCACCGTGCATCTGTCGAGACGAGCGTGCGGCCTCGCGCAGCCCGCGCGGACGGCCCGAGTCGAGTCTTGAGACGCGCAACGGCGACGGCGCTCGTCGACCGGGGACTGAGCCGGAGGGGCACGCCGATCGCCTCGAAGATGTCGATCGAGTGCACGACGGCTTCCGTCAGCTCGCCGATGCCGGTGCGTCCGCGGCGGTAGACCTTGGTCTCCGCGATGCGTCGAAGCGCGGCGATGAGATCGTCGGTCGGCGCCTCGGCCTCGCGACGCGCGAGCTCGGCGATCGCCGCGTCGAAGCCAACACGCTCGGTCATCATCGTGCGCGACGCCGATCGCATGAGCCCGCCGATCGGCTCGCCGAGCCGCCACACCAGGTGACCCGCGACGTCGCGGACGCGCCAGCCCTCGCAGAGGCTCGGGGCCTCCCACTGCTCTGCCACGAGCTCGGCGAGCGCGTCGGCGGTTCGATCGAGGGTCGTTGCGATGTGCGCGCTCCAGTCACCCGAGATGCGGGCTGACGGCGTGAAGGAGGGCCGTTCGGATTCGGTCGGTTCGCGCACCCGACCAGTATTCCACCGACGAGGTGTGTACGTGCTCGGCTCGCGGTCGCGAGCCGCGTGCCTGGTTCGCGCCCGGAGTGGCGTAAACTGTGCGGAACCGCCGCTGGGCGTCGTGATCTGAAGCGATCGGCAGCGTCGGTGATTGGCTCCGATCACGATCGCGAGCATCGGGGCGGCCGTAGGGGCCGGCTCACTGCGGGGAGGGTTCCCGCGAGCGGCGCAGCAGGATGCGCCGCGACACCGCACTCGCGGAAGGTTTTTCGCACCGAGGAGGGGCATGTCACGACAGGCTCGCGCCCACGCCGGAGGTACCGGCCAGGCCGTCCGTCATCGACGTCAGGTCGACAACACCGGCGTCATCCCGCAGCTCGCCAAGGCGGCTCGCGAAGTCGAGGCCGCGGCGCAGCGGGGCCGGGTCTCACCCGCGAACCGTACGAAGTTCCAGGTGATCGCGCTGCTCATGCGCGAAGAGCGCGCGCGTGCGCGCGCCGACACCGAGATGGGTGACAGCGAACGGCAGGAGGCGCTCAAGCGACTCGACGGGCTCGCGTCGATCCTCGCCAAGACCGCGGCGCGCGACACGTCGCTCGTCACGCTCCTGCAGCCCGACGCACCCGTCAGCGAGCAGGCCAGGGCCCTGCGCAAGCAATTACTCTTCGCAGGCGGCGTCGACATGATCGTCGACGAGACACCGGGGCCCGAGCCGGTCAAGCGGATCGTGCCGCCAGAGATCGCCGAGCGGCAGGTCGTGCCCGTCAGCGTGAAATCCCGCGTGCGGTCGAATCCCTTCCACGCGCCCGATCTCAATTCGCGCGCGCCCGCGCCGCACTACTCCCGGCTCAGCAACTGGGAACTCCTCGGTCCGCTGCTTCGCGCGTTCGAGACGGGCGCGGGCGGCGGAGCCGCGTCGATGCAACTGCCGCCGGCGCCGAAGTACGACCGCCTCTCACCGCCGGCGCTCGAGCTTATGCCGCACCAGATCGGCCTGCTCGAGGCCGTTCGCGAAGGGCACCGCACGTTTCTGCTCGCCGACGAGCCGGGCCTCGGAAAGACGGCGCAGTCGGTGCTCGCCGCCTCCGTCGCCGATGCCTACCCTCTGCTCTGCGTGGTGCCCAACGTCGTCAAGACGAACTGGGCCCGCGAGGTCGCCCGCTGGACCCCACAGCGAACGTCGACCGTCATCACCGGCGACGGCCGCGACGTCGATGGCTTCGCGGACGTCTTCATCGTCAACTACGAGGTGCTCGACCGACACCTGGGGTGGCTGCTCGAGCTCGGACTCAAGAGCATGGTGGTCGACGAGGCGCACTTCATCAAGAACCTGCAGTCGCAGCGATCGCGACTCGTCCTGCAGCTCGCCGATCACGTCCGCGCATCCTCGCCCACGTCGGCTCCGCTCATGATGGCGCTGACCGGCACCCCGCTCATCAATGACGTCGACGACTTCAAAGCCATCTGGCAGTTCCTCGGCTGGCTCGAGGGCGACAAGCCGAGCCAGCTGCTGCTCGACCGTCTCGACGAGACGGGTCTTGTCCCGTCCGACCCGGGCTTTCTGGCCGCTGCGCGTCAGACGGTGATCGACCTCGGCATCGTGCGTCGCCGCAAGGTCGATGTCGCGAGGGACCTGCCGGCGAAGCGCGTCGTCGACATGCCCATCGAGCTCGACAGCGAGGAGGGGTCGTCGATCCGGTCGGCGGAGGTCGCGCTCACGCGCCGCCTGCTCGCCCGGTACCGGAGTCTCGTCGCCGCGTCGGGGCTCGAGCCCGACACGATCGACCCCGAGCGCATCCGCATGATCGCCCGGTCCGAGGTCGAGGAATCGAAGACGGCCTCGAAGGGCGAGAGCATCTTTGCGATGCAGCGTCGCCTGGGCGTCGCGAAGGCAGAACTCGCCGCCGAGTACACCAGCCAGGTCGCGCGGTCCGCGGGGAAAGTCGTGCACTTCGCGAAGCACATCGAGGCCATGGACATCGCCGAGCGGACCTTCGCGGAACTGGGCATCTCCTACGTCTCGATTCGCGGCGATCAGTCGAGCATCGCGAGGCAGGCCGCCATCGACGCGTTCCAGAAGGACCCGAAGGTGCAGGTGGCGGTGTGCTCGCTCCTCGCGGCGGGCGTCGGCCTCAACCTGCAGGCCGCGTCGGACGTCGTGCTGGCTGAGCTGAGCTGGACGGCGGCTGAACAGACACAGGCGATCGATCGCGTTCACCGCATCGGCCAGGAATGGCCCGTGACGGCGTGGCGGGTCGTCGCATCACAGACCCTCGACGCGCGTATCGCCGAGCTCATCGACGCCAAGCAGGGCCTCGCCGCGCGCGCGCTCGACGGTGCCGACGACGAGGTGCACTCGAGCGATTCGATCCAGGTCGACGTGATCGCGGCGATGCTCGAGGAGGCGCTTCGCACCGAGGTCGCGTAGCCGGTGATGATCGTGACCGGCAACGCGCCCGCGCCTCGGGAGGAGCGGCGGGCATCCGGGGCTAAGGTGGTGCCGCGCGGAACAGCTCACCTCGACTCCTTTGGAGGCAGACCGGCATGGCCGCTCAGTCAACTTCGACCACCGATCACGCGTTCCGCACCGAGCGGGATTCGATCGGGGAGATGCAGATCCCCGCGGACGCCTACTGGGGCATCCATACGGCCCGCGCGGTACACAACTTCGCGATCTCTCGACGTCCCATCAGTGTCTATCCCGATCTCATCGTCGCCTACGCCCAGGTGAAGCAGGCGGCCGCGCGGGCGAACCTCGAGCTCGGCGATCTCGACCCGGTGCGCGCGGATCTCATCGACCGCGCATGTCAGGACATCATCGAGCACAAGCTCCACGATCAGTTCGTGGTCGGCGTCATTCAGGGCGGTGCCGGAACCAGTACGAACATGAACGTCAACGAGGTCATCGCGAACCGGGCCCTCGAACTGGCGGGCCGGCCGTTCGGCGACTACGCGTACATCTCGGTTAACGACCATGTGAACCGCTCGCAGTCGACGAACGATACGTATCCGACGGCCGTGAAGCTCGGCCTCGTCGGGGCGACCGAGCGGCTCATCAGCGAGTTCACGCTGCTGCAGGACGCGTTCCGCCAGAAGGGCGTCGAATTCAAGAACGTGCTCAAGGTGGGTCGCACGCAGCTGCAGGACGCCGTGCCGATGACGCTCGGCCAGGAGTTCCACGGGTTCGCGACCACGATCGGCGAGGACATCAGTCGGCTGCGCGACGTGCTGCCGCTGCTGCTCGAGCTCAACCTCGGCGCGACGGCGATCGGCACCGGGATCACGGCCGACCCGAACTACGGGCCCGCCGTGATCCGCCACCTGCGCGAGATCACCGCCCACGACGAGCTCCGGATCGCGCACGACCTCATCGAGGCGACGAGCGATACCGGCGTGTTCATGTCGCTCTCGAGCGTGATGAAGCGCACGGCGATGAAGCTGTCGAAGATCTGCAACGACCTGCGGTTGCTGAGCTCGGGCCCGCAGGCAGGGTTCGGCGAGATCAATCTCCCACCGGTCCAGGCGGGCAGCTCGATCATGCCGGGCAAGGTGAACCCGGTCATTCCCGAAGCCGTCAATCAGGTCGCCTACGTCATCGCGGGCACCGACGTCACGGTCGCCATGGCATCCGAGTCCGGGCAGTTGCAGCTCAACGCCTTCGAACCCGTGATGATGCACTCGCTCATGCAGAACTCCCTGTGGCTCCGCCGCGCGGCACGCACGCTGCGCGTGAACTGCGTCGACGGCATCACGGCCAACGAGGAGCGCCTCGCGCGCATGGTCTCGACCTCGGTCGGGGTCGTGACGGCGCTGACGCCGTTCATCGGCTACGCCGAGTCGGCGAAACTCGCGAAGGACGCGCTCGCCAGCCAGCGCCCGATCGCCGAGCTCGTGGTCGAGCGGGGACTGCTCACGCACGAGCAGGTCGCCGCGATCCTCGTTCCCACGCAGCTCAGCGGCGCGCAGCCGGCGACGGGGACGATCAACCTGCTCCCGGCGGCAACCGTCGCGTCGATGGAGTCGGAACTCGACCGCGCCGACGAGCGCGAAGGGCAATAGCGGGAGCCGGGGCGCCGCGTTACGTCAGGGACGCTCGGGCTCAGGCTGGTCGTCGGCCGCCGCCGACCGGGCGGCGGCGTCATCCCGGTCCGCGGGCTCGAGCATGTCGTCTTCGTCGGAGACGATCTCCGCGAGCACCTGCTCGCGGAGATCCCCGGCCCAAACGAGCCCTTCGGCCTGCGACGCGCGGCCCCGCTCGACCTGTTCTTCCACGCGTTTCCCGAAGTCGTCGATTCGCTCCTCACTGCGACGCCGCAGCTCTTCGCTGCGAGCCCGGAGCTCCTCTGTCGTGTGGGTGACGCGCGCCGACAGGTCGTCGGCGCCCGTCGTCAGTCGTTCGTAGACGCCGGTGACGGTGTCGGACGCCGAGGCAGCGACGTGCTGCGCCCCTTCGCCGAGGTGCGCGGCGGCGCGCTTGGACGCTTCGCCGGCCCGTGTCGCGTAGTGCCGCGCCTGGTAGATGACGAGCGGGGTCGCTTCGTCGACGAGTTCCTGGGTGACCGCGACGCTTCGCCGGGCCTGCTCGCTCGTGGCGACGCGCTTCGTCGTTTCAACGATGCGGTCGTAGCGTTCGCGTCCGGCGCGGGCACCGAGCACATAGCCGATGCCGAAGCCGGCACCGAGCACGAGGATCACGCGTTTCATAGGTTCAGCGTATCGACAGAACCCGGGCAGACGCCCGGGGCGCCACGCGCGGGCCGGCGCGTTCGCCGGCGTCATCCGGCCGGGGGAGGTTTGTGCGACGGCCGACTGAGGCGGATGCCATGATCGGTGACGGCGCTGCGTCGTCGCGTTATCGTGGCCTCTGCGCCGCGGACAGGAGGACCCGTGACCTCGTCGAACACGACCGACTCTGCCGTCATCAGGCCGCGTCGCCATTTGCCGATGGCATGGCTGGCCGTGTTCGCCGTCGCGATCGTGTGTCTGCTCATCGTGGTGGCCTGGCTGCTCGTGACGTTGCAGGTCTCCGCGATCGTGATGGCGATCCCGGCGCTGGTCCCGTTGGCGATCGTCGTGAGCATCATCGTCTGGCTCGACCGCTGGGAGCCGGAACCGCGCATCCTGATGGCCCTCGCGCTCTTCTACGGGGCGGGGGCGTCGATCCTCGGCACGCTGGTGACCGGCAACTTCATGCTGACCGTCGCGGCTCGGTATCTGCGCACCGTCGGCGAGGTCAATACGTACGCGGTGGTTGTGCAAGCCCCCGTCATCGAGGAGTTGATCAAGGGGGTCGGCATCCTCGTCATCCTCGCCCTCGCTCGGCGTGAGTTCAACGGGCCGGTCGACGGCTTCATCTACGGCGCACTCATCGGCGCCGGGTTCGCCTTCACCGAGAACATCGTCTACTTCGCGAGCGCCGGCGATACCGGTGTGAGCCTCGTATGGGTGCTCGTCGTCCGGTGCATCCTTGCGCCGTTCGCGCACGTGCTGTTCTCCGGCCTGATCGGCATCGGCGTCGGCTGGGCGACGCGTCGCACAGGGATCGGTCGGATCGTCCTCGGATTTCTCGCAGGTCTCCTCGCCGCGATCCTCACCCACGCGTTCTGGAACGGGGGGAGCGTGCTCGTGCTGCCGATGCTCGGCATCAATCCGAACAATCCCGTCGGGTGGATCGCATTCTACGTGCTTACGCAGGTGCCGTTGTTCGCGGCGTGCACCTGGCTCGTGCTGCGGCTCATCGACGATGACCGGGCGGCGACTCGCCACCGTCTGCGTGAATACACCGAGGCTGGGTGGTTCACGGCGAGTGAGCTGCGGATGCTGACCGATCTCGACAATCGTGCCAAAGCGCTGGCGTGGGCGCGCAAGCGCGGCGCCAGGGCGCATCGGGCGATGACCGGCTTCATTCGCGATGCGACGCGGCTCGCCTACGCGCGCGAACATGCCAGCATCGACAAAAAGGACCCAGACCGCCGCATCGCCGAGCGAGCCCTGCTCGACGAGGTGCTCGCGCGGCGCCGTGAACTTCAGGAAGCGACGGAATGACCTCGTACATGCCGCCCCAGCCCGGGCGACCGAACGCGCACTCGGCGCCGCCGCATCAGCAGCACGGGGTGGGGCCCGGCCAGCATCCGTCCGGGCAGTTCGCCGACCAGCGGCTGCCCCTGGGGCCGCAGTTCGTGGAGGAACTGCCGCCGAAACGCAACACACTCATGACCGTCGTGACGATCGCGATCATGGGCGTCGCATTCCTGGGCACGATCGCCATCTTGATCCTCGCACTCGTGCAGTCGAGCGTTTCGCTGGTCCTGGTATCGATCGTCCTGGCCGTCTTCACGCTCGCCTTCGTGTGGCTCGTGGTCTGGTTCATCGACCGGTGGGAGCCGGAACCGAAACTGCTGTTGTTCGGGGCACTGCTGTGGGGCGCCGGCATCGCAACGGCTGGCGCCCTGCTCTTCGGTCTCGCGGCAGAGGTCCTCTGGCTGGTGTTCGCGCTGCCGCCGCTGCCCGACTGGTGGGGCGCCGTCGTGCAGGCGCCCCTCGTGGAGGAGTTCTTCAAGGGCGTCGGGGTGCTCATCATCTTCTTCGTCGCCAGAAAGCACTTCAACGGTCCGACGGACGGGATTGTGTTCGGGGCGCTCTCGGGCGCGGGGTTCGCCTTCACGGAGAACATCCTGTACTTCTCGAGCCAGGCGGCCGCCGGCTTCGAGCAGAGCGCCGCCGCCGGCGTCGTGTCGATCGGTTTTCAGTTCGGCATCCGGGGCGTCGCCATGCCGCTTCTGCATCCGATCTGCGCGTCGCTCACCGGCGCCGCGATCGGGTTCGCCGCCCGCAAGTGGGGCATGGGCGGCGCGATCGGCGGCTTCTTCGTCGGGCTCGCTCCCGCGGTGTTCGTGCACTTCGTCTGGAACGGCGGATCGACGCTCGCCGACTCCCTGGCTGCTGACCCGGCGCAATCGCTCGGCTACCTCGCGCTGCTGTTCTTCTTGGTCATGGTGCCCATCTTCATCGCGTGGATCATCATGGTCGTCATGCTCCGCCGCGGTGACCGGAAGCTGCTTCGCGAGCGTCTGGGCGAATACGCGCGCGTCGGCTGGTATTCGCGCGCAGAGGTCGACATGCTCTCGTCGATGCAGGGCCGAAGCGGCGCGCGCGCCTGGGCCAGGAGGGCCGGCCCGGAGGCCGTGCGCGCTATGCGAACGTTCATCGAAGAGTCGACGCGACTCGCGCACGTTCGCACGCGAGTGCTGCACAGCCCCGGAAACCAGGCGTCCTTGCGTGCGGAGCAGGAACTGCTCTCGGATCTGACACGAATCCGGCGCGTGCTGAATCGCTCACAGCCCGGGGGCGTCCAACACATGCAGGCCGCCCCCGCCGTTGCGGTTCCGACCAACGCGCCACCCCGCATGCCGCAGCCCTATCAGTCGTCTGCCGGCCCGCAATTCCAGCGGCCGCACGTGGGTGCGTCCCCGTACCAGGGCCAGCAGCAGCCCGGCGCGCATCGGCAGCCGAGTCCGTACCAGCAGCCGGGTCCGTACCAGCAACCGGGTCCGTACCAGCAACCCGGTGCGGGGGCGCCAGGCCCGCGGCAGCAGCCGCCGTTCCCGGACCAGGGGAGCCGGCCTCCTGCGTCCAGCACCGGCCAGAGCCCGTACGGACCGTCCCCGGCGGGCCCGACGGGCCCGTCGGGCCCGCCCTCGGCGCGGTGATGAATGCACCGCGGCGACCAGCGCGGTCGCACCTCGAGATGCTTGGATGGTTGCCATGAGCGATACGGAACGCACGAAGCCAGAGATCGACTTTCCCGAGGGCCCTGCTCCCGACAAGCTGGAGATCGAAGACCTCATCGTCGGAGACGGCGACGAGGCAGCAGCTTCCTCCACGGTCAAGGTGCACTATCTCGGTGTCGACTACGAATCGGGTGACGAGTTCGACTCCTCGTGGAGCAGGGGCGAACCCATCGAGTTCCCGCTCTCCGCCCTCGTGAAAGGGTGGCAGGAGGGCATCCCCGGCATGAGGGTCGGCGGTCGCCGCAAGCTGGTCCTCCCGCCCGCCCTCGCCTACGGCACGTCGGGCGGACACCCGCTC